>JASJCA010000007.1 GCA_030066215.1 Rhodobacter sp. | reverse complement strand
CGGGGCGGGTCGGCGATGGGCACGGCGGCCTGCGGCCTTGATTCCGTGCCCGAGGAATTGCGGCTACGATCGCGGCGTGCCAAATCCGCCCCGCAATTCACCGGGCCGTCACCTTCCATCAATCGAACGCCCTTGTGCCCTGGATTGATGTCGCTCAAGGCTGACCGGGTAGGTTCCGTACTATTCAAGCCCGGAAGCGCGATGGGACAGGCATGCCGGACACCGCCGTAAACGACCGGAACGGGTTGACCGCCGAGGCGGTGGCGCTTTTGCGTGAAAGCCATGGCTGGAACGAGTTGCCGAAGGGGCGGCGGGTCTCGCCGCTGCAGGTTTTCGCGCGGCAGTTCAAGGGCTTGCTGATCCTGATCCTGGTCCTGGCCGCTGGGGTCGCGTTTTTCCTGGGTGAGACCATCGATACGCTGGCCATCGGGCTGGTGATCCTGCTGAACGGCATCCTGGGCTTCATACAGGAATGGCGGGCGG
This sequence comes from Rhodobacter sp., assembly GCA_030066215.1. Taxonomy (GTDB): domain Bacteria; phylum Pseudomonadota; class Alphaproteobacteria; order Rhodobacterales; family Rhodobacteraceae; genus JASJCA01. The sequence continues at coordinate 49,701 of JASJCA010000007.1, read as the reverse complement.
AAACGGCGCTCGACGCGCTGAAATCGATGCTGTCACCGCAGGCGGTGGTGATCCGCGACGGGCGCGAGCAGGTGGTCGAGGCGCGCGAGCTGGTGCCGGGAGACCTGGTGCTGCTGGAAGCCGGCGACCGGGTGCCGGCGGACCTGACGCTGGTCTACGGGGTGCAGTTGAAGCTCGACGAAAGCGTCCTGACCGGCGAGTCGGTGCCGGTTGCGCGGCATCACGATGACGACACGCCCGAGCTTCTCACCGGGACGGCGGTGGTCGACGGGCGCGCCGAGGGGCGGGTCAAGGCGATCGGTATCGACACCGCCTTCGGTAAGATCGCCGAACTGACCGGGTCCGTCGGCGAGAAAGAGACCAACATCCAGCGCAAGCTGGGCCTTCTGGCGAAACAGCTCGGCGCGGCGGCCTTAGGCATCGCCGGGCTGATCGTGGCGATCGGGCTCATCGCGGGGCGCGAGCTGTTGGAGATGTTCATGACCGGGCTGTCGCTCGCGGTCGCGGTGGTGCCTGAGGGACTGCCGGCGGTGGTGACGATCACGTTGGCGCTCGGCGCGCGGGCGATGGCACGGCAAAAGGCACTCGCCCGGCGGCTGCAGGCGGTGGAAGCGCTCGGCGCGGCGACGGTGATCTGCACCGACAAGACCGGCACGCTGACCGAAAACAAGATGACCGTGACCGAGGTCTGGATGCCGGGCGCCAGCTTCGAGGTGACCGGAACCGGCTACGATCCGCGCGGGCACATCGCCAGGGACGGCGTGCGGGTGCGCGCCGAGGACGACCCGGGGCTGGGTCTGCTGTTGGAGGCCGCGGTCACTTGCAACCACGCCCGCCTCCACCATGCTCCCGGCGGTTGGGAGATGGTCGGCGATCCGACCGAGGGCGCGCTGGTGACGCTGGCCCACAAGGGCTGGGCGCCGGTGCCGGATCCGGGAGATACTCTGCAGGAACTGCCGTTCAGCAGCGCGCGCAAGAGGATGAGCGTGCTGGCGCGGTCGGGCGACCATTGTTCGATCTTCATGAAGGGCGCGCCGGAGGTGGTGCTTTCCGCCTGCTCCTCAGTGCTGGAGGGCGCCGTGGCACCGCTGACCGAGGCGCATCGGCAGGCGGTGCGGGCGGCCTATGCCGAGATGGCCGAGCGCGGCCTGCGGGTGATCGCCCTGGCGACGCGGCCGGTCGATGACGGCCAGATCGTCGAGGAGGGGCTGGTGTTCCTGGGCCTCGCCGGCATGATCGACCCGCCGCGGCCCGAGGTCCGCTCTGCCGTGGCGGGCGCCCAGGCGGCAGGCATCCGCGTGATCATGATCACTGGCGACGGGCCGGTGACGGCGGCGGCCATCGCGGCTGAGGTGGGTGTCGGCGCCGAGGCGGTGCTGACCGGCGCGGACCTTTCGGCAATGGATGACGCAGGCCTCGCGGCCGCGCTGCAGGGGCCGGTGGTGTTCGCTCGGGTGCAGCCGGGTGACAAGATGCGGATCGTCCAAGCGCTGCAGGCGGCGCAGCAGATCGTGGCGATGACCGGCGACGGGGTCAACGACGCACCGGCGCTGAAGCAGGCCGATATCGGCGTGGCGATGGGGGTGCGGGGGACCGAGGTAGCCAAGGACGCCAGCGACCTGGTGCTGCTCGACGACAACTTCGCCACCATCGTGCGGGCGATCCGCGAGGGCCGGCGGCAATTCGACAATGTGCGCAAGTTCGTCCGTTACCTGCTCAGCTCGAACGCCGGCGAGGTGATCGCGATCCTGGTCAACATCCTGATCGGCGGCCCGCTGGTGTTCCTGGCGACGCAGATCCTGTGGATGAACCTGGTCACCGACGGGGTCACGGCCGTGGCGCTCGGCGTCGAGAAGGCCGAGGACGACCAGATGAAGCGCCCGCCCCGGGCTAAGGACGCGCCGGTCCTGGGCGCAAGCGGGCTGGCGATCATCCTGATGTTCGGCGCCTATACCAGCACGGCGAGCCTGGTTCTGTTCTACCACCTGCTGCCCCAGGGCGAGGATCTGGCGCGCACTGCAGCCTTCACCGCGATGGTGGTCTTCGAAAAGGTCAGCGTCTTCGCCTTCCGCTCGCTGACCCAGCCCTGCTGGCGGATCGGGTGGTTTTCCAACCCGCTGCTTCTGGTCGCCCTGGTGGCGATGCTCCTGGCGCAGATGGCGGCGGTCTATCTGCCGCCCATGCAGGCGCTCTTGCACACCGTCCCCCTGGGCGGCGGCGAATGGCTCCTGATCGCCGCCCTCGCCCTGCCGCTGATCGTGGTGCCGGAACTCGTCGCGACTCTTGCCCGCCGCCGCTGACCGGCCGCGCCGATCCGCCCGCGGCTTCTTCTCGTCAAGATCAATTTGGGGGAGCACGAGGGGGTGGTACGCCCTCGCCCCGGTCAGATCGCGCCAGCGATCCGACACTCCCGGCCCGAACGCTTTCGGCTTTGCCGTCGCGGCCGCTGCGCATAGGGTGGCGCCAAAGTCTCGGAGGCAATTGCATGGGCATCTCACGGCGAGGCGTGACGGCGGGTCTGGCGGCGCTGGCCGCGTCCGGATGCATGGGCGGCGGCGGACCGGTCGACACACCGGCCGCCCGCACCGCGTTCCGCCCGGTGCAGAACCCGGGCTTCGACGCCTGGGTCGCGGCGTTCCGGACCAGGGCCCTGGCGCGGGGCATTCAGCCGGCGACGCTCGACGCCGGCCTGCGAGGCGTCGGGTTCCTGCCAGACGTGGTGGACCGCGACCGCAACCAGACCGAGTTCAAGCGCACGCTCGAGGACTACCTTGCGATCGTTGCTAACGACGCGCGGGTGGCGACGGGGCGGGCAATGCTGGTGCGCCACGGCCCGCTCTTGGCCGAGATCGAGGCGCGGTTCGGGGTCGAGGCGCATGTGGTCGCTGCAGTCTGGGGCGTCGAAAGCCGGTTCGGCGAACGCCGCGGCGATGTTCCGGTGATCTCGGCCCTGGCGACGCTGGCCTATGACGGGCGGCGCGGGGCGTTTTTCGAACAGCAGCTTATTGCGGCCCTGCGCATCCTGCAGCGCGGCGACGTGACGCCGGCGCGGATGCTCGGCAGTTGGGCCGGCGCGATGGGGCATACGCAGTTCATCCCGACTTCCTACGAGGCCTTCGCGGTCGATTTCCGCGGCGACGGGCGGCGCGACATCTGGTCGGACGACCCGACCGACGCGCTCGCCTCGGCGGCGGCCTATCTCAACCGTTCGGGCTGGCGGCGCGGGCAGCCCTGGGGCGTTGAGGTGCGGTTACCTGCGGGGTTCAATGCCGGGCTCGCAGGGCGCGGCACGTCGAAATCGGTACTGGAGTGGCGCGGCTTAGGTGTTCAGGCAGCCTTTGGAGCATTGCCCGAGGCCGGCGCCGCCTCGGTCCTGATCCCGGCCGGCGCGGGCGGACCGGCGTTTCTGATCTTCCGCAACTTCACGGTTTTGACGCGGTACAACAACGCGGTGAATTACGTCATCGGCGTCGGGCACCTGTCGGACCGGCTGCGCGGTGGTCCCCCGATCCAAGGGAGGTTCCCGCCCGATGCCGCGGGCATGACCATCGCCGACCGCAAGCTCTTGCAGCGGCGGCTAACGGCGGCGGGGTTCGATGCCGGCGATGCGGATGGGGTGATCGGGTCCAAGACTCGCGAGGCGATTAGCGCCTATCAGCAGAGCGTCGGCCTGCCGGTGACCGGCGAACCGTCGCTGGAGTTGCTGCGGCGCCTCGGGTGAGCCAGCCGGGGTCTGGCAAATGACCACATAGCCAACGCGGCTCCCTTCATCTCTTCAGAAATACGCTAGGGGAGCGCGAGGGGGTGAAACCCCCTCGCATCGGTCGGATCGCCGAAGGCGATTCGAACTCAGGCCGCCAGCACTCGCTCGACCGCCCGCCCGAGCGCGTCGAACGCCGCGTCCAGTTCCTCCTCGCGCGCGATGAACGGCGGCGCCAGCAGCACGTGGTCGCCGTGTTTGCCGTCGCGGGTGCCGGGCATCGGGTAGCAGATCAGGCCCTCGGCGAAGGCCGCCTTCTTCAGCTTGCCCGCCAGCCCGCGCGCGGGGTCGAACGGCGCCTTGGTTTCGCGGTCGGCGACGAATTCGAGGCCCCAGAACAGCCCCCGGCCGCGGATGTCGCCGACATGTGGGTGTTGGCCGAAGCGGGCGCGCAGCTTGGCCTCGACCGCCGGGCCAAGCGCCTGGGCGCGGTCGACCAGCCCGTGGGTCTCGAACTCGCGCAGCACCGCGAGCCCGGCGGCGGTGGCGACGGGGTGGCCGAGATAGGTGTGGCCGTGCTGGAAAAAGCCCGTACCCGCGGCGATGGTGTCGTAGATGGCGGCGGTGCAAAGCATCGCGCCGATCGGCTGGTAGCCTGCGCCGAGGCCCTTGGCGATGCACAGGATGTCCGGCGCCACGCCGTCGGCCTCGCAGGCGAAGAGGTGCCCGGTGCGGCCCATGCCGCACATCACCTCGTCGAGGATCAGCAGCACGCCGTAGCGGTCGCAGATCTCGCGGACACGTCTGAAGTAGCCCTCCGTGGCCGGGACCGCGCCGAGCGTCGCACCGACGACGGGTTCGGCGAGGAAGGCCATGACGGTGTCGGGGCCGAGACGGAGGATTTCGTCCTCCAGCTCCTGCGCGGCGCGCTGGCCATAGTCGTATAGGCTCTCGCCGTCTTCGCGCTCGGCGTATTCGTAGCAGGGCGCGATGTGGCTGACCTCGATCAGCAGCGGCGCGAATTGCTGGCGGCGCCAGGCGTTGCCGCCGACAGACAACGCGCCCAGCGTGTTGCCGTGGTAGCTTTGGCGGCGCGCAATGAGGTGGCGGCGCTGGGGTTCGCCCTTTTCGGTGAAATACTGCCGGGCGAGTTTGATCGCGGCCTCGATCGCCTCGGACCCGCCGGATACGAAGTAGACGCGGTCGAGCGCACCGGGAGCCTTCTCGATCAACACGTCGGCCAGGGCCTCAGCGGGGTCGGAGGTGAAAAACCCGGTATGGGCGAAGGCGAGGCGGTCGACCTGGTCCTTGATCGCTTGTGCGACGCGGAGATTGGAATGGCCGAGGCAGCTGACCGCGGCGCCGCCGGAGCCGTCGAAATAGCGCTTGCCGGATCGGTCGATCAGGTAACAGCCGTCGCCCGAGACGGCGGTCGGCAGGTCGGCGTGGCAATGGCGGGGGAAGACGTGGGACATGGGGGCCTCCTAGGCCGGGGAGGCGGCGGCGGCAAGGGGCTGGCGCATGCGGGCACCGGTTGGGTCAAAAAGCGGGCCGTGGCTGACGGTGGCGTCGAAAAGGGTCCGGGCGATGTCGATCTGGACGCAGGCGCCGTTGGGGAGCGGTGTGTCGATTTGGGCCAAGGCGACGGGTTTTCCGATGCGATGGCCGAAGGCGGCGGAGCTGGTTTGGCCGACGATCCGGCCGCCGTGATAGATCGGTTCGTGGCCGAGGGGGACGGCTTGCGGGTCGTCGAGGGTCAGCGAGACGATCTTGGGCCGTGCGCCCTCGGCCAGGCGGGTCTGCATGGCCTCGAAGCCGACGAAGCCGCCCGCTTTGCGGGTGAGAGGGGCGAGGCCGGCCTCGATGGGCGAGACGTCACTGTCGAGTTCGTGACCCATGGCGCAAAAGCCCTTTTCGATGCGCATCGCGGTTTGGGCGTAGAGCCCCGCGGGTTTGGCACCTTGGGCAGTCAGCGCGGCGTAGAGCGCGGGGGCGTCTTCGGCGCGGCAGGTGATCTCCCAGCCGGACTCGCCCACGTAACTCAGCCGTGCGGCGCGGGTGTCGATGCCGGCGATCTTTGCTGGGGCGTGTTTGAAGTAGCCTATGTCGTGCAGGGCGTCTGCGCCGAGCGCGTCGGCGGTGCGGGCGCTGTGGGGGCCCATCAGTGCGAGGGTGGCGTAGGCCTCGGTGACTTCGGCAAGGCCGACGTCGAAGCCATCGGATTGGGCGCGGAACCAGGCGAGATCGCGCTTGATCGCGGCGGTGCCGGTGAAGAGGCGGTAGTGATTGGGAGCGAGGCGCTGCGCGGTGAGGTCGGATTCGTAGGTGCCGCGGTCGTTCAGGACGGCGGTGTAGATCACCGAGCCTGGCGCGCGGGCCATGTGGCCGGCGCAGACGTGCAGAAGGAACGCTTCGGCGTCGGGGCCTGCTACGTCGATCTTGCCGAAGGGCGAGGCGTCGAAGATCGCGGCGGCTTCGTGGGCGGCCAGGACCTCGGCCCTGACTTGGTCGTGCCAGTCGGGGCGGGCGAAGGTGAGGCGCGGTTCGGCGGTCTTGCCGAAATAGAGCGGGCGCTCCCAGCCGTAGAATTGGCCCATATGGGCGCTTGCGGTACTGTATTCGGAGTCAAGAGGAAGCCGGCGCAGATTGCGGGCGGTTTTGAGCTGCTTGCCGGGATACGCGATGTCGTAATGGGTGCCGAGGATTTCCGGGGCGCGCGCCATGAGGTGCTCGGCGGAGTTGAAGACGGGGTCGAAACGCTTGGCGTCGGCCTCGGTCAGGTCATAGGCGGTGTGGCCGTGCACGATGCAGTGGGCGAGGTTCATGCCGGCGCCGCCACCGCTGGCGATGCCGACGGAGTTCATGCCGCAGCCGAAGAACAGACCGCGGGTTTCGGCGGTCTCGCCCAGCATGAAGCTGCCGTCGGGGGTGAAACTCTCGGGACCGTTTAGCAGCATCTTGACCTCGGCCGTCTCCAGCGCGGGCAGGCGGTGGAGGGCATTCAGCATCATCGGTTCGAAATGGTCCCAATCCTCGGGCAGGAGGCCGAAGGCGAAGTCCTCGGTCAGGACGCCCGGGGGGATCGCCTTGCCCATGGGTTCGAAGCAGCCGACCAGCAGCCCGCCGGAATCGTCGCGGATGTAGAGGTGGCTGTCGTGGTCGCTGAGCGTCGGCATGTTGCCGGTGATGCCGTCGACGGGTTTGGTGAGCAGGTAGAAATGCTCGCAGGGCCAAAGCGGAACCTCGGCGCCGGCCATGGCGCCAACCTCGCGCGACCAGAGCCCGGCGGTGAGGGCAATGGCGTCGCACATCGCGGTGCCTTGATTGGTCTCGACGCCGCGGATGCGGCCTTGTTCGGTGAGGAGGCCGGTGACGGCGGTGTCTTCGTAGACCCTCGCGCCGAGGACCTTGGCGGCCTTGACCAGCGCGGCGCAGACATCCGACGGGCTGACGCGGCCGTCGTCCGGGGACCAGACGGCGCCGAGCACATCGTCGGTGCGCATCAAGGGCCAGCGTTCGGCCGCCTCGGCGGCGGTGATCGAGGTGGCCTCGATGCCGTAGGCGTGGGCCAGCGCCTCTTGCCGGCGGATATGGGTCAGGCGGTCGGGGGTGGTGGCGATGGACAGTGAGCCCTTTTGGATCCAGCCGACGGATTGGCCGGTTTCGGCCTCGAGCTGGCTGTAGAGGTCGACCGAGTATTGGATCATCCGGGTGAGGTTGCGCGAATGCCTGAGCGCACGGACCTGGGCCGCGGAGTGCCAGGTGGTGCCGGAGGTGAGTTTGTTGCGCTCGATCAGGATCGCGTCGGTCACGCCCATCTTGGCGAGATGGTAGAGCGTCGAGCAGCCCATGATTCCGCCGCCAATGACGACGACGGGGGCGTGAGAGGGAAGGGTGGCCATGTCGGGCTCTGGCTGGTTCCGGGTCGGGGGCACCGTTCCAGAAACGCGCGGGCGGCGACACCCTGGAAACGGCTTCTTGGTGTCGTTTTTGCCCGGCGTTAACAGCGGATGACTGGGGCGCGGCCCAATGTGGCGGATGAATTTCTGGTTGAAGGAATCGGCGCAATGCCTTCAAGTCGTGGGATCAAAAAACAGGGAGTGTTCATGATGACGATGACCAGACTGACATTTGCCGGGGCGGCCCTTGTGGCCTCGATCGGTTTTGCGGGTGCCGTTTCAGCCCAACAATTCATCACCATCGGCACCGGCGGCGTGACCGGCGTCTATTATCCCACCGGCGGCGCGATCTGCCGACTGGTGAACAAGGACCGCAAAGAGCATGGCGTCCGCTGCTCGGTCGAATCGACCGGCGGGTCGGTTTATAACACCCGGACGATCCGCGAGGGCGAGCTCGATTTCGGCGTGGTGCAGTCCGACGTGCAATCGGCGGCAATCGAGGGCGTGCGCGCGTTCGACGGAGACGAGCCCTATGGCGACCTGCGCGCTGTGTTCTCGGTGCACCCGGAGCCGCTGCACGTGATGGTGCGCGCCGACAGCGGCATTTCGTCGGTCGCAGATATGGCCGGCAAGTCGATCAACATCGGCAACCCCGGCTCGGGCACGCGGGTCTTGGCCGATACGCTGATGGCCGCCAACGATATCGGGCCGGGCGATCTGGGCCTGGCGGCAGAGCTGAAGTCTTCGGAACAGTCCGCCGCGCTTTGCGACGGCAAGATCGATGGCGCGATCTGGGCGGCGGGTCTGCCGAACGGGTCGTCGATGGAAGCGACCTCGACCTGCGATATCACGATCCTCGATCTCAGCACCTCGAACACCGACAAGGTACTGGCCGAGAACTCGGCCTATGCCGCGGCAATGATCCCCGGCGGCATGTATCCCGGCAATACCGACGACATCGCCTCCTGGGGGCCGAAGGCGACCTTCGTGACCGACGCCTCGACCTCGGAAGACGTGGTCTATGTGCTGGTCAAGGCGATCTTCGACAATTTCGACGACTTCAAAAAGCTGCACCCGGCCTTTGGCAACCTGACCGAAGAGCAGATGATCGTGGACGGCCTTAGCGCCCCGCTGCACCCGGGCGCCGAGAAGTACTACAAAGAGCGCGGCTGGATGTAATCCGGCCCGACGCCTGACAAAACAGCCCCGGCGCGCCTGCGTGCCGGGTCCTTGCGTCCAGGGCGGACGCCAAAACGATACGCCGAGCGACGGGGGACACGCGCCATGAGCATCACGCGAGAGCAACCCGGACCCGATCCGGCGCTGGAAGATTTCGTCGCCGATGCCGATACCGGGGGCCGTGCACCGCTGGACAAGTTCGGGCGCCGGGCGCTGTGGCTGATCCCGCTGGTTTGGTCGCTCTATCAACTGTGGATCGCCTCGCCGCTGCCGTTTTGGGTGGGCTTCGTCTGGAACGACACCCAGACGCGGTCGATCCATCTGGGCTTTGCCGTCTTCCTGGCTTTCATCGCCTTTCCCGGCCTGAAATCCTCGCCGCGCCACAAGATCCCGATCCTGACCTGGGTGACCGCGCTGGTGGCCGCGACCGCGGCCTCCTACCTGTGGTGGGACTATCGCGGCGTCGCCGACCGCACCGGCAACCCCAACACCGTCGATATCGTGATGGCCGGCATCGGCATCGTACTGCTGCTAGAGGCCGCGCGGCGCTCGCTCGGCCTGCCGTTGATGGGCGTGGCGCTGTTTTTCCTGTCCTACGTCTTCTTCGGCTCGTGGTCCGGCCTGCCCGAGGTGATCCAGTGGAAGGGCGCGTCGTTCGAGAAGGCGATGAGCCATATGTGGCTGACCACCGAGGGAGTTTTCGGCGTGGCGCTGGGCGTGTCGTCGGGGTTCGTGTTCCTGTTCGTGCTGTTTGGGGCGCTTTTGAACCAGGCGGGGGCGGGGAACTATTTCCTACAACTGGCCTTCGCCGCGCTCGGACATCTGCGCGGTGGGCCGGCCAAGGCGGCGGTGATCGCTTCGGCGGCGACCGGGCTGATCTCTGGGTCGTCAATTGCCAACGTGGTGACGACAGGCACCTTCACCATTCCGCTGATGAAACGCGTCGGTTTCCCGGCGACGAAGGCCGGGGCGGTCGAGGTCTCGTCGTCGATCAACGGCGTCTTGACCCCGCCGGTGATGGGCGCGGTGGCGTTCCTGATGACCGAATATGTCGGCATCTCTTACGTCGAGGTGGTCAAGACCGCGATCATCCCGGCGGCGATTTCCTACATCGCGCTGGTCTATATCGTGCATCTCGAAGCCCTGAAGATGGGCATGCCGGGCACCAGCCGGATGCACCCGGTCAAGTTCATCCTCGGCGCGATCTTTATTATCGCGATCTCGATCGTGATCGCAGGCGGGCTGTTGTGGCTTTGCGGCGTTCTGGTCGAGGCCGCGCGGACGGTGTTCGGCGGCGCCTCGCTGTGGGCGATTTTGGCGGTGATGGCGGTGGCCTACATCGCCGCGGTGCGGTTCGCGGCGAAGGGGCCGGATCTGGAGATGTCGCTCGATTCGATGACGCATCTGCCGCCGACCCGCGAGATCTTCAAGACCGGCATCCATTACATCATGCCGATCCTGCTGCTGATGTATCTGTTGATGATCGAGCGGAAATCGCCGGGGCTGTCGGCGTTTTGGTCGACCATCTTCATGCTGGTGATCCTGGCCACGCAGAACCCGCTGAAGGCATTTTTCCGTGGCCAGTCGGACGTTGTTGAGCAGATGCGGGCCGGTATCGCCGACATCGCGGAGGGGCTGATCGCGGGGGCGCGCAACATGATCGGGCTGGCCGCCGCCATGGGTGTCGCCGGCATCATCGTCGGCGCGGTGACGTTGACCGGTATCGGCCAGGTGATGGCCGAATTCGTCGAGTTCCTGTCGGGCGGCAAGTTGCTGCCGATGCTGTTCTTCGTGGCGCTGATCTCGATCGTTCTGGGCATGGGGCTGCCGACCACGGCGAACTACATCGTCGTGTCCTCACTGATGGCGGGCGTGGTCGTGGAGCTTGGCGCGCAGGCCGGGCTGATCGTGCCCTTGGTCGCGGTGCACATGTTCGTCTTTTACTTCGGCATCATGGCGGATGTGACGCCGCCTGTAGGCCTGGCCAGTTTCGCGGCGGCGGCGATCTCGAAAGGCGATCCGCTGAAGACCGGGTTCCAGGCGTTCTTCTACTCGATCCGCACGGCGCTGTTGCCGTTCCTCTTCATCTTCAACACCGATCTGTTGTTGATCGACGTCGGGCCGGTGCAGGCGGTGTTCGTCTTCATCATTGCGATGATCGCGATGCTGCTCTTCGCCAGCGGCACGATGAACTACCTGTTGGTGAAGTCGAAGATCTGGGAGAGCGCGATCCTGCTGGTCGTGGCGTTCATGCTGTTCCAGCCGGGATACTTCCTGAACCAGCTGCAGCCGGAATTCGAGACGCGGCCTGGGTCCGAGCTGTTTAGCATGGCGCAGGAGGCCGGCGACGATGCTTCGCTGCGCGTCCGGCTGATGGGCGAAAACCTCAACGGCGACCCGGTGGATGCGCGGTATCTGTTGCCGCTCGGGGCGTCGGGTGCGGACGGGCCGACACGGCTGTTCGACGGTGCCGGGATCGAGTTCCGAGAGGAGGACGGCAAGCTCTTCGTCGATAACCTGAATTTCGGCGGCCCGGCGGAGCAGCTGGGCATCGATTTCGACTGGGAGCTTGTCGAGATCGACGTCAAGGCCGACCGGATGCCAAAGGAGGTGTTCTACCTGCCCGCCTTCCTGCTGTTCGGTCTCGTCTTCCTGCTGCAACTGCGCCGCAAGCGCGCCCAAGCCGGAGAGGAGGCCCTGGCATGACCCAACACGTCCTTTGCGCCGTCGATCTGCAGCATGCCGAGGCCGAGAAAAAAGTGCTGCGCCGGGCCGCCGACCTGGCCAAGTTCTATGGCGCGACCTTGAGCGTGGTCACGGTGATCCCGGATTACGGCATGTCGATCGTCGGCACCTATTTCGAGGAAGGTACGCTGCAGAAGGCGGCCGACGAGGCCAATGCGCAGCTGCACGACTTCATCAACAAGACGCTGCCCGATCATGGGGCGGTGCAGCACCTGGTCGAGGTCGGCAATGTCTACGAGATGATCCTGGACGCCATCGAGCGGTCGGAGGCCGACCTGGTGGTGATCGGCGCGCATAAGCCGTCATTGATGGACCGAATCCAGGGCCCGAACTCGGATCGGGTCGCGCGATATGCGAAAGTCTCGGTGTTGATCGTGCGGGATTGAGGCGGCAGACACAGTAAGCGTGCCGCCGACAATATCCGGCTTGCGGCACTTGCGGGCGACGCAGACGGCGGTTGAGATGCCGCTCTGGGACATTGGGTGAGACACCTCGTGTCCCATGGTCGCCTGAACTCCGCCACGCACAGTCGGCGGAGCATACGATTATGGGTTGCGTCGAAGGCCGACTTGGTTCTTCGTAACCCGATGCAAAAGACAGAGCCGGGCAACGGCGCAAAAAAACGACCAAAAGGGAGAAACCAATGAAACTGAAATCGAAATTGCTGGGCGCGGCGTGCGCATCCGCCGTGGCGGTATTCGCGCAGGCGGCATCCGCGGCCGACGAAATCACCGTCGCCTATTTCCTCGAATGGCCGATGCCGTTCCAATACGCCAAGGTCAACGGCACCTACGAGGAAGAGCTCGGCGTTGCGATCAACTGGGTCAGCTTCGATACCGGCACGGCGATGTCGGCGGCGATGGCCTCGGGCGACGTGCATATCTCGGTCAGCCAGGGCGTGCCGCCCTTCGTGGTCGCGGCGTCGGCCGGCCAGGACATCCAGATCGTCGACGTGGCGGTCAGCTATTCCGACAATGACAACTGCGTCGTGCATGCTGACCTGGAAATCGACAAGGACTCCGCCGGCGAGCTTGCCGGCAAGAAGGTCGCCGTGCCGCTGGGCACCGCGGCGCATTACGGGTTCCTCAGCCAGATGAACCATTTCGGCGTCGATATCGGCACCATGGAGATCGTCGACATGGCGCCGGCCGAAGGCGCCGCGGCGTTGAGCCAGGCCTCGGTCGACATGGCCTGCGGCTGGGGCGGCGCGCTGCGCCGGATGCTGGAATCGGGCAACATCCTCTTGACCGGCGCCGAAAAGGAAGAGCTTGGCATCCTGGTCTTCGACGTGACCAGCGCGCCGGCCGATTTCGTCGCTGAGGAGGGCGAGTTGCTGGCCAAGTTCCTGAAAGTCACGGCGGACGCCAACGCCGTCTGGAACGCCGGCGGCATGGAGGCCGACAAGATGATCCCGGTGATCGCCAAGGACGCCGGTATGGACGACGAGGCCACCGCCGCGACCATGGCGACCTTCGCCTTCCCCGGTGTCGACGATCAGCTGGGCGACAAATGGCTCGGCGGCGGCGCGCAGTCGTTCATGAAGGGCGTGGCCGACATCTTCGTCGGTGCCGGCTCGATCGACGCCGCGCTCGACAGCTACGAAGCCGCCGTCAACACCGGCCCGCTGCAGGCGGCGTCGGGCATGTAGACCAAATCGGCCGCGGCTCCGGCAGGGGCCGCGGCCTGCGATACGACAGCGGGGGGCGCACATGTCCGGTCTTGTCCTCGACGCCATCTCGATGCGGTTCGATCTGCCGAACGGCGATCACGTGCAGGCGCTGAAGAACGTCTCGCTCGACATCAAGACCGGCGAGTTGATGAGCGTGCTCGGCCCCTCGGGCTGCGGCAAGACCACGCTTCTTAACATCATCGCAGGGTTTTTGGCGCCGACCGAAGGCGCGGTGACGCTGAACGGTCACCTGGTGACCGGCCCGCACCAGGAACGCGGCATGGTGTTCCAGAAGGGCGCGCTGTTCGAATGGATGAACGTGCGCGAGAACGTTGCCTTCGGGCCGCGGATGAACGGCGTGCCGAAGTCCGAAAGCGCCGGCAAGGTCGATCATCTGCTCGAGGTGGTGGGCCTGCACGACTTCAAGGAAAAGGCGATCTACGAGCTCTCGGGCGGCATGCAGCAGCGGGTGGCGCTGGCGCGCTGTCTGGCCAACGAACCCGACGTGATCCTGATGGACGAGCCCCTGGGCGCGCTCGACGCGCTGACGCGCGAAAAGATGCAAGGCCTGGTGCTGAAGCTCTGGAAGGAGACCGGCAAGACGATCATCCTGATCACCCATTCGGTGGAAGAAGCGCTGCTTCTGGGCGAGCGGCTGATCGTGATGGCCCCGCGCCCGGGCCGGATCCACAAGGAATACAATCTGCCCTTTGCCGAAATGGGCGTCGGCGCCGATCTGCGCGAGGTCAAGCACCACGCCGAATACGCGCTGACCCGCGAGGAAATCCTCAACATGATCTGGGACATGGAAGAGGAGATCATGGGCCGGACGGAGGGCGCGGCATGACCATCCTTCTGATCTATATCGCGATCTTCATCGGCGCCTTCCTGGTGGTGAAGTTCATCACCTCTCGGCTCGAACAGCGCCACGACTTCACCTCGCTGAAGACCGTTACCTTCGGCGACGAAAGCGCGGTGACGGCGAACCGGACCGCCAGCGTGATTTCGATTGTGGCGATCTTCCTAATCTGGGGGGCGTTCACTGGGTCCAAGCTGACGCCGATCCACGCGCCGGGCCCGTACCAGGGCAAGGGGCAGTTCGACTATGTCGTCGAGGGCCCCGACGGCCAGCGCGACACCGCCAGCGTGTTCTGGCAGGTCGAGGACAAGAAGGGCGCGGCCGAGGACCTGGAGATCGCCGAGGGCGACGGGTTCGCGCTGAACGACGCGATCAATATCATCAAGTACCGCTCGGGCCAGCTGCGGTGGGACGGCAACGACGCCGTCAGCCGCAAGGACGGCGCGCGCATCGTCGAGGTCGACGGCCAGGCCACCGATTTCGACCCCAATCAGCGCGACGCCGACGGCAACCTGGTGCAGGACCGGCCGCGGTTCCGGATCGACAACGGCTCGGTCACGATGACCGACAAGGGCGCGCTTTTGATCACCCCCTACCAGGGCTGGCAGATGGAGCCGATCTGGCTGCCCTCGCCAGAGGCGGTCTGGAGCCGGATCGTCGAGATCGCCTCGGAAGGCTATCAGAACAACACGCTTCTGCAGCATCTCGGCTGGTCGCTGTTCCGGGTCGTGGCGGGGTTCTTCTTCGGCGCGCTGATCGGCATTCCGCTGGGCTATGCCATGGGCCTGTCGGACTGGTTCCGAGGCTGGTTCGACCCGATCGTCGAATTCATGCGGCCGGTGCCGCCCTTGGCACTGATCCCGCTGGTGATCATCTGGGCCGGCATCGGCGAGGTCGGCAAGGTGATCCTGCTGTTTCTCGCCGCGCTTTGGATCATGACCATCGCGGCGCGCGCAGGCGTGTCGGGCGTCAACATCACCAAGGTGCACGCCGCCTATTCGCTGGGCGCCTCGCGCTGGCAGATCATGCGGCACGTCATCGTGCCCAACAGCCTGCCCGAGATCTTCACCGGCGCCCGCGTCGCCATGGGCGTGTGCTGGGGCACCGTCGTGGCCGCCGAACTGGTCGCCGCCGAGAAGGGCGCGGGCATGATGATCATGGTGGCGTCGAAGTTCCAGCTGACCGATATCGTGATCATGGGGATCATCCTGATCGGCATCATCGGCTACGGCATCGACATCCTGATGCGCCGGGCAGAGCGTTGGCTGGTGCCGTGGAAGGGGCGGTCCTAGGGCGGGTCGGCGGCGGACCCGGCTCCGCCAAAGGCGCTCCTGCCCCCGGGGCTACTCGACGGACGCCTTTGGGTCGGGCGCCCACCCGTCATAGAGCGCATGATCTCGGCCGATGGGCAGGCCGACCGGGGCGCCGGTGCGGGCCGAGGCGTAGACGGCGGTGACGAAGTCCAGCGATCGGCGTGCGTCGGCCAGTGCCACGGGCTCGGAGGGCTGTCCGTCGAGCGCATCGGCGACCGCGTTGAACAGGCCCGCGAACCCACCCAGGGTCTCCGGCACGGCGGCGACGACGGCGTCGATCCGGGGCTGATCCGCCGGGTCGCGCGCGGTGAAGCGCCAGGCGTCCTCCGCCGGGGCGTAGGGCGCGGTGCCGCTCTCGGCGGTCAGGCCGGCGAAGCAGAACCGCATCCGGCTGGTATCGCCGGCCGCGCCGAGCGTGATCGAGCTGGTGGCCAGCGCGCCCGAGTGCATTCGGATCGCCAGCGCGGCGCAATCCTCGACCTCGATGGGGTTGACCCGCGTCGCCAGTTCGGCGTGAACCGATGCGACGGGCCCGAGGACGAAACTCAGCCAGTCGTGGATGTGGATCGCGTGGCCCAGGACGGCGCCGCCGCGCTCGCCCGCCCAGGTGCCCCGCCACGGCGCGGCGTAGTATTCGGCGCCGCGATCCCAGTGGGTCTCGAGCGTCGCGACAAACGGCGTGCCGGTGATACCCGCGTCGATCAGCGCGCGCAGCTGGGCTGCGCCGCGGCCGAAACGGTACTGGAACACCGGAAAGATGCGGGCCCGCCCGCTCGCCTCGGCCTGGGCTAGGCGGTCGGCGTCGCGGAGCGCGGTGACCAGCGGCTTTTCGCAGATCACGTGCTTGCCGGCCGCCAGCGCGCGCAGGCAGGCGTCGAGATGCAGATGCGGCGGCAGGCAGATATCGACGATATCGATGGCGGGGTCGGCCAGAACCCGGGCGAGGTCGGTCTCGACCGCCAGCCCCGGGTCCTCGGCCACCAGCGGCGCGGCGCGGTCGGGGTCGAGCTCGCAGATCGTCCGGACGGCGAAGCGCTCCGGCAGGCGGCGATAGGCGCGGAAATGCTCGGCGCCGATGCCGGCGCCGACGATGGCGACGGCGCGCGGGTCAGACATCGGCGGTGGCCTCGGCGGCGATCTGCGCGCGGATCGCGAGCTCCATGGTGCGGAACGTATGCGCCTGGGCGACCGCGGTCTCGGTGCGGTTGCGGATGTCGTCGATCAGGCGTGGGAAATAGGGCAGGGGCCCGCCGGCGCAGTCGATGCGGCGGTTCTCTGCCCCGTTGACCAGATAGAGCGTGTCGGTCCGGTGCTTCCGGCCGATATCGGTGTATTTGCGCAGTTCGATCGTACCCTCGGTGCCCAGCAGAAAGAGCCGCCCGTCGCCCCAGGTCGGCAGACCGTCGGGGGTGAACCAGTCGACCCGGACAAAGCCGTGGCCGCGGTCGCCGACCAGCGTGACCTCTCCGTAATCCTGAAACCCCGGCAGATCGGGTCGGGTGGTGTTCTCGACCAACGCATGGGCGATGGTGACCTCGCGCGATCCGGTGAAATGCAGGAACTGGTCGATCTGGTGCGAGCCGATGTCGCACAGGATGCCGCCGTAGCGGGCGCGCTGAAAGTACCAGTCGGGCCGGGTGCGCAGGTTCTGCTTGTGGGGGGCGAGGTTCACCGTCTGGACCACCCGGCCGATGGCGCCCGCGGCCACCAGATCCTCGGCCCGGGCGACGGCGGGCACCTGGAAACGCTCCGAGAAATTCACCGTCCAGATCCGCCCCGCCCGCGCCTGCGTCTCGCGCAGCGCCGCCAGTTGCTCCAGCGTGGTGCAGCCGGGCTTGTCGACCATCACGTCCTTGCCGGCCTCCATCGCCGCGATCGCGAGCGCGGCGCGGTCGGCGGGGACGGCGGCGATCAGCACCATGTCGATGTCTGGGTCGTCCAGGATGCGGCGCCGGTCCTCGACCCGTTCCAGCGCCGGGAAGACCTCGCGGAATTTGGCCTCGGTGACGGCGGGGCCCTCGGTCCACCAGCGCCGGCAGGTGCAGCCCTCGCGCAGCATATGGCCGAGCATGCCGAAGATGTGCCCGTGGTCGATGCCGAGGACGCCTAGTCTCAGCGGGTTTGCCATCGGCACGCCTTCCGTCGCGGCGGCACAGCGCCGCCGGCGCCACCTTTCACGGTGCGCTGGCGCCGGTCAAGAACGGGGGGTCAGGCGGACGCCAGCACCAGATCGAAATCGACCCGCGCATAAGGCCCCGGCACCTGGCCGGACAGGGCAAGGCCCTCGGGGAAGCTGCCGGCGGGCTGGTCGACATAGGTCATCACCAGATCGTCGCGCACGCCAAACACGGTGTCTTCGTCGAGATAGGGGTCGTCGTCGGGAAAGACCTCGGTGACCAGCGACTGGAAGCCCTCGGCGGAGACGATGAAATGCAGATGCGACGGCCGCCAGGGATGCCGACCGGCGGCCTCGAGAATGCCGCCCACGGGTCCGTTGCTGGGCACGGTGTAGCTGACCGGGCGCACGGTGGTGAAGGCATAGCGGCCGTCCTCGCCCACCGTCATCAGGGCGTGGAACGAGTAGATGTCCTGGTCGGGGTCCTGGCTGGAATAAAGCCCGTTCGGCGCGGTCTGCCAGACGTCGATCTGCGCGCCCGGAATCGGGGTGCCGCCGGTGTCCTGGATCACGCCCTCGACCAGCAGCACCTCGCCCTCGAAGTCGCGCTTCAGATCGCCGCCGACGGGCAGGGGCGGCGGGTTTGAGACGTGGAACGGACCGAGGACCGAGGAACTTGTCGCCTCGGGCACCGAATGCAGCATGTCGACCAGCGACGACAGGCCGAGCACGTCCGACAACAGCACGAACTCGTTGCGCTCGGGCGTGGTGATCCGGCCCGCCCATTCCAGAAATTCCAGCCCCTTGCGCCACTCCTCGTGGGTCAGGTTCACCTCGCGCGCGAAGTCGTGGATGTGCCGCGCCAGCGCCCCCAAGACCTCGCGCACGCGCGGGTCGGTGTCTTCGCCGAAATAGCCGGTGAAGACCTCGGTGATATTGTCCTTGGTGACGGTGCGCATCGACGCCTCCCTTAGTTCAGAATGGCCAGGCTGAGCTCCGGGAACCGGATCAGCAGGATCAGCACGACGAGCATGACCGCGGCAAAGGGCAGGGCGCCGAGGAACACGTCCTTCAGGCTGATCCGGTCGTCGTTGAGCGTGGCCTTGATGACGAAACAGGAAATCCCCAGCGGCGGCGTCAGAAGCCCGATTTCGGCGCCGACGACGGTGATGATGCCGAACCAGACCAGGCTGAGGCCCATCGGCTCGATCAGCGGCAGAAACAGCGGCACCACGATCAGGATGATCGAGGCGGTGTCGAGAAGGGTGCCGAGAAACAGCATCAAAAGCACATAGATCAGCATGATCTGGAAGAACCCGGCCTGCGAGCCGGCCAGCATGTCGCCCAACTGGTTCGGCAGCCCCGCAAGCCCCAGCATCCGCGAATAGATCGAGGCGGCGGTGATCAGAAACAGGATCGCTGCGGTGATGTGGCCGGTCTCCAGAAGCGCCTCCCAAAAGCCGCGCAGGCTCATCCGGCGGCGCACCAGCGCGATCAGCAGCGCGGCGAGCGAACCGGCCGCGCCGGCCTCGACCGGGGTCAGCCAGCCGGTGTAGATCCCGCCCAGGACCAGCACGATCAGCGCCACCGTGGGGCCGAGCTTGGACGCGATTTCGGACCAGGGCATGATTTCGAAATCGTCGGCGGCGCGGCCCCCGACGAAGCGCGGCGTCAGCCGGCCCATCGCCCAGATCGCGCCGACATAGGCCACCGCCAGCATCAGCCCGGGCACCACGCCGGCAAGGAACATGTCGCCCACCGACTGCTCGGCCACGAAGGAATAGATGATCAGCATCGCCGACGGCGGGATGATCATGCCCAGGACCGACGAGCCGGCCACCACGCCGACCGCGAAACGCGGGTTGTAGTCGTGGTGCAGCATCTGCGGCACCGAGACCTTGGAAAACACCGAAGCCGAGGCGATCGACGACCCCGTCACCGCGGCGAAGACCGCGTTGGCGCCGACCGTGGCCATGCCGATGCCGCCCTTGACCCGCCGGAAGCCCGAACTCATCACGTCGTAGACGTCGCCGCCCAGGCCCGCCTTCGACACCACGAGCCCCATGAAGGTGAAGAGCGGCACTGTGGCGAAGGTGTATTCCATCACGCTGTCGCTGACCGCGATCTTCAGGAGGTTCATCGCAAGGTCGAAATTGTCCCGCATCAGCCAGATCGAGACGAAGCTGACCACGCCGAGCGCGATCGGGATGTAGACGCCCAGATAGATCAGAACGACGATGGCGACGACCGAGATCAGGCCGATCTCTAGCGGGCTCATGCGCCGTCCTCATGCTCGGGCAGGCGCACCAGTTCCGGCCGGGCGGCGGGCAGCAGGACCTTGAGCGCGAAGATCAGCGTGCAGAGCACCGCGCTGAGAAAGATCGTCAGCTTGATCGGCCACCAGGGCGCGGTGAAGACGCCGGGCACGCCGAAATAGTCGCGCGTTTCCCACATCTCGGTGAATTCCGGCCAGATCGCGATGGCGATCAGCGCCATGAGCACCGCCGAGACCGCATCGATGACGTGCCGCAGCGCGGCGGTGAGCTTGGGAAACCGCGTGCCGATCACCACCAGGAACCCGTCCGACCGGGTCAGACGGTTGACCCGCACCACATCCGGCAGTTGCAGAAACACGATCAGCACCATCGAGAACTGCACCACCTCGACCGCGCCCAGAAACGGCGCGTTGAACGCCCCGCGCGCCACGACGTCGAAATTCACCACCATGACAAGCGCCAACACGACCAGGGTCCCGATCGTGTTGGCGGCGATCGCGATGCGATCGGTGAGTGCGGCGAGGCCCAGGATGACCGGCCTCAGAACGCGCTGCATCGGCCCCGGCCCCTCCGACATGTTCCCGTCAGTTGCTGGCGAGATCCGCGGTCCAGTCGCGCACGCCGGTGTAACCCGACGCCTCGAGCTTACCGAGATAGGCGCGCAGCATCTCGGTGCCGGGCTCGCCCTTGCCGTCGAGCCCCGTGGCCCATTCGGCGGCGATGTTCGGCATCGCCGCGGCCCAGTCGGCGCGGTCGTCGGCATTGGCCTCGACGATGGTGCCGCCGGCGGCGACATAGGCCTCGCGGCTCGCCGCGGCGCGGTCCATCGCTATCCCGGCGACATGGTCGCGGTAAAGCACGGCGACCTCCCTCAGCACGTCCTTGACCTCGTCCGGCAGGCCGTCCCAGTAGTCCTTGTTGACCGTGATCGTCTTGGAGTTCACCGCGCCCAGATCGACCCGCAGCATGTAAGGAGCGACCTCGGCAATCTTGAAGGTCTTGGCGGCCTCGGGCCACAGCATCGCGTGATCCACGAGCCCGGTCTGCAGCATGTTGTAGAAATCGGTCAGCCCGCCGCGCACGCCGGCCGCACCCTCGATACCTTCGAGATAGCGCAGGTTCATGCCCGCGCCCGCGACTTTGCCGCCCTCGATATCGGACAGCGAATTGATCGGCGATTTCGAGAACAGCTGATAGGTGTCCAACACCACGCCGGTCGCCAGGTAGACCTGGTTCTGCGCGGCGAACTCGTTCTGCATCGTCGGAAATTCATTGGCGATCTCGTCCACCGCCTTGGCCACCGCGCGGGCGTCGGGCGCGATGAACGGGGTCACCGCGGAAATCGCCTGGCTCGGCAGTTTTGAGGAATGGAAGATCGTGGTGACGATGCCGATGTCGCCGAGCCCCAGCTTGACGCCTTCCAGCACGCCCTTGGGCTTGACGATGGACCCACCGTAGCTTTCCTGCCAGTCCATCTTGTAATTGCCGGCCTCGGCCAGGCGCTTGTCGACCTCGGGAATGAAGAAGTTGGTGAATTCGGTCACCCAAAGCGCCCGCGCCGGATAGCCGTCGATCACCACCGCCTTGATCGTTTCGGTGGCCAATGCCGGCGCCGCCGCCAGCGCCAGTGCTGCCCCCAGGGCCGCCCGCCGTGTGAGTTTCGCAATCATCGTCCGTCCTCCCAGTTTCGCGCTTAAGCCTTGCGCCATTCGATGGTCAGGTCCGTGCCCGCCGCCTCAAAGAGCTTCGAGATCGGGCAATACTTGGCGGTCTCCTCGGCGACGCGCTGCAGATCGCCAGCACTCGCCGGCCCGTCCGCCGTCACCGTCAGCGTGATTGCGGTGAACGGGACGTCGACCTCGTCCATCAGCAATACGCCGCGGCGGTCGAAATCGACCGCCATGTCAAAGCTCAGATCGCCGATCTCGACGCCAAGCTTGCCGGCACATTTGTGGCCGATCACATTGGTGCAGCCGATCAGCGCGGCAAAGGCGGTCTCGGTCGGCGATAGGCCCAGATTGGTGCCGCCGCGCTCCACCGGTTCGTCGATGATGCCGGTCAGATCGCGCACCGCCACGTCGCTGCGGGCATGGCTGATGCCGCGGCCTGTCATCCGCGCCTTGATCGTGGTTTTTTGCCGGATCGCCATGGCGCCTCACGCGAACGAGCAGACGGCGTCGAAGTCGAACCGCGGCAGTTTCTGGAACAAAGCGGTCTCGTCCGCATAACCGAGATTGCACAGGAAATTCGACCGCAACGAGGTGCCGGCGAAAAACGCGGCATCGACCGCTGCATTGTCGAAGCCCGACATCGCCCCGACATCGAGCCCCAGGGCCCGCGCGGCGATCATGAAATAGGCCCCCTGCAGCGTGGCGTTGCGGAACGCTGTGGCCTCGATATGCGCGGCCTTGCCCTCGAACAGGTGCCGCCGGTCCTCGTGCGGGAAGAGAAACGGCAGGTGGGTCCAGAATTCGAGGTCGTGGGCGATGATCGCGGTCACCGGTGCGCCCATCATCTTGGGCTTGTTGGCCGGCTTCAGCGCCGGCGCGAGCCTCTCTTTTCCCGCGTCCGTCGTCACGAAGACGAACCGCGCGGGGCAGGTGTTCATGCTGGTGGGGCCGGCGGCGGTGATCTGGTAGATCGCCTCAAGCGTCTCGCGCGGAACCGGCCGGTCAGTCCAGGCATAGTGGCTGCGCGCCTCGCGCAGGATCAGGTCGAGGCTGTCGTCGTCGAGCCGGCCCTTGCGGGCGCGCAGGCTGCGGTACTCGGCCTGTGCCTTGGCGCGCGCGGCCTCCAGCGCCTCTCCGGTCAGCGCGTTCATTCGGCGGCCCTCGCCAGGTCTTCCTCGGCCACGACGGGGTTGGCGCAGATGCCGATCCCTTCGATCTCGCATTCGATGGTCTCGCCGGGGCGCAGCCAGCGCGGATTGGGCTTTTTGGCGTGGCCGACCCCGGGCGGCGTGCCCATGGCGATCATGTCGCCGGGGTCGAGCGTGGCGAATTCCGAGATCGTGGCGATGGTCCGCGCGACCGGCCACAGCATGTCCGAGGTGGTGGCGCTTTGCAGGATCTCGTCGCCAACCCGGCTTTCGATCTTCAGCCCCGCGGCGCCTTCGGGCAACTCGTCCGGCGTCACCACGACGGGGCCGATCCCGCCGGTGGCGTCGAAATTCTTGCCGGGCGTCCATTGATGGGTCTTGCGCTGATAGTCGCGCACCGAGCCGTCGTTGAACACCGTATAGCCGAAGACGTGTTCCAGGGCGTCGGCCTCGGCGATGTGGCGCCCGCCGCGGCCGACGATAACCATCAGTTCGACCTCGTAGTCGAGCTTTTCCGAACAGGCCGGGCGGATCATCGGCGCACCCGCCGGCATCATCGAATTCAGCGCCCGCATGAAGAGCGCCGGGTATTCGGGGATGTCGTAGCCGCCTTCCTTGATGTGGTCGACGTAGTTCAGCCCCAGGCAGATGATCTTGCCCGGCGCCGCGACCGGTAGGGCGGGAGTGATCGATGCGACCGGCCGTTCCGGCGCCGCGATCCCGTCATAGCTCAGCCCGGCCAGCCGTTCAGGCGCGTCGATCAGCCCCATCAGGTCGCCGCGGACGCCGGGCAGCGCCGCCGACAGGTCCTTCGCGTTGCCGTCCTTCACGACGTAAACGCCGGTCCGCTCTGCCACCGTGCCGACAAGAAATCGCATGACCGCCCCCCGGGTATTCGTTTCGTCGAGTTTGCCGAGTTTTTCGGCCGGAGTCAATTTTTATCGATTTTTTTGGGATGGGCTAATGCCCACATAACAGCGCCCCTGGCAATTCAGCTCGAGCCGGGCGCCCCGCCGGCGAACAGCCCGGACAGAAACGCCCCGGTCTGCCGGTAGTGGTTCAACAGCCGCTCGGACGCCAATTCGGCATCGCGGTCGATTGCGGCGTGCATGATGCCGGCATGTTCGCGCGTCACGTCGCGCCGCTGATAGTCCAGCGCGCGCCCTGCAAGATAGCGGTAGCGGATGTTGAGGTCGTAAAGCTGGCCGCAATACCGCAGCAGCATCGGCGAATCGCAATTGGCCAGCAGGGCCATATGGAACGCCTTGTGCCTGGTCTCGAAGGCCTCCACATCCGTTCGGGGCTGTTTCGCCAGGCGATGGTGGCTCAGCACCAACGCCTCTTCCCAGGTTTCGGTTGCATGCGCAATGCTCGAGCGAAGCGCCATATCCTCCAGTACGCAGCGCAGGTTCAGGATCTCGGTGAAATTCGCGTGGCTGGTCGCGGCTGTCCGGAAACCGCGGTTGTCGAAGCGCTCGACCAATTGATCCGAGGTCAGCAGGCTCAATGCCTCGCGAATCGGCGACGCGCCGGTGTCGAGCCTTTTGCGCAGCACATCGATCTTCAGCTTTTCACCGGGCTTCAGGTCACCTGTCACGATCATCCGTCTAAGGGCGAGATAGGCTTGCTGCGTCGCCGAGCCCGCGGTGGCATGGGAATGCTCCAATGTGGGATGGGAACTAACAATCATGGGCTAAAAATATCGAGAAAAGTGACGGAATCAACGAAATTTCGGAAATAATACTTACACTGCGTCGCCTTCTTTCCACCTGACGCTGCAAATGCGGAGCAGGCCAAGCAGAAAAACGATGTCGCACCATCCTCGTATTCGCCCGCGATGGGTCCCGCAGGCGCCGCTGGCCGGCAGTGACGGGTATCAGAGAATGCCGGGCAGGTTCAGGTCGTGTCTCTGCGCGCAGGCGATCGCTTCCTCATATCCGGCATCGGCGTGGCGCATCACACCGCTCGCCGGATCGTTCCACAACACACGTTCGATCCGCCGCGCGGCCTCTGGCGTGCCGTCGCAGCAGATCACCATGCCGGCGTGTTGGGAAAACCCCATGCCTACGCCGCCTCCATGGTGCAGCGACACCCAGGTTGCGCCCGAGGCGGTGTTGAGAAGCGCGTTCAGAAGCGGCCAGTCGGACACCGCGTCGCTGCCGTCGCGCATGCCCTCGGTCTCACGGTTGGGCGAGGCGACCGAGCCGCTGTCCAGGTGATCCCGTCCGATGACGACCGGCGCCTTTAGCTCGCCGGAGGCGACCATCGCGTTGAAGGCGAGGCCCAGCCGGTGGCGGTCGCCCAAACCCACCCAACAGATCCTTGCAGGCAATCCCTGGAATGCGATCCGATCCCGTGCCATGTCGAGCCATTGATGCAGATGCGTGTCGTCGGGCATCAATTCGCGTACTTTTGCGTCTGTACGGTGGATGTCTTCCGGATCGCCCGAAAGCGCACACCAACGAAACGGCCCGACGCCCCGGCAAAACAGTGGACGGATATAGGCCGGCACGAAGCCGGGGAAGGCAAAAGCGTTCTCCAGCCCCTCGTCAAGCGCCACCTGCCGGATGTTGTTGCCGTAGTCCAGCGTCGGCACGCCGTCGTTCCAATACTCCACCATCGTGGCCACATGGGTCTTCATCGACGCCCGCGCCGCCGCCTCGACCGCCTTCGGGTCGCTGTCCTGCCGGGCGCGCCACTCGGCCACGGTCCAGCCGATCGGCAGGTAGCCGTGGACCGGATCGTGCGCCGAGGTCTGGTCGGTCAATAGATCGGGCCGGATGCCGCGGTCCCGCATCTCGGTCAACAGCTCGGCGGCATTGCCCAGCAGCCCCACCGAGCGCGCCTCGCCGGCCGTGGTCCAGCGGTCGATCATCGCCATGGCCTCGTCGAGGGTTCGGGCCTTCTCATCGAGATACTTTGTGCGCAGGCGGAAATCGATCCGGGTCTCGTCGCATTCGATGGCCAGGCAACTCATTCCGGCGAAGACGGCGGCCAGGGGCTGCGCGCCACCCATGCCGCCTAGGCCCGCCGTCATTAGCCAACGACCACTCAGATCGCCGCCGTAATGCTGGCGCCCGGCCTCGGCGAAAGTCTCGTAGGTGCCCTGCACGATGCCTTGCGTGCCGATGTAGATCCACGACCCGGCTGTCATCTGGCCGTACATCATCAGCCCCAGCCGATCGAGCCGGTTGAAATGGTCCCAATCGGCCCAATGCGGCACCAGGTTGGAATTGGCGATCAGCACCCGCGGGGCATCGGTGTGGGTGCGGAAGACGCCGACAGGCTTGCCGGACTGGACTAGCAGTGTCTCGTCCGCCTCAAGGTCTTGCAGGCTGGCCACGATCCGATCGAAATCCGCCCAGGTGCGCGCGGCGCGCCCGATGCCGCCATAGACCACCAGCTCGTGCGGGTTCTCGGCCACATCGGGGTGCAGGTTGTTCATCAGCATCCGCATCGGTGCCTCGGTCTGCCAGCTTTTGGCGGTGATCTCGGCCCCCGTGGGCGGATAGACGTCGCGGAGATTGTGGCGAGGGTCGGTCATGGTGTGGTCTCCAACGCGGTTTCGACCAGGGCGTCGAGAAGATCCTTGAGATGGCGGCGCAACGCGTTCGCCTTGGCGTCGTCAAACGCCCAGGGCGGCGCTTCGTCGGCGAGATAGCCCCTCTGAGCGATCTCCATCTGCAGCGCGTGCACGCCGTTCTTGGGCCTGCCATAGTGGCGTGTGGCCCAACCGCCCTTGAAGCGGCCGTTCAGCACCGATGGATATGGCGCTCCAGAGGTCTGCGCCCAAGCGGTACTTTGAACCTCTCCGCCGCAGGACGCTCCGTCGTACGTGCCGAGGTTCAGGACCGGGAGCACGCCGTCGAACAGGCGGGGGATTCGGGACCGGATCGAATGGCAGTCGAAGAGCACCGCAATACCGTGCCGGGCCTTGACCCGGGCAAGCTCGGCGGAGAGCGCGGCATGGTAGGGTGCATGAAACGCCGCTAGCCGCCGAGCGATCTCGTCCCTGTTCGGCACCTCGGCCCAGATCGGCGCTCCGTCGAAGTCAGTCGTCGGCACCAGTCCAGTCGTCGCTTGACCGGGATAGAGGCTTTCCCCGCTGGGATCGCGGTTGGCGTCGATCACGTAACGATGGAAACCTGCCTTGACCACGCTCGCCCCGGGCAACAGCCCGTCATAGAGCCGGTCCACATGCCAATCGGTGTCCGCCAAAAGCCGCCCGGTCTGGTTCAGAGCGGCCCAAACGTCCGCCGGCATCGCGGTGCTGACATGGGGCATTGCAAGAACCAGCGGCAGCTCGCCCTGCACCACGTCAACGACCGCCATCACCCGGCCTCCAGCGGCAGGTCGACACCCGCCACGTCCGCCACGGTGCCGCTTGCGATCATCTCTGCGGCTGCCGAGAGATCGGGCGCCAAGTACCGATCGGCGCCGAGCGGCGGCACCTGGTCGCGCACCTGCCCAATGACTCGCTGCAAGTGCGCGCTCGTCCGGAGCGGGGCGCGAAACGCCACCCCCTGACAGGCGGCCAACAGCTCAACACCCAAGATCCCAGCCAAGTTTCGGCTCATCGGTCCAAGTCGCCGTGCGCCATGGGCCGACATGCTTACGTGATCTTCCTGATTGGCGCTCGTCGGCGTCGAGTCGGTGGCGCAGGGGTTTGCCAAGTGCTTGTTCTCACTCATCAAAGCCGCAGCGGTTACCTCTGCGGTCATGAAGCCCGAATTGAGCCCGGGCTCCTGCGTCAGAAACGGCGGCAAATCGAAACTCAGCACCGGATCGACCATCAAGGCCACCCGCCGCTGGGCGATCGCGCCGATCTCGGCCAACGCCAGCGCGATCTGATCGGCGGCGAAGGCCACCGGTTCCGCATGGAAATTGCCGCCCGACAGGATCTGGCCGTCGTCAAGGACCAACGGGTTGTCGGTCACCGCGTTGGCCTCGATCTTCAGCGTGCGTGCCGCCATTCGCAAAAGATCAAGGCAAGCTCCCACGACCTGCGGCTGGCAACGGATGCAATAGGGATCCTGGACGCGGGTATCGCCGTCGCGATGGCTTTCGCGGATCTCCGAGCCCGACAGCAGATTGCGGATCGCCGCCGCTACGGCGATCTGCCCGGGTTGGCCACGCAAGGCGCTGATCTCGGGCCGGAACGGCGCGGTGGAGCCCATGATCGCATCGGTCGACAGTGCCCCGGTGACCAGAGCGCCACGCAAGTTGCGCCAGCCGGCGAATAGCCCGCAAAGCGCCAATGCCGTGGAAAACTGCGTGCCGTTGATCAGCGCCAGGCCTTCCTTTGGCCCCAGAACCACCGGCGCTAGCCCTGCCGCCTTCAATGCCGCGCCGCCGGCTATGCGCCGACCGTCGAAGTCGGCCTCGCCGTCCCCGATCAGCACCGCCGCAATATGGGCAAGCGGCGCCAGGTCGCCCGACGCCCCGACCGAGCCCTGTACCGGCACCACCGGCAGCACGCCCTCGGCCAACATCGCTTGGATCAAATCGATGACTTGCCACCGCACCCCGGACGCGCCGCGCCCCAACGACAGCAGTTTCAACGCCATGGTCAGGCGCACTACAGCCGGCTCCGCCGGATCGCCGACGCCGCAGCAATGGCTCAGCACCAGGTTGCGCTGCAGCGTCGAAGTGTCTTTCGCTGAAATCCGCTGGCTCGCCAGCTTGCCGAAGCCGGTGTTGACGCCATAGATCGCCGCCGCGCCGCGCGCTGCGTTGGCGATAGCCGCCGCCGATCGATCCACAGCGACCCGGGCCCCAGGTTCCAGCCGCACCGGCCCGTTCTCCCGGTACACCCGCTCCAGCAATGCCAGATCGGCCTGGCCCGGCACCAGGGTCAGCATTCTCGTCCCGCGAAATACCGCGCGTGCAGCCGGTTGACGCCGATCCCATAGACCAATTCCGCCGGTTCGCCCGCGTCCCACACCGCCAGATCGGCCCTGAGGCCCGGCGCGAGGCGCCCTCGATCTGCAAGACCCAAGGCCTGCGCCGCGTGGGACGTCGTGCCCCGCAGCGCCTCTTCGGGTGTAAGCCGAAACAGCGTGCAAGCCATATTCATTGCGAGCAACAGAGAGGTCATCGGCGACGAGCCCGGATTACAGTCGGTCGCCACCGCCATCGGCACGCCGGCCTCGCGGAACGCGTCGACAGGCGGCACTTTGGTCTCCCCCAGAGTATAGAATGCCCCCGGTAACAGCACCGCCACCGTCCCGGCCAAAGCCATCGCCGCGACATCGTCCGACGCGGCGTATTCCAGATGGTCGGCCGACAGCGCTCGGTATCGCGCCGCCAAGGCCGCCCCGCCCCGGTGCGAGAGTTGTTCGGCGTGGAGCTTCACGGGCAACCCCAGATCCTGCGCCACCTTGAAGACCCGCTCTATCTGCGCCGCCGAGAACGCAATGCCTTCGCAGAACCCATCCACTGCGTCGACCAGACCTTCCGCACATGCCGCCCGCAGGGCCGGAATGCAGACCCCGTCGATGTAGTCATCTGCCGTTGCGCCCTCGGGCACCGCATGGGCGCCGAGAAAGCTCGTCACCACGTGCACCGGCCGGACCTCGCCGATCCGCCGCGCCACGCGCAGAATACGAAGCTCGGTGTTTTGGTCGAGCCCGTAGCCCGACTTGACTTCCACCGTCGCCACACCCTCGGCGATCATCGCATCGATACGGTCCAGGGCCGCTGCCAGCAGTTCTTCTTCGCCGGCCGCCCGTGTCGCCCTGACCGTCGAAACGATGCCGCCGCCGGCCCGAGCCACCTCCTCGTAGCTCACGCCGTTCAGCCGCATCTCGAATTCCGCCGCGCGGCTGCCGGCAAAGACCACATGTGTGTGGCAGTCAACCAAGGCTGGTGTGACGAGCCGCCCCTCTAGCGCCGTCACCCGCTCTGCCCCCGGTGCCGCGGTACGCGGCCCAACCCAGGCTAACCGCCCGTCCTCGATCAGAACCGCCGCGTCCTCGATCAGCCCATAAGCCGCATCGACTGCCATCGTGGCGGCGTTGAGATCGGTCAGAAGGTGACTGGTCATCGCGATGGTATCCGGATCGCGGGTCTTGTCTCTTGAATATGTCTATACATAATAAGCCAAGTCAAGCGAGGAGCGCCGCGATGCAGACCCTCTGGGCCGGAACCGTGCTGTTGCCCAGCGGCTGGGCCAAGGATGTGCAGGTTGAGATCGATGCGGGTGGGCGCCTTGTCTCGGTTGCGCCTGGCGTGCCGGCAGAGGGCTTGCGTCTCGACATTCTGTTGCCGGCGCCGGCCAATTTGCACAGTCACGCCTTCCAGCGCGCCATGGCGGGGTTGACCGAGCGCCGCGGCCCGGGCGGGCGCGACAGTTTCTGGACATGGCGCGAATTGATGTATCGCTTTGTCGACCGTCTCTCGCCGGAACACGTGGAGGCCATCGCCGCGTTCGCTTATGTCGAAATGCTCGAGGCCGGTTATGCGAGTGTCGGAGAGTTCCACTATCTGCACCACGCCAAGGGCGGTACGTGCTACGCGTCCATTGGCGAGATGTCCGAGCGCATCGTTGCGGCCTCACAGACTGCTGGAATCGGGCTTACGCTGCTACCTGTGCTCTACCAAACAGCTGGCTGCGACGGACGACCCGTCGAAGACAGGCAAAGGCGGTTTTACAACGATCCGGACCGCTTTCTCGCGCTCGTCGACGCCGCCACCGGCCCGATCGACGCGCTTTCCGACGGCGCTCTAGGCCTTGCCCCGCATTCCTTAAGGTCCGTCACGCCAGCGGGCCTCGCCGCGATCGCCAAACACAGTCGGGGCCGCCCAATTCACATTCATGCCGCCGAGCAGACCGCGGAGGTCGACGAGGTCTGCCATTATCATGGCGCCCGCCCCGTCGCATGGCTGCTCAACAACGCTGAGATCGGCCCCGACTGGTGCCTCATTCACGCCACCCATATGGAGGCAGAGGAAACCGAGGCCCTGGCCCGCTCGGGCGCGGTGGCCGGGCTTTGTCCGTTGACCGAGGCCAATCTCGGCGACGGCATCTTCGACGGCGCCCGATATCAGGCCGCCGGGGGCCGGTGGGGCGTCGGCACCGACAGCAACATCCGCATCTCGCTGCACGACGAATTGCGCCAATTGGAGCACTCCCAGCGTCTTCGCGACCGTGGCCGCGCCGTCCTCGCGACAACAGAGCAATCCAATGGGCGAACGATGCTCGACGCCGTCACCGCGGGCGGTGCCCAGGCCATCGCACGGGGAGCCGCGGGCATCGAAACTGGCGCCTGGGCCGACTTGCTGGCGCTCGATGGCGGTGCCATCGACCTTCGCGGGCGCTCTGACGATATCCTCCTCGACAGTTTCGTGATGGCCGGGCGCCGCGACATGGTGCGCGAGGTCTGGTCGGCGGGCCGCCACATGGTGAGAGAGGGCCGCCATATCGCTCGGGAAGCCGTCGAAAACGCCTATCAGCGCGCTATCGACGAACTGGCCGACGACTTATGACACGGTCCGCGCCCACGACGTGGCAAACCGTTCGCGACGAGGTGCTTCGCCGAATTAACGCCCGCGACTGGGCGCCGGGCGAGGCGATTCCGAACGAGGCCGACCTCGCCCGCGAATTCGGCTGCGCCCGCGCCACCGTCAATCGCGCCCTTCGCGCGCTCGCCGACGCCGGATTGGTCGAGCGCCGACGCAAGGCCGGTACCCGCGTCGCGCTGAACCCGGTGCGCCGCGCTGTGCTGCATATTCCGCTCATTCGCGATGAGATCGCCGCGGCGGGTCTGCGCTACGGCTACCGGCTGGTCGAGGCTGCGCAACGGATCCCCCCGAAAGCCATCCGCGACGGCTTCTCCCTCGGCCAAACTGCCCCTGCGCTCCGGATTTCTGCTCTGCATCTCGGTGGCGGCGCTCCGTTTGTGGTCGAGGACCGCTGGGTCAACCTCGCCGCCGCGCCCGGCATTGCCGAGGCCGACCTGGACACCACCTCGGCCAACGAATGGCTGCTGCAGAACACCCCGTTTCATGGCGGCGCAATCGCAATCTCGGCGGTCAACGCCGATGCCCGTCTGGCCCATCTGCTAGGTTGCGAAACCGACGCCGCCTTGGTGTGCCTTGATCGCGAAACCTGGGACGAGCTCCGCAAGATTACCGTCGCACGACTGACCTATCGTCCTGGGCACAGGGTGCTGAGCACGTTCTAAGCCCCCGCACGAGAGCGAACTGACCGACCAATACCATCGGAACTCGGCCGGAAAGACCGACCTAGACCGCCCTCGCGGGCCGCGCCGGCGGTCTTTACCCGGCCTCCGCCAGCCGCGCCACGTAGCGGGCCAAGGTGTCGATTTCGAGGTTCACGGCGTCGCCCACCGCAACCTCGCCCCAGGTTGTCACCGCTTGGGTATGCGGGATGAAGTTCACGCCGAAATCGCGACCGTCGACCTCATTGACCGTCAGCGAGGTTCCGTTCAGTGCCACCGAGCCCTTCGGCGCGATGAACCGGGCCAGCTCGTCCGGAACGCGGAACACCACCCGTGTCGAGTCGCCCTCGGTCGCCACCGACACCACCTCGGCCACGCCGTCCACATGGCCCGAGACGATGTGCCCGCCGAGCTCGTCGCCGACCTTCAGCGCGCGTTCCAGATTCACCCGCTTGCCTGGCGCCCAGCCGTTGCGGCCGATATTGGTCTTCGACACGGTCTCGGCGCTGATCTCGACGTCGAACCAGGCCCGCGGCGCCTCTCCCAAAGCGATCACCGTCAGGCAAACTCCGTCGCAGGCGATCGAGGCGCCGATGTCGATGCCAACGATGTCGTAGTCCGTCGCGATCCGCGCGCGCAAATCACCGCGCTGCTCGACCTCCAGGATCTCGCCGATATCGGTGATGATGCCGGTGAACATCGCGCCTCTCCCGCTTCTGGTGCGTGACCTAGCCGCGCCGCCGCCGAAGGGCAAGACCGCGGCATCTTTCCGATTCAGTCATAACTTTGCCCTATTGGGGAAGGATGATAGCCTTGTGGAAAACAAGCTGCCCGGCGGACGCGTACGGGCGGTGAAAGGCGAGAGCATGGTTTCGGGACAGAACCGCACGTTCCTGTTTCTGCAAGGGCCGCACGGGCCGTTCTTTGGCCGGCTCGCCAAGATGCTGCGCGCCGCCGGGGCCACTGTCTGGCGGGTCAGCTTCAATGCCGGCGACGCGTTTTTCTGGCGTGACCGGCGCAGCCTGATCCCCTATCGCGGCACCGCCGAGGCCTGGGCCGCCAGGTTCGCCGAAATCGTCGCTGAGAAGGGCGTGACTGACATCGTGCTCTACGGCGACACCCGCAAGATCCACGCCGACGCGGTGTGTGCGGCCAAGGCGCTCGGGCTGA
Source organism: Rhodobacter sp. (assembly GCA_030066215.1). GTDB lineage: Bacteria > Pseudomonadota > Alphaproteobacteria > Rhodobacterales > Rhodobacteraceae > JASJCA01. Next base: position 16,775 of record JASJCA010000007.1, on the reverse strand, counting down.
TGGTCCATGTCTTCGAAGAGGGCTACCTGCGGCCCTACTGGGTCACCTACGAACGCGGCGGGTCGAACGGGCATTCCAAGCTGATGGCGCTGCCGGTCGCTGAGATGCAAAAGACGCTGGCCAAGGCCGAACTTGATATGCCGGAGCCGCCGGCGCATTGGGGCGACATGCGCCAGCACGTCTTTTACGGCGCCGTTTACCATGGGCTCTTGATGCTCACCAACCGCGGCTACCGCAACTTCAGGCCCCACCGGGCGATGACTGTGGCGCAGGAGTTCCGGCTTTATATCAGACGTTTGTTGCTGATGCCCTGGCTCTGGGCCGACCGGGTTGTGGCCACCTGGCGGATCAAATACGGCGGATTTCCCTACCACCTGGCGCTCCTGCAACTCGAACATGACGCGAGCTTTCAGGAACATAGCCCGTTTTCGACGATGACCGAATTCCTCGAGGCTGTGATCGAGGGATTCGCCGCTGGCGCGCCGACGCATCACCACCTGGTGTTCAAAGCGCATCCTCTCGAAGACGGTCGCGTACCGCTGCGCTTCGAGATTAAGCGCTTCGCCCGTCGGCACGGCGTCTCTCAACGGGTGCACTACGTCCGCGGTGGCAAGCTGGCGCAGCTTTTGGACCATACGCGCGGCGCCGTTACAGTGAATTCCACCGCCGCCCAGCAGGTTCTGTGGCGCGGCCTGCCGCTGAAGGTCTTTGGCGACGCTGTTTATGCCAAGCCCGAATTCGTCTCGACCCAACCTCTGCCCGAGTTTTTCGCCCGCCCGGCCCGTCCCGACAGCCGCGCCTACCGCGATTACCGGCATTTCCTGCTCGAAACCTCGCAGCTCGCCGGCGGGTTTTATTCGTCGCGCGGGCGCCGGCAGCTTCTGCGCCAGGTGGTCGACATGATGTTGGCGCCCGAGGACCCCTACGAGGCCCTGCAAAAGGGCACAGCGGCACCAAGGCAACAGTTGCGCCTCGTCAAATAGCGTGACCGGCAAAACCGGACTGGCTTTTTCACCGGCTTTTCGGTAGTTTACAAAAAAAACTTGAGGCAGAATAACAGGTCGAGGAGACCGAGCAGTGAAAATCCAGGGTTCGCGGTGGGCGAAGTGCGTCGCCCTATTGGTGCTTGTCGGCGTCCTCGGCTCGTGCGGCTTGCCGCGCGTCGGACCGAACAAACGCGAGATCTTTTCAGGGTCGGTCCAGAAACAAGGCGATGCGTTCGTCGTTGCGGTCAACGATCGTGTGACCCGCGCAACAGCTGTCGTCCCGGCGCTTGGCTTTTCCAGTGCCTTCGTCAACGCAGGCATCCTGGGATCGGATACGATCCGACCTGGCGATACCCTCGGTCTGACGGTTTACGAAAACGTCGACGATGGGCTGTTGGCCGGCACCGGTATGAACGCGACCACGCTTGAAGAGGTTCAGGTCGATGGCGCCGGCTTCATCTTCGTGCCGTATGCGGGCCGGATCCGCGCCGCCGGCAACACGCCCGAGGCGATCCGCAGGCTGATCACCGACAAGCTCGAAGACCAGACCCCCGATCCGCAGGTCATGGTCCGCCGCCTCGCGGGCGACGGTGCCACCGTGTCGCTCACCGGGGCCGTGGGCGGGCAGGGCGTCTACCCGATCGAGCGGCCGACGCGCACTCTGACCTCGATGCTGGCCCAGGCTGGCGGCGTCACCGTCGAGCCCGAGATCGCGCTGATCCGCGTCATCCGCGGCAACCAGACCGGCCGGGTCTGGTTCGAGGATCTTTACGACAACCCGCATTTCGACATCGCGCTAAGGGGCGACGACCGGATCCTGGTCGAGGCCGATACGCGCTCGTTCACCGCGCTCGGCGCCACCGGGCAGCAGAATCGCGTCCGGTTCGAGACCCAGACCCTTAGCGCCATCGAGGCGATCGCCCAGGTCGGAGGCCTCAGCTCCAACACCGCCGATCCCACCGGCGTCTTCGTGTTCCGCAACGAGCCCGTCGAGATCGTGCGCCAGGTCCTGGGCCGCACCGACCTGATCGGCGATCAGCGCATGGTCTACGTGCTCGATCTGACCGAGCCGAACGGGGTATTCCTGGCCCGCGACTTCGTTATTCGCGACGGCGACACGGTCTATGTCACCGAGGCGCCGTTCGTGCAGTGGTCGAAGACGCTGGCGGCGGTGACGGGCTCGCTATCTGCGGCAGGCTCGATCTCGAACCTCGCCGGCAATTCCAGCAATTGACCGGGGCGGACGGCGGCGCTGCCGAGGGGTCGGCGCGCCGCCCGCTCTACGTCTTCAACGGCGGCTTTCTGACCCAACGCCGCGTGCGCCGGATCCTTTCGCTGGCCGGCTGGGACATCCGGATCGGCAAGCCCGGGCCCGAGGACTGGGTCGGCGTCTGGGGCAAGTCGCCGACCTCGCCTCGGGGCGAGGCGGTGGCCGCCCGCACCGAGGCAAGGATGCTGCGGGTGGAGGACGCGTACCTGCGCTCGCTCCACCCCGGCCGCGCCGGCGACCCGCCGATCGGCCTGCACCTCGACCGCACCGGCGTGCATTTCGACAGCGCCGGCCCCTCGGACCTCGAGACCCTGTTGGCGACCCATCCGCTCGACGACACCGCGCTATTGGACCGCGCCCGCGCCGCCGTCGATTGGCTGAAGGCGGCACAGCTGTCGAAATACAACGCCTTCGACCCCGACGCGCCGGTGCCGACGGCCCCTTACGTGCTGGTGATCGACCAGACCCGCGGCGACGCCTCGATCGCCCATGGCGGCGCCACCGCCGCCACCTTCCGCGAAATGCTGGTCTTCGCGCAGGAAGAGAACCCCGGCGCCAAGATCGTCATCAAGACCCATCCGGAGACCCAAAGCGGCCACCGCCAGGGCCATTTCGGGCCGGACGACGCGAGCGGCCAGATCACGGTGCTGAGCGATCCGGTCAGCCCGTGGACGCTGTTCGAGGGCGCCACGGCGGTCTACACGGTCAGCTCTCAGCTTGGGTTCGAAGCGATCCTCGCCGGCCACAAGCCCCGGGTCTTCGGCCAGCCCTTTTATGCCGGCTGGGGCCTGACGCAGGACGAAACGCCCGTGGCCCGGCGCCAGCGCAGCCTCACCCGCGCGCAGCTCTTCGCCGCCGCGATGCTGCTCTACCCCACCTGGTACGACCCCTTCGGCGACCGGCTTTGCCGGCTTGAGGACGCCATCGCGGTACTCGAGGCGCAGGCCTGCGCCTGGCGCGCCGACCGGCACGGTTATGTCGCCGTCGGCATGCGGCTCTGGAAACGCGGCCCGCTGCAGCAGGTCTTCGGCCGCGTCCGCAAGCTGAAGTTCCAGGACGACCCCGCCCGCGCGCGCGCCACTGCGGCGGCGGAGGAGCGCCGGCTGATGGTCTGGGCCGGCAAGGAGACCGACGCGCTGAGCGACGCAAGCCAGCCGCTGATCCGGGTCGAGGACGGGTTCTTGCGCTCCCGCGGGCTCGGCGCCGAACTGATCCCGCCGATGTCGCTCGTCACCGACGACCTCGGCATCTACTACGACCCAACCCGTGAAAGCCGGCTTGAGCGCCTGATCGCCGAGGCGGCCCTCCTGCCGCCAGCACGCTTGCGCCGGGCCGAGGCGCTGATCGCCCGGCTGACCGGCGCGCGGCTGTCGAAATACAACCTCGGCCGCCGCGAACTGCCGGATCTGCCGCAGGGCCACCGCATCCTGGTTCCGGGCCAGGTCGAAGACGACGCGTCGATCCGCAAGGGTTGCGGCGAGGTGCGCACCAACCATGCACTGCTGAGCGCCGTGCGCGCGGCCAACCCAGCGGCGGTCGTGCTCTACAAACCGCACCCGGATGTCGAGGCCGGCCTTCGCGACGGCCGCCTGAGCCCCGACGAGACCGCCGAGGCCGACATGGTTCTGACCCAGGCCGACCCGGTGGCGTTGATCGAGGCCTGCGACGAAGTCTGGACCATGACCTCGCTTCTGGGCTTCGAGGCGCTCCTTCGTGGCGTCCCTGTCACCTGCCTCGGCGCGCCGTTCTACGCCGGCTGGGGCTTGACGCAGGACCTTGGCCCGGTGCCCGACCGCCGCACCGCGCGCCCCAACCGCGTGGCCCTCGCCCACGCCGCCTTGATCGCCTATCCGCGCTACAACGACCCGGTGACCGGCGGGGCCTGCCCGCCCGAGGCCATCGTCGAACGCCTGATCGCCGGCAACGTCCCGCGCCCGGGCCGATTCAACCGGACCCTGGCCAAGCTGCAGGGATTATTCGCCAGCTATGCCTATCTGTGGCGCTGAGGTGCATCGGATCGCTGTGCGAGCCGACCGAGAAGTCCGAACCCGCGCAGTAGAATCCAGCAGTGCGAAAGTCGCGCTTCGCCTGCAATGAGCCATCCCTGCCTCGGGCGCGGAATCAAGGCGCGCAGCGCCGCCGCGCCATCGCCGACCCGCCCCGGAGGGGTGGCGATTGGTCGAGTTCTGTGCACAGCTTTATGTCCTACGGACTCGACAGCCATAAAGCGCCGCCGTTCAGACGTCGGGGCGCCACCCCGCGTGTCGGGGATAGCGTGGCTTCTCGCTAGAACGGAAATGCCTGCTCAAATTCCAGGATCATTCGTTTCCGTTCGCCCGAAGCACGTTCCGCCGTTCAGGCGCCGAAGCCCCAAATGAACTTCCCGAGGCCGACTCCGGCGGAGCCAGCTCAGAATTGGCACAACCTCAAGCCCGATCCCAACGATGCATCACATCCGCGCCGACCGGCCGGGTCTCGACCAGCTGGAACCGAGGCGCCTCATCCAGCCGGTCGATCCCGAGCGCACCGAGGCTCGGGCGCCCCTCGGCCCCAAGCGCCAGGCCCGCCGTGAAGCCCACCAATTCGTCCACCAGCCCGGCACTCAGCAGCGCGGCCGCCAGGGCGCCGCCGCCTTCGCAAAGCACCCGCGTCAGCCCGGCGGCTCCGAGGGCCTGCAGCGCCGCGGCCGGGTCGATCTGCCCCGCCGCCCCGGTCGCCACCTCGAAGAGCCGCGCGCCGCGGTCCGCCCAGGCTCGCCGTGCCGCCGGATCCGCATCGAAGCCATGGCAGAGCCAGACCGGCGCCTCCGCCGCGCCTGCCGCCAACGCGCCCTCCAGAGGCAGATCGAGCCGACGCGACCAGACGATGCGCACCGGCTGCCGGGCCACACCCAACCCGCGCACCGTCAGCGTCGGATCGTCGGCGCGCGCCGTCCCGCTGCCGACCAGCACCGCGTCGTGGCGGGCGCGCAAGGCATGCACCGCCCGGCGCGCCTCCGGCCCGGTGATCCAGCGGCTTTCTCCGGTGGCGGTGGCGATCCGGCCGTCGAAACTGCCGGCAAGCTTCAGCGTCACCAACGGCCGGCTCAGGCGCACCCGGGTCAGAAAGCCGCGCTGCAGCCGTTTCGCGGCGTCCGCGCCGACACCCTCGGTCACCTCGATCCCTGCCGCGCGTAACCGAGTTAGCCCGGCGCCATTGACTCGCGGGTCGGGATCTTGATGCGCAACGACAAGCCGCGCCACTCCTGACGCGATCAAGGCGTCGGCGCAGGGTGGCGTCCGGCCCTGGTGGGCGCAGGGCTCCAGGGTTACGTAGGCGGTGGCCCCACGGGCAGCCTCACCCGCCTGTGCTAAAGCGACAGTTTCGGCATGGGGGCGTCCGCCCGGCTGGGTCCAGCCTCGGCCCACCACGCGGCCCTCGGCGACGATCACGCAACCGACGGCGGGGTTCGGCCAGACCTGCCCAAGACCTCGCGCGGCCAGCGCCAGCGCGTGGGCCATGTGGCGGTCTTCGGTTTCGCTCACTCTTCCTGGGGGGCGTTCGGCCGCAGTTCTTCGATGAAGTCCTCGAAGTCGTCAACCGCCTGGAAGTTCTTGTAAACACTGGCGAAACGCACGAAAGCCACGGTGTCGATCCGCGCCAGGCTCTCCATCACGATTTCGCCGATGGTCTTCGACGGGATGTCGGTTTCCCCCATCGATTCCAGCCTCCGCACGATGCCACTAATCATCTGATCGATGCGATCGGGCTCCACGGGGCGTTTTTGCATCGAGATTCGGATCGAGCGTTCCAGCTTGTCGCGATCGAAATCCTCACGTCGCCCATTCGACTTGATGACAACCAGATCCCGAAGCTGCACTCGCTCATATGTCGTGAACCGTCCGCCGCAGGCCGGGCAGAACCGGCGCCTACGGATTGCGACGTGGTCCTCGGCGGGCCGCGAGTCTTTCACCTGTGTGTCGATGTTCCCACAAAACGGGCAGCGCATGGCCTCTCCCTCGGTCCGTGTCCCAGCTTATCCACAGGCACTATAGGTGAGCCGCCACACATTGGGTAGGGGTGAAATCGAGCCACCGGATGTAGAGTTCAAAGAGCAACACGCTGGGATCTGAAGAGGGGAGGTTTCTGTTGTGGATGTAGCTCGCCACTCATTTTTGCAGTGTGGCTGTAGCTCGCCACTCATTTTTGCAGTGTCCGCCACTCAGATTTGCAGCACACGTTTTTGGTGATGCAGGTGCTTTTTTGGGGGGATGCAGAAGGGCAGGATACGAGTTGCTATCTCGACTTTTTTTGTTTTCTTCGGTTCAACTTTGCAATCTTGGCTTTCTGGTCCTCATGGAATGATGGAAGGTCAAGGTAGATTGCCTGAGTGGCCTCCGCCAACCTACGCAGGTTTTGTGTATGATGATAGTCGGCGAATTTGCAGAATGGCTCGCCTTTTGATTTCCAAGTTACATCTAGCGGAATATCATTGAATAATTCCGTTCCCGTCAAAAGAATCACTGGGTTTGTCGGCTCGAATTCCCAAGTCGGTCGCCTTGCCCAACGAACCAAGCTCCGTAGAGCGTGTTTTTCGTTTTCTGTAAACTCATCGCGAAGAACTGAAACCACGATAATCGAACCAGGAAATCGAGAAGCCATTCGCCTCAGCTGCGCAATGTCGCCGGGCTTGATTAGGTCCCCTTCGCCGAATGATTTAGCCTCCCCAATTATCAGATCTGGTGGAAGTCGGTTGCCGAAGTTCCATCTGGCCAACCAGCCTACATAGTCAGCTTCGCAGGGTTCACCATGGTCAATCTTGAGCCGCAAACCCGGTGAAAAGGTCATCTCGTTCCGAAAAAATGTTGTTCCAGACAAAAAGTCTATCGCTAGCAGCGTACCGTATGACCCTCGAGCATAGTCGGGAGTTGCGAACGGTCCAGTCACTCGATAAGCCCAGTTTCCATTTTGCCTTCTCAAAGCACCTTGCGGAAACCGATAGCCTCCAAGACAACGACCACATATGAGATTATAGTCAACTTCCCTAAGACTATGCCAGTTCACCTCAGTGCAATACGGACAATCTGACGTAACGCCAAGTACAATGACATTCCGATCGGTGAAGTGAGATATGTCTGTTTTGCCCAGTCGACTTCTGTTTGATCGTTTGGCCATCAAGGAATGCCACTCGGCGACTGACTTGGTTCGTCGATCGAAGACTTCTTCGCTATCTCCACGGACTCGAATGCCCCCAGCCATGTCGTTCAGCGTCTTCAAGGTCTCCGCGTCTTTCAATAGTCCTATGCCGAACTTCCCGCCGAGTTGATTCAGTATTTGTCTTCCAATGTGCCCAGGCTCAGAAACGGCGACTTCCACGCCAATTTGTTCCAGGCTTCCGATGATCGCGTCTTCATGAGACAGCAATTCAATCGTCTCAATTGAGTCCTTGAACTGCTGGGTGAAACACCATCCTTCACTTCCAACGTTGACCCTCTCTCCCAGGAAATCAAGTCGTGGCCAATCCGGGTTTTCGGTATTGTGTGGTATTACAGTAGCAATGCTCCAGTCATCGGCTTGCTCTGCTTTCACAACATTGACCCACCTCGCGCAAAAGCCCGGCCCGTAGACTGAGGCAAAGTCGGGTGAAAGGGTTGAAAACCCTGTCGTAACATGCTCGCCGTGATCCACCTTCAATCGCTGACGGCTCTCTTTGGCCGTAACTCGAAGCGGTCTCGGTCGTCGCACATCCTCGATGGTCGTTCGTTTCCAAATCCGATTTCGCCATTTCTTGAGAGACCAGGCTCCTTTTGGCAGCGTCTCAGGTAGCAAGCTCGTGATCTTTTCTATCTGTTGTTCTGAAAGCGAACGCGACAATTCGACTGTCGATTGATGCATTATGCCTTGGGGATTGCCTTGAAGGCGTCGATGCTCACCTTTAATTATCTCTACAATATCACCAACCAATTCCGGAAACAGACTTATCGGTACCGGTATAATTGGATTTGGCTCCAACCTCAGATTCCAAAGGTCAACAATGTCGGGAGTACATTTTTCATCAAATATATAAATGACAATGTCATCGTGCCATGCACGATCTGTCTCAAGGCCATATCTCGTGACCCGCAAGGGTGTATAGGCGCCGCGTAGAAACACTTTGCGCCAGCCTTCGGCATTTGCTTCAACTTCATTAGGTTCGAATACATCCTTGTACTGTTGGCTGAAGTATCGCTCGGATTGATTTGCCGGGTAAACCCCATACATTGCTTCAACGTAGGCAGAACCGCTGACGGGGCTGAATACGCTCGCCAACCGACGATCACGCAACTTAAACCGCTGTTCGGTGACGTAAATCTCGCGGAGTACATCCGAGATTTCCAAACCTACGGCTAGACTCGCCCAGTCGCGATTTGGTTGGCAGGCAAGCAATTCATCTAGAGTGAAAACTCGTCTTCGAATTTCGCGATCGCCGCTGACCTTTTTTAGTCCGATGGACTCGAGGAGCCCGTGTTCGGCTTCGACGAAAACATCGGGTTCGAAGAATTCAATGTAGCCCTTGGCGACCTCGGCGCCATTTTCGAGTTCAAAGATCTCGGGTCGCCATTCTTTGGGGTGAACCCGAAAAACGGGAACAATGGGATTAAACTGGCCGCCCCACATGCAGCAACATATCTGCATGAATCTGCGAATCTCAGGCAGATATCTTGGGCGCGGTCGTACTAGCAAGGCAAGTCTTGTCGGACGTAGCCTAACCGTCGCCGATAACTCAGCCACAATGCACTTCCTGGAGTTTCATAAACGGTTTTATGCTATCACGACACCTGAGTTCGACAATGGGCATCCTTGAGCTAGCCCGCGCTCTTTGTATGACCGAAACGCGCAATGGCCAGAATGACTCGTTGATTGCCTGGCTATTTGTGAAGATCGTCTTGTCTCCAATCTCTTCTGAATGTGATGCGATCGGTAGGGTGCCTCGATTCTTTCGCTCGTCGGTCAACGGCCGCCGGACCATGAAGCCGTCTGCCGCAAACAAACTCATGAGAACTCCGACCGTTCTGGCGGCGCCCGACCCACCCTCCCCAACTCAAACGCCTAATTCATCTGCACGACGCTGCGCGCCATATCACCTGGCGAATAGCCCTGGGGCATCTCGAATCTGAGCGCCAACAAACTTAAAACCAGCGGATTCCAACACCAGAGCTCCTCAAGTATGAACGATCTCACAACTGGATTTTCACGCAAAGCGTGGCAATTCCTGCGCGTTTTTTGCTTCGCTCAATCACTTAGGCGATTCGCGGTCGTCATTGGCGGGAGTCAAGCTTTTCAAATAGTGGCGCGGTAGTAGTATTTCAGTGAGAATATGGGTGCGTACGCACTCGACTCCAAAAAAAGTCGAGGGGGGCCAAAGCGCCAACTTCCACCCCCCCTCTAGCCGAGCACGAACAAATGGAGATGCCCATGCCTGGCACCGATACTAGCACAGAAGTCAATCGGACAGCTACCTCAGAAATCGACGATTATGAGGCCATGTCGAAGGAATCCCGCGCACCTGTTGTTACCGTCAGCAGCAATGACAAGGGCCGACAATTGAGCATCTTCGGCGGCAGTTCGTTTTTCGCAGGTGCTGCGATTTCGCTGTTGCTGGTGGTCGTGCTGATGCTCATGTTGGGCTAGCTCCAAATCTAGTTGTAAACTCCGAGGCCTCGCGGTTCTCAGCCACTCATGACGGGCAAGTCGACCCGCCTCCCTGCTCAATGCATTGAAACTTCGTTGGTAATTCGTGGTTTGGTGGCGCTGGTAGGAAGAGTGCCTTTGGCGAGCCTTGGCATACGTCTATTATTCTTGAAGCCAAATTTTGGCCAACTCAAAGCTGGAAACGGGGGTTTCGCCCCAACACAAACGCCCGGTTCATCTGCACGACGGTCCGCGCCAAATCGCCCGGCGAGTAGCTCTGTGGCATCTCGAACCCAAGCGCGGCGGCGCAGAGTTCGGAGCAGAACCAGCGGGTGCGGGCGTGGCGCTGCAGGCGCACGATCTGGCTGAGGAGAATGCCGATGTAGTCGTAGCGCCGGTCGAGCTCTGCCTCGGCCGTGTCCCAGGCGTCGTCGGGCGCCCAGGGCGCGGCCAGGACGTCCCACCGGTCCGGGGCGAAGGTGATTCGCTTGGTTCGCACGCCGCCGTCGCGCCCGCTCGAGGAGATGGCCAGGGCGCCCTCGGCCGTCACCTGGTCGAGGGCGAGCCAAAGGAGCTCCACGTGGCTGTAGATGGACCGTGTGGCGAATCGGATCAGCCGATCGTCGGGCCGGCCGGGGCCTTTGTAGAAGGCCAGGTGATAGCCGCCCTCGCGCGACCCGGCCGGCGTGCGGAGACCGGACGTCATTCCTGCCCCCGCTCGGCGCGGAACTCCGATCGGAGCCCGTCGCCATCGAGGACATGCGCGACGGATTTCAGGTGCCAGGTGCCGGCGAGGGCGTCGCCCAAGCCCTTGGGGTCGACCAGGCCGCCGGCGAAGAGCGCCGGCTCGAATGTCGCCAACTCGACATCGAGGGAAGAGACGCCGCGCTCGGAGCGGGCCAGTGCCGCGTCGGCCGCCGCCTGCGCCTCGGTTTCGGAGCTGAAGACGCGGCGCAGCTTGCGCACCGGTGTGCCGTCGCCGGCGGTGACCTTGCGGGTTTCGGCCGCGCCGGTGTCGGCCCACTCGGCTTCCACGGATTTGTAGAGGCCGCGGTCGGCGATCTCGAAGTCCCAGGAGAGAAGCATCGCCGGCACGATTGCGACCGGCTTTAACGCCTGGCCACCGGCGGTCTTGCCTTCGCCGCGGCGAACCACGAGGAGGCGGCCGTCGGCTGGCTTGGCAGTGGCATCGAGCGGAAGGGCGAGGCGGGTCAGGAGGTGCAGATCGCTCTCGGCGCTCTGAGCGACAAACGGAAAGCGGACGGCCTTAATGCTGTCGCCGACCACCGGCTCCAGACCGACCTCGCCCGCAATCGTCGAGACGATGTCTTCGAGCGACGCGTCCTCCCAGGCGCGTGTCTTGGGCGCGCGGATCGACCCGGCCATGTCGGCGGCCTTGGCCCCGATTCGTATCCGCAGCTCGGGCCCGGACCCGCCGGTGCTGTCGACGACGAAGCTCCCGAGCCGGGTCAGGCCTGTTTCCCGGAAGCCCAGCGAGACCTCGAGGAGCGCGCCGTGCTCCGGCATCGCGACGCGCAGATCGCGGTTGTCGATCTCGATCTCCAACCGGTCCGAGGTGATGCCCTCCTGGTCGGTCACGCGCAGCGACAGGAGCCTGTCGCCGATCGCGGCCGTCGCGTCGGCGCCGTCGGCGGTGATCGCGAAGGCCGGCGTCACGAGCGGGTCCAGAGCCGGATCGGCGCCTGCGGTGCCGGCGCTGCCACTATAGGAAGATCGATCTCGACGCCTTTGGGCAAGACCGGTCCGGCGGCAGCAAGGCCCGGGTTGGCGTCGAGAACTGCGGCGACGTGCTCGGTGCTACCGAGCTCGGCGAGGCAGATCGCATCGAGGACATCGCCGTCCTTGGTGACGTAGACGCTCATAGCAGGTCTCCGCCATAGGCCTTCAGCGTCATGGAGAACTCGATCTTGCGCGGAGCGCCGTCGCCCAGAAAGAAGCTCTTCTTCTCGGTCACGCTTTCGATCACCCAGCGGCTCCAGACCCAGCCGAGCCCGTCGACGAGCATCATCGGCTGGCCGAGACCGGCCATGGCGGCCATCAGTTCGACCTGTCTGAGACCGCCTTTGAAGTGGGGATAAATCACCCCTTCAAGGGTGATCACCGCGGCATCGGGGCCGAGGAATTGCAGCGCCGGCTTGCGCCCGACCCGGTCCATCTGCGCCCAGCGGAACCCGGTCTCGCGGGTCAGGGTCTGATAGGCCGCCCGGTTCACGCCGAAGCGAAAGAGGCCGAGCCCCATCATGACCAGGCTGATGCCGAGATTAAGCGGCATCGAAGTCGCCTCCGTCATGCAACTCGGCACCACGTGAGGCGCGGGTCTGCAGCCGCTTGAGCTTGCGCATCACCTGCTCGGCCAACGCTTTGGGATCCTGGCCCGGCGCCTGGTGGATGTGGATGGTGGCCTGGACTGTGCCGCCGTCGCCGCGCTGGGCGCCAGGCCCGCGCAGGGCTGCCCTTGTGTCGAGCCGGATCGGCGCGCGGCGTTCAACGGCCGTCGGCGGCAGTTTCAGCGGCATCTGCTTGGCCGTGAGGTGGAACAATGGCGCCGCCGCGGCCGCGATCGCCGGTAGCCCCGCGCGGGCCGCCGCGACATTGCGGCGGGCAGACTCGGAGGTCGCCAGGACCGTCCGTAGCGCCCGATTGTGGGCGATGAAGCCGGCATGGCTGCGGAACTCCATCTCGGGGCCATTCTCGCCAGTGAGGAGCCAGCCTGGCGCGAACGACCCACCGAGGGCGCGGGCCTGGACGGGGGCGTCGAGATGCGGCGGCCGCATCGGGCCTGTGGCTCCTGCATCCGGGCCGACGGGCGGCTTCGAGGACGGCGCGCCGCCCGGCGTGACGCCACGCAGATGCGGTGGGACGAACCGGCCGAGATTGAGCGGCGGGATGATCTCGGACCAGTTCCAGGCCGGTAGCTTGTCGACCCAGCGGAAGGAGAACCAGTAGCCCCAGTCGATCTCGGGAATGAAGTCGCGCCAGGGCAGCTTCGACTTGATCAGGAGCGTCCAGGCCAGAACGCCGGCCAGGAGCGCCCAGCCGATGCCGGGGATGAAGGCGACCCAGCTCAAAAGCGGCAGGAGGGCGGACCAGGCGAGCTTGCCGGCGAGTGCTGCCCAGCCGATCAGCTTGACGAAGCGCGTCCAGCGCAGGACCGGCACCAGTTTGCCCCAGGCCAGTTTGCCGGCAAGCGCGACCCAGCGGATCAGCGGGATGAAGAGGAACCAGCGCAGGCCGGCCACGAGTGTGCCCCAGGCCAGCTTTCCCGCGAGCGGCACCCAGCCGATCTTCGGAATGAGCCGCGCCCAGCGGATCGGGGCGAGGCCGGCCAGGCGCGCGATGATCCGTATGAGACCCCGGATCGGCCAGATCGCCGCGCGTGCCGCGCGGCCGAGCAGGCGGAAGCTGCCGAAGACAAGGCGGGCCGGCAGGTTCAGCACGGCGCGCAAGAGCACGAGCCCGGCAGTCAGCTTGGCGATGCCGGCCAGGAAGGCCGGGTTGGCGCCGGTCCACTCGGAGATCCGCGCGATGATCCCGCCCAAGCTTGCCCCGGCGCGTTCGCCCATCTCGCGCCAGGCCTCGGCCGTGAGGTCGAGCGGCCCGGTGATCTCGCGCAGCCAGTCGCGGGTGGCGCGGCCTTTGGCCAGGATGGCCTCGAGGAGCTGTGCTGCGGGGCCGAGGGCGGCGCGCAGGCCTTCGCCGAAGCCCGCGAAGAACGCCTTGAGCCCTGCCCAGTTGTTGAAGATCCAGAGCCCGCCCATCGCAAGGCCGGCGATCACCGCGCCCACGCCGGAGAAGAGCAGGGCCGTGCGCAGCGCGAGAGCCGCGGCGCGTATCAGGGTCAGCGGGTTCAGGAGCCCCAGCATCGCGCCGGCCAATCGCGGCAGCATAACGAGAAGCCAGCCGCCCGCGCGCACCAGGTGGAGAACCGGAACCGCGGCGGCGTAGAAGGCCCAGCGGGCCGCGAGCGTCGCCACCCGCAGGACCAACAGCGCGGCCGCCAGTTTGAAGGCCAGCGTGATCAATTCGGGATGCGCCGCAGCCCAGTCTCGCGCCGCGCCGATGAGCGGCATCAGCGTGTCCAGGAGTGCGTTCAGCTCCGGCAGGACCGCCGATCCGATCGTGACCGAGAGCGCCTTGGCAAAGCCGCGCATGCGAATGAGCTGGGCGTTGGTGGTCGAGGCCTGGCTTTCGTATTCCCGCAGCATCGACCCGGCGAAGGCCTCCGCATCGGCCACCAGCTCGAAGGACCCGCGCAGCATCTCGAGGTTCGTCAGAAGCGGGGTGATCGCGCCAATGCTTTCTTCGCCGAAGAGCCGGGACAGCGCGGCCGCCTGGGCATGCTGGGGCAGCTCAGCCAGCGCTTCCATCACCTCGATGATCGCGCCCTTGGCATCGACCTGCATCTTGCGCGCGAGCTCCTCGGCATCGAGGCCGAGCTGGTCGAGGACGGTCTTCTCGGCATCCGTCACCGCGGCGCCCTTGGTGAGCGTGGAGAGGAAGTTCTTCATGCCCGTGGCGGCGATTTCCGGCGACGGGGCAGCGGCGACGAAGGCGGCCGAAAGCGCGGCGATCTCTTCGCGCATCAGGCCGGAGGATTGCGCGACCGCGCCTTGCCGGTTGATCACGGTCAGGATCGCGGCGGCGGTCGCGTCCATGTTGTTCGACAGATGATTGACCGCGTCGCCCATCTTGAGCACGTCCGGCTGGGTCGGTTTCAGGCGCGACCGCCACATCACCATGGCATTGCCGGCCTGTTCGGCCGAGACATCGAAGGCCACGCCCATGCGGGCGGCGTCGGCGGCGAAGTCGATGAGCGCCTGGCGCTTCTCCGCATCGCCGAGCTCGGCCGCGACGATCCCGGCCTGGCCGGCGGCCTCGATGATGGCGGCGATGCCCTCGGCCGCCATCGGGATCTTGCCGCCGGAGATCAGGTCGAGGATGTCGTCGCCGAGAAGCTTCAGGGCTTCGGGCTCTTCGAAGTCGATGACCTTCTTGACGCCGGCCATGGCGACCTCGAACTCGACCGCGGGCTTGGTCAGCGCATAGAGCGAGACACCAAGGGCCGCTGTGTCGACGACTTGTGCCTGCATTGCCGCGCGATTGGCGCTGATCGCCGAGAGCTGCTTGTTCGACCAATCGATCGTGCCGCGCCCGGCCCGCTGGACGGCGGCGCCGGCGCGGCGCACGGCAGCGATGGCGGCGCGGGCCGGGGCGGTGGCGCGGTCGACGAGCTCCAGGACCAGCTGCAGGTTGAGGTCGGCCGCGCTCACGTTTTGTCATCCTCCGGCTGGAACCGCCGGCGCGCGTGTTCGCGCCAGCGGGCGATCTCTTCGAGGCTCATCGGAGCGGTGTCCTCGGGCCGCCAGTGGAAGGTGGCGAAGAGGTCGGCCTCGGCCTCTTCAACATCGTTCGGGAGCGCTAGTTGATCGGCGGCGCTCCGGCCGCCTTGAGATCCCGGTCCGTGGTAAAAAAAGCCGACACCCGGGCGCCGATCTGCATCAGGTCGGCAGGGTCCAGGCGGTCGATCTGCTCGGGCGACAGGCTGGGCGTGGTGATCCGGGGTAAGAGGACGCTCAAGGCGCTCACATCCATCTGCACCACGTCGAGCAGCTTCAGCCCGCGCATCGGCCCCGCAGTCGGCTTGGCTACGGTGACCTCGGTGATCTTGTCCTCGCCCTTGCCGAGCGGGTGCTCCAGCGTGACGCTGGCGATATTGGCTCCGGTTGCCATTTCAAAGCTCCTTCAAAGGCCGCGTTAAATGCCCATGGCGCGGCGGATGTCAGCGAGCTGGTCGACGCCGCCGATCGTGCGAACCGCATTCTCGATGTCGATCTCCAGAAGCTCTTCGCCGTCCTTCTCCAGCCGGTAGAAGTCGACGGCCATGTCGAGCTTCATCGGATTGTCGCCGCCGGTCTTCAGGGTTTCGGGGTGCGCGGTGGTGATCCGGCCGCGCATCGTGGCGATATAGGTGTCGGCGGAGAAATCCGTCTCGCCCATCGCCGCGGGCCGCAGCACGAGCTGCTGGCGGGTGCCAAGCTTGGTCAGGACCTCGGCCGGCCATTCGGCAAGCGTGATCGAGGCGGTCATCGCTTCCATGCCCATGTCGATGGCGACCGGCGCGTCCATGCCGGCGCCGCGGTGATCCTCGGTGCTGAGCTTCGGGACCGGAAGCGTGGCTTCGTCGACCTTGCCGAAGTAGCTCACGCCGTCGAGGAAGGCGTTGTAGTTCTTGACTTTGCGGGGGTAGGCCATGGCCGTGTCTCCTTGTCGGTGGGATCGTCAGGCGGCTTGCGACTGTGCGACCAGCTCTTCGTAGTAGGCGCCGTTGCGGTGAGCCCGGAAGGTCAGCCGCTCGAGCGGCGCGGGCGGCTCGATGTCGAAGTCGATGAAGAGCTGGCCGGCCTTCAGCGTCGCCTCGGTGTTGAGCTCGGCGTCGAGCCACACGTCGTGGCCCAGGATCGCGCCGCGCGCCTTTAGCGTTCGCAAGTAGGCATCGACGCTGTCCGCGATCTCCTTCAGGAGCTGCGCCGAGAACGGCCGGTCCATCGCCCAGAGATGCGCCGCTTCGACGCTTTCGTAGATCATGTCGGCGGTGCGTCGAACCGACAGGAAGGCCCAGAGGGGATCGGAGGCCAGGCTGCGGTTGCCCCAGAGCCGGTAGCCGTTCTTGCGCACGATGGTCGCCACTTCCTGTTCGTTGAGAAGGTTCGCGCGGCAGTTGGGATCGCTCAGCCGCGCGAACCTTCTCAACGAACAGGAAGTGGCGACCATCGTGCGCAAGAACGGCTACCGGCTCTGGGGCAACCGCAGCCTGGCCTCCGATCCCCTCTGGGCCTTCCTGTCGGTTC
>JASJCA010000041.1 GCA_030066215.1 Rhodobacter sp. | reverse complement strand
CTCGACCGCGCCGAGGCGCTGTGGCTCGATGCCCAGGAACGCCTGGAGGCCGCGCAGGCATAGGCGCACGCCGGTTCCGTGACCCGGGCTGACAAAGCCCCGCCGAATGCCTATGTGCATAGGCTAAAGGAGGCCTTGAGCCATGGACAGCGACGACACCGGACAGCTCATCTACCTGGTTTTGCTGGGTTGCGTGGTTCTGAGCTATTTCCTGATCTCGCATCGCCAGAGCCTCGGCCAGATGACCCGCCAGGCGGCGCTGTGGGTGCTGATCTTCATCGGCGTGATTGCCGGTGTCGGGCTGTGGTCTGATATCCGCCAGGACGTGCTGCCGCAGCAATCTGTGATGGCCGGAGCTGGTCGGGTCGAGGTGCCGCGCGCCTTCGACGGCCATTATTACCTGACGCTGGCGGTCGACGGCACACCGGTGCAGTTCGTGGTCGACACCGGCGCCACCGACATCGTGCTGAGCCGCCAGGACGCAGTACGCGCGGGCATTGACCTGAACGAGTTGATCTATTCCGGCATGGCCAATACCGCCAACGGCCCGGTTCGCACTGCGCGGGTACGGATCGACGAACTGGCGCTCGGCCAGATCAAAGACCGCAACGTTGCTGTTTGGGTCAACGAAGGCGAGATGAACGGCTCGCTTCTCGGCATGGCCTATCTGCAGCGTTACGTCCGAATCGAAATCACCGA
Source organism: Rhodobacter sp. (assembly GCA_030066215.1). GTDB lineage: Bacteria > Pseudomonadota > Alphaproteobacteria > Rhodobacterales > Rhodobacteraceae > JASJCA01. Next base: position 24,636 of record JASJCA010000041.1, on the reverse strand, counting down.
CGGCACTCTGGTGCTGGAGCGCTAACGCCCGAACCTGACGCTGCCGCAGTTACCCCGAAATTAAGATCAACGCTCAACCTACTGAAAGTTTGGCATTTCCGGGGGCCCAGCTGGGTACTCACGCGGAGCCTCCGGCCTTGCGGCCTAGTTCATCGCCATGCCGATCATCGCGTCGGTGGTGAACAGATAATCGTCCTCGCCGGAATGGCAGGCGATGCAGCCGGCCTCGGCGTTCTTGCCGACCAGCCCCGCCAGCGCCATGCCCTTGGGGTTCTTGTCGAGTGTGCCGTCCGGCAGGTACTTCGCCCAGAACCAGTTCTGCGTCTCAGGGTCATAGCCGTCCTCGCGCTGGAACATCACCGTCACCGCGCCCAGATGCTTGCCCGGATCGGCCAGCACCTCGTCGATGCTGACACCTTCGGGGCCGTAATTCCGCTTGACCACAAGCGCACCGGAATGGCCGTTCACCGTCGCCGTCGTATAGAAGGTCTCCAGCATCATGCCGTGCGGCGCGACGCCGTCATAGGGAAACGACCGAACCATGCCTTCGCCGACCATCTTGGCGTCGGCCATCACCGCCCAGAGATCGGCGGCATAGGCCTGGTCCTCCTCCCCACCGAACATCATCTTTTGTGAAAAAACGGCACCGGTTCCCAGGACCACGGCGGTCAGCCCGCCCACAACACGCGTTGTCCACGACATCGTGACGTCTCCCTTCATTTTTTTGGTGTCCCGTGCCGCCCATGCTACGCTGGATGCGGGATTCACCGGATCACCATGCAGTAACCCGGGCGTCACGTTACTGTTACGAAACGCAATCGTGGCGCGGCCGGGGGACAGCTGTGCGGCTAGGCTTGGGGTGTGCAAGATGGGAGAGAAGCGATGCCACTGCGCGTGATCCTTGCCTTTGCCTGCGTCGTCGCTCCGGCGTCTGCCGCAACTGGGGTCTGCGTCGCCAACGGAACCGAAGAGGCCTATCTGTTCGTCGCCGAGGCGCGCGACGGGGTGCGTGAGATCGCTACCCTGCAACCCGCCGCAACGCTGTGCAGCCCCGGGACGGGCGGCGACGGCGGCGTCGTCAGCGTCTTCGAAAGCGCCGAGCATCAGGAGGGCTGTTCGCGCCTGGTGGCCGAAGGCGCCACCGAGACCCTGCTGCGCTATGTGGACTTCGACCGGTGCCACTGGTCGAGCCATGACGACTGATCCCACCCCGCCCGGGGTCTATGACCTGCCGCCCCTGCGCGCCTCGCTGGCGCGCACCACGCTTCGCCTCGCCGCGCTGGTCGCGATCGCCTTCGCGGTGCATCTCTTCGTCGGCTGGGTGATGCAATGGACCGAGGCAATGCCGCCGGGTCGCGGCGTCGGCCTGCGCACTGCGATCCTGGGCGGCATTCTGGTGGCCTATGCCCTGCTGATCGCGATCCCCTTCGTGCCCGGCATCGAGATCGGTATCTCGTTGATCCTGATGCGCGGGGCCGAGGTTGCGGTCTTCGTCTACCTCGCCACCGTCGCCGGGCTGGTTCTGGCCTATCTTGCCGGGCGCCTGCTGCCCTATGCCTGGCTGCACCGGGTGTTCCTGGATTTGCGTCTCACCCGCGCCTGCCGCCTGCTCGACACCCTGCGTCCCCTGTCACCAGAGCGCCGCCTGGCGCTGCTGCGCCGGCAACTGCCCAAGCGCCTGGGTCACTTTGCCATCAACTACCGCTACCTGCTGCTTGCCGGCCTGATCAATCTGCCTGGCAGCGCGGTGATTGGCGGCGGCGGCGGCATCTGCCTCGCCGCTGGCCTCACACACCTGTTCCGCCCCCGGGCCACGCTGATCACCATCGCGCTGGCCGTCCTGCCCTTCCCGCTGGTGCTTTGGTTCTGGGGCCCGGGCATCCTGAACTAGGTATCCGACGCCGCAATGCCGCAGACAGGCGCCATTCCGGCGAAGACCGTCTTTCCCTCGCCCGATCCGCCGCTATGCTCCGCCCCGAACCGTTCTGAGGCGCTATGGACCCGCTCGTCATCTTCACTCCGTCGGGAAAACGCGGCCGGTTTCCGGCAGGCACCCCGGTGCTGACCGCCGCGCGTCAGTTGGGCGTCGACCTCGACAGCGTCTGCGGCGGGCGGGGCATTTGCAGCAAATGCCAGGTGACGCCGAGCTACGGCGAGTTTCCGAAGCATGGGGTGACGGTTGCCCAGGACGCGCTGTCGGCCTGGAATGCCGTCGAAGAGCGCTACGACCAGAAACGCGGGCTCAAGACCGGCCGGCGGCTTGGCTGTCAGGCGACGATCCAGGGCGACGCGGTCATCGACGTGCCGCCCGAATCGCAAGTCCACAAACAGGTCGTCCGGAAAGCCGCCGCCGTCCGCGCGATCACCATGGATCCCGCCACCCGGCTTTACTACGTCGAGGTGGCGGAACCCGACATGCACGACCCCTCGGGCGACCTGGAACGCCTGCAGGCCGCGCTGGCCGCGCAGTGGCAGGTCGAGACCGAGGCGCTGAGGATCGATCTGCCCGTGCTGGCCAAGCTGCAGCCCGCCCTGCGCAAAGGCAATTGGGCCGTCACCGTGGCCCTGCACCAAGGCCATGCGGACAAGCACGAACGCATCCTCGACATCTGGCCCGGGTTTTGGGAGGGGCGCCTTTACGGCCTCGCCATCGACCTCGGCTCCACCACGATCGCTGCGCATCTGACGGATCTGCGCAATGGCGAGGTGATCGCCAGCGCGGGCGTGATGAACCCGCAAATCCGCTTTGGCGAAGACCTGATGAGCCGGGTCAGCTATGCGATGATGAACCCCGGCGGCGACACCGAGATGACCGCCGCAGTGCGCAGCGCGATCAACGGCCTCGCCACCGACATCGCCGCCGGGGCCGGCATCGACGCAACGCAGATTGTCGAGACGGTCTTTGTCTGCAACCCGGTCATGCACCACCTTCTGCTGGGCCTCGACCCGGTCGAACTCGGCCAGGCCCCATTCGCGCTGGCCACCTCGACATCGCTGTCGTTGGACGCCCGCGACTTGACTCTCGATACGATCAACCCCGCCGCCCGCATCTTCATCCTGCCCTGCATCGCCGGGCATGTCGGCGCCGACGCCGCCGCGGTGGCGTTGTCGGAAGAACCCAACAAATCCAAGGACCTGGTGCTTGTCGTTGATGTGGGCACCAATGCCGAGATCCTGCTCGGCAACAAAGACAGGGTGCTCGCCTGTTCGTCGCCCACCGGTCCCGCTTTCGAGGGTGCTCAGATCAGCTCCGGCCAACGCGCCGCCCCCGGCGCGATCGAGCGGGTCGAGATCGACCCCGCAACGAAGGAGCCCCGGTTCAAGGTGATCGGCGTCGATCTTTGGTCCGACGACGACGGCTTTGCTGCCGCCACCGCGGTCAGTGGCATCACCGGCATCTGCGGCTCTGGCATCATCGAAGCGGTGGCCGAGATGCGCGCCGCGGGCCTCGTCGACGCCTCGGGCCTGATCGGCTCGGCGGCGCAGACCGGCACCGGCCGCATCATCCCCGAGGGCCGCACCCACGCCTATGTCCTGCACGACGGCACCGCCGAGGACGGCCCGCTGATCACGGTCACCCAGGGCGACATCCGCGCCATCCAATTGGCGAAATCCGCGCTCTATGCCGGCGCGCGCCTGCTGATGGACGAGCTTGGCACCGACACCGTGGACCGCGTGGTGCTCGCCGGGGCCTTCGGCGCGCATATCTCGCCCAAACACGCGATGATCCTCGGCATGATCCCTGACTGCCCGCTCGACAAGGTCACCAGCGCCGGAAACGCCGCGGGCACCGGCGCCCGCATCGCGCTGTGTAACCGTGCCGCCCGGGCCGAAATCGAGGAAACGGTGCGCCAAATCCACAAGGTCGAAACCGCCATCGAGCCGCGGTTCCAGGAGCACTTCGTCGCCGCCAACGCCCTGCCCCATGCCACCGCGGCGTTTCCAGAGCTCAGGAAGGTCGTCACCCTGCCCGACCTCGCCTTCAACACCGGCGCCGAGACCGATGGCCGCCGCCGCCGGCGCCGCGCCTGAGGCTTGCCGGGGTCTGCTGCGACTGCCAGACTGGCCCGATGCCGCCTATCACGAACACCGGCCAAGCCGACTATTGGGTCTCCGCCGCGGGGCAAAAGTGGATCGACCACGAGGCGGTGCTTGACGCCGCATTGGCGCCTATGCGGGATCGGATACTCGATATCGCGGGGTTGGCGCGCGGTGCGAATGTCCTCGATATCGGTTGCGGAACCGGCGATCTGACCTTGGCCGCTGCGGCACGGGCGCCCTTGGGCGGCGCGACCGGGGCCGATATCTCTGAGTTGCTATTGGCCCGGGCACGGGCGCGGGCTGGCCCGGCAAATGCGCGATTCCTGCTTTGCGACGCTCAAGTCCAAGATTTCGGTGGCCGGTACAGCCACATCGTCTCGCGCCTTGGTCTGATGTTTTTCAGCGATCCCGTCGCCGCCTTCCGCAATCTCGCCCGCGCCGTGCCCGCTGGCCACCGCCTGACATTCGCAGCATGGGGGCCGCCTGCGCGCACGCTTTGGTTTTCGATACCCAAGTCAGTGGCCGAGGCGCGGCTTGGACCCGGGCCGGAACGCGATCCCCGGGCGCCCGGACCACTCGCCTTCCAGGACCTCGACAATGTCACCGGCCTCTTGGCTGCTGCCGGATGGATCGATATCGAGGCCGCGACAGAGACGATGGCGCTGACCCCTGGCAAGGACCTGGAAGTCGTTGCCGCCACGGCGGCCAAGGTCGGGCCGGCGGTGCGCATCATCGCGCATAACGGCGGTTCGGCCATGGATATCGACGCGATCGTGGCCGAGATTGCCCGTCGCTTCGAGCCGTATTGCGAACCCGGCGGCCTGGCGCTGCCGGCCGCCGTCAACATCGTCACCTGTCGCACAGCCTCTACTTGAAGGAGCATCTATGGAAATCCACCGCGCAGGCACGCGCCCTTCTCGCCCCGGCCCAGCCGATTACTTCACCGGTCGTGTCCGTTTCGATCCAGTGATCGAGGCGCCCGACCCAGCGCGCATTCGTGCGTTGTCGGTCACCTTCGAACCTGGCGCCCGTACCGCCTGGCACACCCATCCCCTGGGCCAAACGCTGATCGTCACCGCCGGTGCCGGACGGGTACAAAAGGACGGCGAGCCGATCCAAGAGATCCGTCCGGGAGACGTTGTCTGGATCGCCCCAGGGGAGCGCCATTGGCACGGCGCCGGGCCGGAAACAGCAATGACGCATGTTGCGATGCAGGAGGCAGAGGACGGCTCTACCGTCACCTGGGAGGCCCACGTGACCGACGAGGAATACACAGGGCCGTCCTAGGGTACCGGACGCCCTGGGCCGGCAGTCCTACACGTCAATCACATCGAGATCCTCGGCGATGGCGCATGGGCCGCCGAAAGTGTGCCGAAGTTCGGCCAAAGCCTGTTCGTGGCGGCCTGTTGCGTCCATGTGAACCCGGAAATGGGTCAGGATCAGCCGCTTCACCCCGACATCGGCCGCCATGGCGCCGATCTCGGACGGCGTTGGGGTCAGGGCGCGCATGGCCGGTGGCGCGTCCTCACCGTCCAAGCGATAGCACCAATGCAACAGCAGATCGGCGCCGACGGCGAGCGTCCGCAAATCCGCGCAGAGACCCGCGTCGCCGGAATAGACGAACTTGCGCCCGCCGGCCTCGACCGCGAAGGCCAGGCACTGCAGCACTGGCTGCGCATGCGGCACCTCGCAGGACGACAGCCGCCAGGCACCGCCGTCGAGCGAAAACCCCGGCGCGATCTCTGTCACCTCCGGCACGGGCCAGGGCCGCGGCACGGTGCCGCCGCGGGCCTTCCAGACTTCCTGGCTGGGCAACAGCTCGGTCCGGGCGCGCAGGTCGTGGGCCAGGGCGCCTCCGGGGCCGAAATAGCCCTCGGTGATCGCCGCGATCGGCGCGGGACCGAAGACCTTGAGCGGTGCGGCGCCTTCGTCCCAGGCGGCGTGGACCAGCCGCGCGTAGTCCATCATGTGGTCGGAATGCAGGTGCGAGAAGATCAGGTGCGTAACGTCGGACGGCGCGCGGCTCGACCGCAAGAGATTGTCGACGACGCCGCCGCCACAGTCGAAGAGCAGCCGGTCCGCGCCGATCTCGAGCAGGTATCCGGACGAGGCGCGGCGGGCATAGGCCTCGGGCGAGCCGGAGCCCAGGACGATCAACCTCATCGGGCGATCTCCGGCGGCGGCGTGGCGCCGGGCGCGCCGAGTTGCAGCGCCGCTTCGCGCCCGCCGTAACGCGCGATCATGGCGGCTTGGTCGGCGAAGGCACGGGCGTCGGTGCCCTCGGGGTCGAGCCGCGCGCGCAAGTCGGACTGGAGCGCCGCGAGGGTACCCGCATGGGCCGGATCTGCGGCCAGGTTCGTGGTTTCCTCGGGATCACCGACCAGATCGAAAAGTTCCGGCGCGAAGCCCACATAGTGGTTCAGCTTCCAGCGGCCCTTTTTCAGCATACAGGCGCCCGAGACCGCCCCGGCGGCGTGGTACTGGCTGAGGATCGCGCGCTCGGGGTCCTCCGGCGCGGCGGCGATATCGGTCAGGGGCGTGCCTGGGGCGTCGAAGGGCTGGCCGAAATGGGCCGGGATTGTGGCCGCAAGATCCAAGAGATCGACAGCCGTGCCGCAAGTGCCCACCGGGATGCCCGGCCCGGCCATCACCAGCGGCACCGCGACGCTTTCCTGATAGAGGTTCGACTTGCCCCAGAGCCCGCGCGCGCCGACATTGTCGCCGTGGTCCGAGGTGTAGACGACCGTGGTGTCGTCGCCGTACCCCGCCGCCTGAAGCGCCGCCAGGATGCGCCCGACATTGTGGTCGAGCCAGGACACTAGGCCGAAATAGCTGGCGATGGCGCGCAGGCGCTCGTCGGCGTCGCGGAACTTAGTCTCGCTGTCCATCATCGCGTTCTGCTTCTCGACCCAGGGGTGCCGGGGATGCCCGTCCTTGGGGTGCAGCTTGACCGGCGGCAGGTCGGCGGTGGGATAGAGGTCGTAGAACTCCGGCGGGCAGACCAGCGGAAAATGCGGTGCGACGAGGCCGACGAAGAGGCACCAGGGCCGGGTGTCGCCCGAGGCCGCGCGGTCGTGGAACCAGCGCCGCGCCCGGTCGGTCACCGCGGCGTCGTAATCGGTGTATTTGCTCGTGCCCGGGCCGATGTAGTCGCCGAGCATCCGGCCGGTGGTCTGCACCACACGCTCATCCTCGCGGCGGATCGAGGCCCAGACCATGCCAACCCCGTCGGCAACATGCATCGGCAGATGCTCGACATCGAAGCCGGCAGGGTCCTCGGTGGCGCGGTAGTGCAGCTTGCCGATCGACTCGACCGGCACGCCGCCTGTCTGCAGCGCATGCCCCCAGCCCGGGATTGACCCGTCATAGGGCATCGCGTTGTCCCACAGGCCCGTGACATGCACTGGTTGCCCGGTGGCGAAGCTCGCCCGCGCCGGCACACAGATCGGCGAGGGCGTGTAGGCGTCGGTGAACCGCAGGCCCCGGGCCGCCAGCGCGTCGAGATTCGGGGTCTGGACGAAGGGATGCCCGGCGCAGCCCATGGCGCGGGCCTGGTGTTCGTCCGACATCACGATCAGCAGGTTCGAGCCGGTCATTCGGCGGCGTCCAACGCCTGCTCCAGCCGGTCAAGCACGCGGTGGAAGGCGGCGCGGTCGTCGCCGCCGAGCGTGCCCGCAAGCTGGCTCTGGCGGGCCTGCATCGCGGGGCGGGCCCGCTCGAACAGTGTGCGGCCACGGTCGGTAAGGCTGATCAGGTGCGAGCGGTGGTCCGATTCGCTGTCGTTGATCCTGATCAGCCCTTGCGCCGCCATCGCCTTGATGGTGCGGCTCAGTTGCCCCTTGTCCATCAGCGAGGCCCGCACGATTTGCGCCGGCGGGATCGGCCCATAGGCGTCGATCATCACCATCACGCGCCATTGCGCCTGCGACAGCCCGGAACTTTCCTTAAGGATCTTAGCGGCTTGCGCGTTGAGCCTCGCATTCAGCCGCGACAGCCGATAGGTCAGCATCTCCCGCAACGGGATGTTGTAGACGCCGAGTTTTCCGTCCGCCTCCGCGCGCATGCTGACCTCGCTTTCCGCTGCCGAGAATGCAAGAATCCGTTGATAGGTCAACATTTTTTGTTGACGGATCAACCTTTTTCCCTTTCCCTGTGCCGAAACGTGCGTCAGGGAGGACGACCGATGAGAGCACTTCTGAAATCCGCGGCCGCGGCACTGACAGGGCTGGCGTTGGCCGGCGCGGCGGCGGCGTCGGACTGGACCCCGCCGGGGCCGATCAAGCTGATGATCGCCTTCGCCGCCGGCGGAGGTGCCGACACCCAGGCGCGGCTGATCGCCGAGGATCTCGAGGCCAAGCTGGGCTGGAGCTTCATCCCCGAGCAGGTTACCGGCAAGGGCGGCATGAACTTGGCGATGGCGATCAAGGACATGCCGAACGACGGCAGCGTGATCGGCATGGTAGTGACCGAGACCCTGGGCTACAACATGGCCGCGGCGGAGGCCGGCGTGACACCCGCCGACTATACGCCCATCGTCACCACGGCGGGCTTTCAGATGGGCGTCGTGGCGCAAAGCGCGAAGGGCTGGACCAGCTTTGCCGACGTGGTCGCGGCGGCCAAGGATGGGGCCGAGTTGCGGTTCGGCACGATGAGCCCGAAGCTGACCGACTTAGCGTACCTTTTGGGCAAGGCGCAGGGTGTGGAATTCAACATCGTCCAGGTCCGTGGCGGCCGCGCGGTGATGAACGGGGTCAATGCCGGCGACATGGACCTTGGCTTCATGGCCGGGATCCAGACCAAGGGCGTCGCGGCGGGCGAGCTGGTGAACCTGGCCTCGGCGCTGTCGGTGCCACTGAACCAGACGCCCGAGGCGCCGACGCTGGCCGATCTGGGCGTCGACTTCAACGCCGACGGCTATTTCCTCTTCATCGGCCCTGCGGGCATGCCGGAGGACGCGCGCGACGCCCTGGCCGCGGCCATCGCCGAGGCGGTGTCGACCGAGGGGATGAAGTCGAACGGCGTGATCGCCAAGGCGTTCGGCGGCCCTGCGGTGATCATGGGCGACGAGCTGTCGGCGCTGGTCGCCGGCGACTACGAGGCCGCCGGCGCGCTGCTGCAGGCCGCCTCGGAATAACCCGCTCGCGAGGCCCCGGATCCCGCCGCACCTGGCGGAGCCCGGAGATTTTCAGGAGGACGCGCCGGTGTCCCCAAGGCTGCCGTCTGCCCGCACCAACCTTTATCTGTCGCTCGGCTCTATCGGCTTCGCGCTGGTCCTGGGCCTGGTCTGGGCGCCGCTCGACAGCGGCACCGGGCTGATCGAGACGGTGCGGCGCCAGGTGACGATCGGCGATGCGCTGGCGCCGACCCTGGCGGCGGGGATGATCGGGCTCGGCGGGGTTTTGGTCTTGGCTCAAAGGCGCGCGCCGGATCCCGGCGGCCTGGGCCCAGCCAATCTTGGCTTTCTGCTGCGGTTTCTGGCGGTGATCGCGGTCGCCTTCGCGCTGATGCGCTGGACCGGGCCTGTGGCGGTGACGCTGGCGAATGTCGCCGTCGCCGACGACCTGACCTACCGCGCACTGCGCGACACCGCGCCGTGGAAGTACCTGGGTTTTTTCGCCGGTGGGAGCTTTCTAATCGCCACGCTGATCTCGGCGGTCGAGGGTCGGCCGACCTTGCGCGCTGTTCTGATCGCCGCCGCGACCACCCTTGCCCTGATCGCGGTCTACGACTTGCCGTTCGACGACCTGCTGCTGCCGCCGAACGGGGACGTCTGATGGGCGTGCTCGACTATATCTGGCTGGGCATCCTGGCGGTGTTCCAGGGCCCCGAGATTTTTTCGGTCGCCGGGTTCGGCATCTCGGTCACGCTGGTGATGATCCTGTCGGGCTTTCTGATGGGGATCCTGGTCGGGGCCACGCCGGGGCTGGCCGGGCCGATGGCGATGGCGATCTCGCTGCCGATCCTGATCTCGATATTCGGCTTCACCCCAGACGCGCTGTTGCCGGTGATGGGCTTTCTGATCGGCGTGATGAAGGGCGCCACGGTCGGCGGTGCGGTGCCGGCGATCCTGTTCAACACACCCGGCACGCCGGATGCCTACATGACCACGCTCGACGGCCACCCGATGGCCAAGGCCGGCCAGGCGCGAAAGGCCTTGAAGATCGCCCATGTCTCCTCGGCCTCGGGCGACACGTTTTCGGACGTCGTGCTGATCCTCTGCGCGCCGTTCCTCGCCGTGCTGGTCGAGGCCTATCTGGACCTGCCGGAGAAGACCGCGCTGTTGATCCTGTCGCTCGCGTTCATCGCCTCGGTGATCGGCGGGTCGGTCGGCAAGGGCCTGATCTCGATGGGGCTGGGGCTGTTCGTGGCCTATGTCGGCACCGGCGAGGATTTTTACCCGCGTCTCAGCCTCGGCACCCAGACCCTGGCGCAGGGCTTTCCGGTCGCCACCGCGATCCTCGGCGTACTGATCTTGGGCGAGGTGTTCAAGGCGCTGGAGGATCTGTGGTGGGACCGCCGCGCCGCGCGGCCGCCGGCCGAGCTGGTGCAAAGCGGCGACCAGCGCCTGCACTGGGCCGACATCCGCCGCATCGCGCCCTATATCGGCCGCTCGGCGGTGATTGGCACGGCGATTGGGGCGCTGCCGGGCATCGGATCGACGCTGGCGGCGACGCTGGGCTATGCCTCGGGCGCGCGGGTTCATGCGCGCACCCGGCCCGGCGAGCGTCCGTTCGGCCAGGGCGCCCCCGAAGGCATCGCCGCGACCGAGGCCGCCAACAGCTCGGTCTCCGGCGCCAACCTGATCCCAGTTTTGAGCCTGGGCATCCCCGGCAACGCGGCGGCCGTCTTCCTGATCCTCGCCGCCGAGAGCATCGGCGGCTTCAACCCCGGGCCGTCGGTGTTCAAATTCACCGCCGATGCGGTCAATCCCGAACTGGTCGTGGCCTTCGGGCTTTTCACCGCAATGATGCTGGCGAACCTGCTGAACTGGACCATCGGCGGCGTCTTCATGCGCGTGGCCGGCGTGATGATCCGCATTCCCAAGCACATCCTCCTGCCGGTCGTGCTGCTGCTGACGCTGACCGCGATCTACGTGCAGGAGGCGCGGATGTCGGCGATGTGGTTCGCGGTGGGCTTCGGCGTTCTGGGCTACGGCATGCGGCGGCTCGGGATCTCGCCCCTGCCCTTTGTCATCGCCTTCATCCTGGGCGGCAAGCTGGAGGACACCGCGCGCCAGGCCTTCGCAGCCACCGGCGGCGACGTCTGGTTCCTGTTCACCAGCCCGGTCGCGGCGGTGTTCATCGCGCTCGCCGTGGCGGTCGTCGTCCTGTCCCTGCGCAGACCCCTGGAGGCCAAGGCATGAGCCGTCCCAACATCCTGCTGATCTCGGCTGACCAGCAGCGCGCCGATTGCCTGGGCTTCATGGGCCGCAAGGTGAAGACGCCGCATCTGGACCGGATGGCGGCCGAGGGCACGCATTTCACCGCCTGTATCACGCCCTCGGTGGTGTGCCAGCCTGCGCGCGCCTCGATCCTGACCGGGCAGCTCTGCCGGACCCACGGCGTGCACGACAACGGCATCGACCTCGACCCCTCGATTGGCGACAAGGGCTTCGCCGGCGCCCTGGCTGCGGCGGGCTATCAGACCGCGTTCTTCGGCAAGGCGCATTTCTCGACCTACCACACCTACACGCCAACCGGCTCGCCCGAATGCTTGCGATCTTCGGCCGCGTACGGCGCCGATTGGTACGGGCCCTATATGGGCTTCGACCATGTCGAGTTGATGCTGGTCGGTCACAACTGGTGGGCGCCGGAAAAGCCGCCCGCGGGCCAGCACTACGAGCGGTTCTATCACATGGACGGGCGTGGCGACGACAAGACCCGCCTGATGTGGGAGAATGCCGGCGACACCAGAGGCGCGGCGCAGACCTGGCATTCGCGCCTGCCGGTCGCCTGGCACAACACGCCCTGGACCGCCGACCGGTTCATCGAGTGGCTGAACCACGGCCGCGACGCCGCGACCCCGTTCTGCAGTTGGGTCAGCTTCCCCGACCCGCACCACCCCTTCGACTGCCCCGAACCCTGGTCCTGGCTGCACAAGCCCGATGCGGTCGATCTGCCGGAGAACCGCGTCCGATCCTATGACGGCAAGCCCTGGTGGCACCGAGCAGCGATGGAGAACGAGCCGGGCGACGCCAAGTATGCCGAGGTGCGCAAGAGCTACAGTCGGATCGCCGAGCAGACCGACGCGCAACTGCGCGAGATCATCGCCAATACCTACGGCCAGATCGCCTTTATCGACCACCAGGTCGGGCGCATCCTGATCGCGCTGCAGGCCGCGGGTGTCGCCGAGGACACGCTCGTCGTCTACATCTCGGACCACGGCGATTGGCTGGGCGATCATGGGCTGATCCTGAAGGGTCCGATGCATTACGAGGGGCTCTTGCGGGTGCCGATGATCGTCAAGGGGCCCGGCGTGCCCGGCGGCAAGGCGGTGGAGGACCCGGTCTCGACCCTCGATCTGGGGCCGACCTTCTTCGATTACGGGGGGGCCGAGGCGTTGCTGCCGCAGCACGGCGCCAGCCTGCGCCCGGTGATCGAAGGCGAGGCCCGGCGCGCCTTTGCGCTCAACGAGTGGGGGCTCGGGTCCGGACGGGTCGGCGTCGCGCTGGAGCTGCGCACGGTTCGCACCCGAACCCATAAGCTGACCGTCGACCTAAACTCCGGCGCCGGCGAGCTCTATGATCTGACCGCCGACCCGTTCGAGCTGACCAACCTCTACGATGCGCCCGACCAGGCGGATCTGCGTGAGGTGCTTCGGGGTCACATCGACGCGCGACCCGACGATATGCGCCCGCACCAGACGCCGGTCGGCACCGCTTGACCGGACCGGCGCGCTCGACTATCCCGGATGCGCTCGGCGGGTATGATGTAATGGTAGCCTGTCAGCTTCCCAAGCTGAACGCGCGGGTTCGATTCCCGCTACCCGCTCCATCCCGACAGCCGCCGCGACCTGCTTCGGGTCGACGGCACGAACCTGCCGGCCGCGGTTCACGGTCCGGTGTCGACAATCGCCGGGGAGTGCCCGGGCAAAAACCGGCCGGGGCCCTTCATGACCTCTGAAATCAGACTGCTGATCGTCGGGGCGGGCCGGATGGCGCAGGCCCATGCCAAGGCCTTCGCCGCGATTCCGGGGGTCGCGATCGCCGGCGCCGTTGACCCCGATCGTTCGGCCGCCGCCGCTTTGACCGGGACCTACGGCGGTGAGGCCTTCGCCAGCGTCGAGGAGGCGCTCGACGCGGGGTACTTCCACGCCGCCGCCAACGTGACGCCCGACGCCGTACACCACGCCACCACGCTGCCGCTGCTCCGGGCCGGCAAGCACGTCCTGTGCGAGAAGCCCCTGGCGACCAGCGCGGCCGAGGCCGCCGAGATGGCGCGTCTGGCCGCCGCAGCCGGGGTGGTCCACATGGTCAACCTGACCTACCGGAGGGTCCCGGCGCTGCAGCAGGCGGCGAAGATGGTCGCGGCGGGCGCACTCGGCCAGGTGCGGCATGTCGAGGCGAGTTACCTGCAAAGCTGGCTGACCCAGGACCTGTGGGGCGACTGGCGGCGCGAGCCGGCCTGGCTCTGGCGGCTGTCGTCTCGGCACGGATCGAAGGGCGTTCTGGGCGATATCGGCATCCACATTCTCGATTTCGCGGGCTTCGCGGCCGGCGACGAGATTGCCGACGTCTCCTGCCGGCTGGCCACCTTCGACAAGGCGCCGGGCGGGCGCATCGGCGATTATGTGCTCGACGCCAACGACAGCTGCACGATGCTCGTGGGGCTGGCCGGCGGCGCGATCGGGACCGTCACCGCGACGCGCTTCGCGTCCGGCCACATCAACGACCTGTTCCTGCGGATCTATGGCGACAAAGGCGGGCTGGAGGTCGCGGCCGTCAAGGGCCAGAGCCGGCTGCGCGCCTGCCTGGATCCGAAGCTGCGGGCGGCCGAATGGGTCGAGGTCGAGGCCCCCGCCGTCCCCGACACGTTCACCCGTTTTATCGCCGCCATCCGAGGCGAAACCGCCGCCGACCCCGACTTCCACCGCGGCGCAGCCTTACAACGGGTGCTGGACAGGGCCGAGGCCTCCCACGCTCAGGGCGGTCGCCGGATGCCTGTGGTCTAGGGGCGCATGCAGCGAAAGCCCGACCGGCTGGAATTGGCTTGAAGTGATCGTCTGCGTGAGGCCCCGGGCACGGATTCAAGGCGCGCAGCGCCGCCGTGCCCATCGCCGCCCCGCCCCGGAGGGGTGGCGATTGATCGACACCGGCGCATCGCGCGATGCCCTACGGACCGGGCAGCCATAAAGCGCACCTGAACAGACGTCGGATCGCCACCCCGCGGGTCGGCGATGGGCACGGCTCCTCACGCAGCAATGGCCGCGCCGGCCAATTCAACGCGGTCTGACCACCCTACCCCAACAAATCCGGCCGCAGCACCATCACTGCGCCGAGCGCCAGCAGCACCACGCCGCCCACCAGGTGCGACACCCGCGAAATCGCCGCCGACGCGAATGTGGCGCGCAGAGTGAGCATGGCGATCACGAAGATCGCCGTGTCGTCGACGAGAAACACCGCGATATAGAGCAGCAGATATCCGTAATAGGCGCCAAGCCCCAAATCGTGCATCGCCAGCATCTGGGTGAACACCGCCGGCACGCCGGCCGAACACACGAGCTCGATCAGGTTCACCACGATGGCCAGCGCGGCGATGCCGAGCGCCGCGGTCAGAAGGTTCGGCTGCTCGACCAGCGCCTGGAACGCCTCGGAGATGGTCTTGCGCCGATGCGACGGCGTGACCCGGCAGACGCCTTCGGGATTGGTCCAGTATTCGCGCAGGTAGTAGACGCCGGCGCCGATCGCCAGCGCCCCGATCGCCAGCCGCAGCCAGCCCACCGCGCCGATCCACAACACGATGTTGAGCCAGGCGGCCATGACGGCGAAATACATCACGCCGGTCGCGGCCAGAAACACCAGGCCCAGGGTCCACATCCGACGGCTATCTTCGACGCCGAGGAGAAACGCGATCAAGAGCGCCAGCACCCACATCGCACAGGGGTTGAACCCGTCCACCGCCGCCAGAACCACGGTCAGAACCGGCAGCGACAGCGCGCCGAGCCCGATCTCGCCGATCCAAGGCAGCGAGACCGTTCCCGGCTCCGCCGCCTCCGGCGCGGTTTCGACTGCCGCCGCCCCGCCCAACACGTCCGGGCACGGACCCGCGCGGCAGGCCGCGATCATCTCGGCGTAGCGGGCGCGGGTGGTGCGGCCGAAGCCCAAGGCATTCCCGTCGCCGACCACCACCAGCGGCACCGCCGGCCGGTCGATCCCGAAGGCCGCGATGGCGTCGCGAAAGCGCTGGTTGTTCGCCTCCGAGGCGCCGAGTTCGATCTCGTCGACGATCAGCCCAGGGTCCTCGACCCGCATCTCGGCCAGCGCCGCCCGGGCGCGTTCGCAGAACGGGCAGCCCTCTTGCCAGAACACATGCGCCACGACCTCCGCCGGCTGCGCCGCGGCCGCAAGCTGGCTCAGCCAGAACACGGCGGCAAACACCGCCGACCGGGCAAGGAGTTGGGGCAGGAACCGCAAAGTGGCCTCGTGACGTCCGGGAGATCGGCCAGCATCCTAGCCGCCCCGGCGACGGCGGCCTTGATCCGCGTCAAGCCGGCGTTGGCACGGTCAGCGGTCCGAACCGCCGGGCGCCTCAGCCCTCGTAGAGCTCTGCCGCCTCGCCCAGATAGCCGTCCCAGGCGAACCAATAGGCGACGTGCCCCGCCACCCGGTCCCGGCGCCGCCCGTCGGCTGCCACCAGCGCCGCTTCGGTCACCGTCCAATCGGTCCCGTCCGGTGTGACCAGCCCGTCCGCGCCGGTCTCGAAGGTCTCGCCCGCCTCCCGCGCATAGGCCCGCACCGACCGTGTCTCGGCCGCGCCGATCAGCACCAGCGGTGTCGCACCGACCGCGTCGTTGATCACCCGCCCGCCGGCAAAAGCGTCGAGCGGCCAGGCCTTCGCCGCGCCCAGCGTCTGCACGCCGAAAACGTAATCCTTCTGGCGCTGCCGGGTCTCGTCCACTGCGGCGGGAAACATCAGATCGGGCGAGGCGAAATAGTCGCTGTAGACCACACCCGGCCCGTAGTTGCGCAAATACCCGGTGCGCAGCGACAGGACCTTGGTGCCCGGGTTCGCCGCCCGCCAATTACGCCAGGTGTCGATCACCACCGGCCGACGGCGCAGCGCGATGCCGCTTTCGGCCAGGGGCCCCACCACCGGGCGCCCGGTGAATTGGTTCCACAGCGAATGGGTCTGGCGGTCGAACATCAGCTTGTTGGACCGGTAGAGGAACCCCGAGGATCCGAAGACGAACGGCGTCTCGCCGTCGCGCCCGGTCTCGAACAGCACCCCGGCGCCGCAAAGCGTGCAATAGGCCAGCGCCACCGGTACACCGCCGATCACCTCGTTGAACATCTCGTGCCAGCCCATGATCCGCAGCGGATAGGCGCGCACATCACCGTTGATCGCCACGCCGAAGACCAGGTCCTCGTCGCGTAAGTAATCGGCCTCATCCGCCGCGATCAGAGGTGGGGCGTCCAGCGAAGGGATCCCATCCTTGCGCACCCCGCCCCAGGTGATCTCTTCCAGGCGGATCTTCATCCGGTCTCGGGCGAGGTATTCCGGCCGCAGGAAGTCCTCGAAAGCGGGATCGATCCGCAACAGCACGTCGCGCTTGATCCGGGTGAACGAGGCATGCGGCACCACCTGGGGGTTGGCCTCTTGCCAGAGCATCCAGTCGAACCAGCCCGGCCCCGCCTGCGCCCCGGTGATGACTTCCAGCACGCCGGCCAACAGCGGCTCGGGCACCCGGCCAAAGCGCATCGCTTGAATGACGCCGGCGGCCATGTCGGGCTGACCCCGCTCGATGATCGCGTCGATTGCCGCCAGCACCGCGGCGCGGTCGCCGAACATCAGATCCCAGTGCAACTGGTAAAGCGAGTCGGTGTCGGCCCCCGCCGGATAGGCGACAGCGGCGGCGGCAAGGGCGGCAAACTGGCGGCGGGTCAAGAACATACTTGCGCTCCATCCTTCGATTGCTGCGGACTGTGACGGCAGCGGCGATGACATGCACGTCAAAGAACGGTGAGGCATCAGGGAGCCTACGCGCCGCCGTAGGCCAACCAGCGCCGGACTGTTTGGATCGACGGGCCGTTCAGACCGGCGCTTTCAGTATCGGCGCCGCCGTCCTTGACCTGCATCAAAGCCGCACCTTTGTTGCCGCCTAGACTGCGACCCATGATCGAATTCCGAATCCACGGCCGCGGGGGCCAGGGCAGTGTCGCCGCTGCCTATCTGCTCGCCGCCGCCGCCTTCGAGGCCGGCATGATGTGCCAGGCCTTCCCCGCCTTCGGGGCCGAGCGCCGCGGCGCGCCGGTCACCGCTTTCGTACGCATCGGACATGGGCCCATCCACTTGCGCAGCCAGGTCCGCACCCCCGATTGGCTGATCGTGCAGGACAACTCGCTGTTGATCGATCCGAACCTGACGGCGGGGTTGAAAGCCGGTGGCTCGATGCTGGTCAATTCTGGCCGCGACAGCGCCGAGGTGGCCCAAACCTTCGGCTGCCGCGCACTTTGCGTCGATGCCACGCAGATGGCCGTCGAGGAAATTGGCCGCCCGATCCCGAACACCGCGCTTTTGGCGGCATTCCTGGGCCTCACCGGTATCCTGCCGCTGGATGCGCTGGCCACCGCGCTGAAGGGCCGGTTCCACGGCAAGGTGCTCGAGGACAACCTGCGCCTGATCGAACGCGCCGCCCAATCCGTGCCAACCGGCGCCTGGAAGGAGACCGAAGATGCGTGAAGCGCTTGAAGGCTCCCAGGCAATTGCGCGGGCTGTAAGCCTCTGCAAACCCGACGTCGTCGCCGCCTACCCGATCACGCCCCAGACCCACATCGTCGAGAATATCTCGAAACTGGTGGCCGAGGGCGACCTGCATACTGAATTCGTCAGCGTCGAAAGCGAATTCTCCGCCGCCTCGGTCGTGCTTGGCGCCGCTGCGGCAGGCGCGCGGGCCTATACCGCGACGGCGTCTCAAGGCGTCCTGCTTATGGCCGAGGTGCTTTTCAACATCGCCGGCATGCGCATCCCGCTGGTGATGACGGTCGCCAACCGCGCCGTTTCCGCCCCGCTCTCGATCTGGAACGACCATGGCGACTCGATGGCCGTGCGCGATTCCGGCTGGATCCAGCTCCACGCCGCCGACAACCAGGAAGCTGTCGACACTACGATCCAGGCCTTCCGGATCACGCAAGAGACCGAGCTGCCGGTGATGGTCTGCATGGATGGCTTCATCCTGACCCACACGCTCGAGGTCATCGACCTGCCCGAGCAAAGCGTGATCGACGACTTCCTGCCGGCCTTCGAGTTCAATCGCCGCCTTGACCCCGCCGATCCGAAATCCCTCGGCACCCTCGTCGATCCCGGCTATTTCGCCGAAGTCCGCCACTCCCACCACGCCGCGATGCAAAAGGCGCTGTCGGTCATCAAGGACACCGACAGCGCCTGGGAAACGGCGACCGGCCGCGCCTGCGGCGGGCTCCTGACTGTCGAGGGCGACCCCGGCGCCGCCGTCGGCATCGTCGCCATGGGCTCCACCGTCGGCACCCTGCGCGCCGGCATGGCGCACACGCCAGAGGCCGGCCCCGCCAAGCTAATCAAGCTCCGCGCCTTCCGGCCCTTCCCGACCCAGGCACTCATCGAGGCCACGCAAGGCCTCGACCACCTCATCGTCATCGACCGCGCGATCTCGCCGGGCCTCGGCGGCATCCTCGGCACCGAGATCGCCGCGATCCTGGCCGACGTCCCGAACGCGCCCAAGATCCACAACCACGCGCTCGGCCTCGGCGGTCGCGACATCCCCGAGACGATCTATGCCGACCTCATCGAGGCCATAAAGGACCCCGACGCGCCCCTGATCTTCGACGCCGACATGGCCAAACTCGCCCCGGAGGACCGTTAATGCAGGACCAAGCCCGCCTCGCGGAACTCCGCCAGAAATTCGGCCGCGAACCCGCCGCCCCGTCGGAACCCACCGCGGAACGCACGCCGCGCGAGGCGCAGCCCCGCTTCCGCGGCCTCGAATCCGGCCACCGCGCCTGCCAGGGCTGCGGCGAGGCGCTGGCCGCGCGTCTGGTGATGGAATCCGCCGGCCCCGACGTGATGGTCGCCAACGCCACCGGGTGCCTGGAGGTCTTCACCACCCCCTGGCCGCAATCGGCCTGGCGCGTGCCCTGGATCCACTCGCTTTTCGAAAACTCCGCCGCCGTGGCCTCGGGCATGGAAGCGGCGATGAAGGCCAAGGGCCAGAACACCAAGGTGCTCGCCTTCGGCGGCGACGGCGGCACCTATGACATTGGTTTCCAAGCGCTTTCCGGCATGCTCGAGCGCTATCACAACATCCTCTACGTCTGCTACGACAACGAGGCCTATATGAACACCGGCATCCAGCGCTCCTCGTCCACGCCACACGCGGCCACGACGACGACCAGCCCCGCCGGCAAGGAGCGCATGGGCAAGCGGCACCTGAAAAAGGACCTGCTCAGCATCATCGCCGCGCATCACATCCCCTACGCCGCCAGCGCCTCGGTCGCCTATCCGCAGGACCTGCAACGCAAGGTGCGTTACGCCATGGGCATCGATGGACCGACCTTCCTAGTGGTGCACTCGCCCTGCCCGCTCGGCTGGCGCCACGCCTCGGCGCTCACCATCGAGGTTGCCCGCAAGGCCGTCGAATGCGGCCTTTTCCCGCTCGTCGAGCTGGAACGCGGCGCGGTCACCAACATCATGCCGATCCGCCAGGTGCGCCCAGTGACCGACTACCTGAAACTGCAGGGCCGCTTCGCGCATCTCACCCGCGACGGCGACCCGCGCGCGCAGGAAGAACGCGACCACCTGCAGGCGCTCGCCGATTACAATATCAACGTCTTCGGGCTGGCAGGCGACGGCGACGACCCGGTCGACACGTCCGGCATCACCACCGTCGGCCGCGGCGGACCGCTTGCAGGGAGACCGCAATGACCGTCCTGACCCGCGGCGCCTACGCCGCTCCCGGCACCTCGCTCGACTTCAAGACCGGCAACTGGCGCTCGACCGAAAAGCCGGTGCATATCCACGCCAAGGCCCCCTGCCACGCCGCCTGCCCCGCGGGCGAGGACCAGCAGGCCTGGTTCGCCAAGCTGCAAGAGGGCCATGTCGAGGAGGCCTGGCGCGAACTCGTCTCCGCCAACCCCCTGCCCGCCGCCACCGGCCGCGTCTGCCCGCACCCCTGCGAGACCGCCTGCAACCGCAAGGACGTTGACGGCGCGCTCGCGATCCACAATGTCGAACGCTGGCTCGGCGACGAGGCCATCGCCAACGGCTGGGCCTACCCGGTCGAGCCGCCCGCCGACGACGCGCCCACCGTCGCCATCATCGGCGCCGGCCCCGGCGGCCTCTCCGCTGCTTATCACTGCCTGCGCCAAGGCCTCAAAGCTGAAATCTTCGAGGCCCTGCCCGAAGCCGGCGGCCTCCTCCGCTCCGGCATCCCGCGCACCCGCCTGCCCCGCGAACCGCTCAACGCCGAGATCGACCGCCTGCTCGCGCTCCCCGGGATCACCCTGCACCTGCAAACCCGCCTCGGCCGCGACGTCTCGCTGGCCGAGCTGAAAGCGAGCCACGCCGCCGTCCTGCTCGCCCCCGGCTGCCAGGAAAGCAAGCATTGGGACGTCGGCGGCGCGGTCCCCAGCGACCTGCACGAGGGCCTCTCCCTCCTGCGCGAATTCATGGACCACGGCCAATTCCCCGAGGCCCACAACGTCGTCGTGCACGGCGGCGGCAACACCGCCGTCGACCTGTGCCGACTGATGAAACGCGCGGGGTCCGAACACGTGACCCTGATCACTGCCTCCGGCTTACCCGGTCCCGACACGGACCCCGACGATCTGATTAACGTCGTCCCGCGAGAGCTTGACGAGGCGCTCGAAGAAGGCATCGAAATCATCGACCACGCCACCGTGAACCGGCTGATCATGAAGGGCTCGAAGGTCACCGGCGTCGAGGTGGTGAGCCTGAAGAAGGAACCAAGCGCGAGTGGTCGCAAGCGTCGCGTCAGCTTCGAAGGCACCGAGCGCGTGATGGAGGCCGACATGGTCATTCCTTGCATCGGCGAGCGCGTGGACCCCGACGGTCTCAACCACCTGCTCGACGGCAGCTACTTCTGGCCGGACTCGCCCTTCGGCAAGCTCGAGGACGGCGTCTACGCCATCGGCGACGCCCGCGGCGACCGCGGCACCGTCGCGGGCGCCATCGGCGACGGCGCCAAGGCGGTCGAAGCCGCCGCCGCCCATATCGCCGGCCGGCCCCAGCCAACGCTCGACACCCGCGCCGAGATGGCCAGCACCGGCCTCAACCCGGTCTACTACGCCCTCAGCCCGCGCGCCGAACCTCCCAAGGTGCCGCCCGAGGCGCGCACGTTTACCACCGAGATCGAAGGCGACATCGGCCGCACCGCCGCCCTCGCCGAGGCGCAGCGCTGCCTCAGCTGCGGCAACTGCCTGGCCTGCGACAACTGCTGGACCCTCTGCCCCGACAACGCGGTGATCAAGACCCAGGAACTCGCCAGCGACGGCTCGCACTACCTCTTCGATCTCGACTACTGCAAAGGCTGCGGCCTCTGCGCCCACGAGTGTCCGACCGGCTATATCCAAATGGTCCCCGAAACCGCCTGAGCCGCCATCTCTCAGGCGGACGTCTCAGCAAAAACCTTCACGGTTTCAACACGCAAGCCGCCGAAGTTGAAGCATCAGCGATGCCACGCGCGGCGGGCCCCCACCGCAGGCGGAGCCGAGGATGGGGAGGAACCGGCGGGCGCCGCAGGCGCTCTCAATCGGGTCACGCCGCGCCGGTCAGGAACGCGACCAAGGCCCGGGTCGAGCCGTCCTTGCCCTCGGCGCTTTGCTCGCCCGTCAAGACCGGCTCCAAAGCCAGCGCCAGCTCCTTGCCCAACTCGACGCCCCATTGGTCAAACGAGTTGATCCCCAGGATGACGCCCTCGACGAACACCCGGTGCTCGTAGAGCGCGATGATCTGGCCCAGAACCCGTGGCGTGAGCTTGTCGTAGACCAGTGTTGTCGACGGCCGATTGCCCGGAAACACCCGGTGTCGCGCCTGCCGGTCGAGCTCGGCGCCCGTGAACCGGCCCGCCAGCTTTGCCGTGGCCTCTTCCAGCGTACGGCCGCGCAACAGCGCCTCGGACTGCGCCAGGCAATTGGCGACCAGCAGCCGGTGCTGATGCGCGAGCGCGGGCTCGTGGCCCTCACGCGCGACCATGAATTCGCACGGCACCACCCGCGTGCCCTGGTGGATCAACTGATAGAACGCGTGCTGGCCGTTGGTCCCGGGCTCGCCCCAGACCACCGGGCCGGAGTCCTCACCCAGATCGGCGCCGTCCATCGCGACCCGCTTGCCGTTCGACTCCATCTCGAGCTGCTGCAGATAGGCCGGCAGGCGCGCCAGGCGCTGGTCGTAAGGCAGCACGGCCCGGGTCGCGTGGCCCAGGATCTGGTTGTGCCAAAGCCCCACCAGCGCCAGCATCAGCGGCATGTTCGCCGCCGCCTCGGCCTGGCGGAAATGCGCGTCCATCGCCGCGCCGCCGGCCAGGAACTCGCCGAACCGCTCCGGCCCGATCGCCAGCATCAGCGACAGCCCGATCGGCCCCCAGACCGAGTAACGCCCGCCGACCCAGTCTTCAAAACCGAACACTCGGTCGTCGGCGATGCCGAAGGCCGCCGTCTTCTCGAGGTTCGAGGACAGCGCCACGAAATGCCCGCCGGCCATTTCGGATCCGGTCTTCGCCGCGATCCAGTCCCGTGCCGTCTGCGCGTTGGTCATGGTCTCGATCGTGGTGAAGGTCTTCGAGGCCACGATCACCAGGGTCGAGGCCGGGTTCAACCCAGCCAGCACGTCGTGGATATGCGCCCCGTCCACATTCGACACGAAATGGCAGCGCGGCCCGTCATGGTACGGCGCCAGCGCCTGTACCGCCATCGCCGGCCCTAGATCCGACCCGCCGATGCCGATGTTGACGACGTCGGAATAGGCCCCGCCGCCGGGCGCATGGATCGCCTCGGACCGCACGCCCTCGGCAAACGCCTCCATCCTCCCAAGTGTCACGCGCACACCCGGCATGACGTCGACGCCGTCGACCGTCACAGGCCCTCCGTCGAGGTTCCGGAGCGCTGTGTGCAACACCGCCCGTCCTTCGGTCTCGTTGATTTTTTCGCCCGCGAACATCGCATCGCGCCGCGCCGCGACCTCGCCGGTCAGGCCCAGCAGGAGATCGCGGCCCTCGGCGTCGATATTGGTTTTGGAATAGTCGAACAGCATGCCGCAGGCGCGGACCGAGAACGCCTCCGCCCGACCCGGATCGTCGAAGAGCGCCTGGATGCGCCGATCCTCGACCCGCCTTGCGTGCTCGCGCAGCTCCGTCCATCCCATCGCCGTCACTCCGCCCAATGCACCGTCGCGCCCGGTAGGATCGCCGAAACCGGCGCCTCCATCGGGTCCTGCAACGCCGCCGCCCGGTCCAGCGCGCGGCGCTTCTCGGTCCCGGTGATCACCAGATGCGTCGACATCGCCGCGCGCAGGACCGGCGCGGTCAGCGTCACACGTGGCTCTGGCTGACCGGCCGGCCGCATCACCATCAAGGGCGGCGCATCGTCGGCCAAAGCCGCCTCAAGCCCCTCGGCATAAGGAAACAGCGACGCAGTGTGCATGTCCGTTCCCATACCGAGCAGCAGTACCGAAATCGGGAACTCGCCTTCGAACGCCGTCGCTAGGTCCGCCAGCTTGTCTTCCGGCCGCTCGGCCTCGGCGTAAAGCGGCACGAAATGCGCCGCCGCCGCCCGTCCCACCAGCAACCGATCGCGGATCAACCCTGTGTTCGACCGCTCGTGGTCTTCCGGCACCCAGCGTTCGTCGGTCAGAAACACATGCACCCGGCTCCAGTCAAAATCCGCCGCGCACAGCACGTCGAAGATCGGCCCCGGGGTGGTGCCCCCCGGCACCGCGAACGAGGCATGGTCGTGATTCATTACACAATCGGCCAATTCGCCCGCCAGGTGGTTGGCGACGTCGATCATCATCATGTCTTGGTCAGGGTATTCGATCAGCTTCATTCCTGAATGTCCCTCCAGCGCCGCCCCTCGCGGTAGAGCAGCATCAGCGCATCCTCCGGCCCGACCGAGCCGGGCTGGTAGATCCGCGGCCGGTCTTCACGGTCCTGCCAGCCTTCGATGATCGGGTCGGTCCAAGCCCAGGCGGCCTCGACCTCGTCGCCGCGCATGAACAGGGTCTGGTTGCCGCGGATCATGTCCATCACCAGTCGCTCGTAGGCGTCGGGCACGGCCTGCGCCTCGGCCCCCAGAGCCTCGGCAAAGGACATGTCAAGCGGCACCTCGATCAGCCGCATGCCGCCCGGCCCCGGCTCCTTGATCGTCACCCGCAGCTTCATGCCCTCGTT
>JASJCA010000006.1 GCA_030066215.1 Rhodobacter sp. | reverse complement strand
AGCCTCGGTGAGAACGCGGGTGGTCTCCTGGAACGACGCCGCCGAGATGAACGACCGGGTCTGCAGCGACGCCTTGGTGATGCCCAGAAGGATCGGCTCGCCCGACGCCGGACGCCCGCCCTTGGCGATCGCCTTGTCGTTGGCCTCGTCGAACTCGGCCTTGTCGACATGCTCGCCCTTCAGAAGCGTGGTCTCGCCCGAATCGAGGATCTCCCACTTCTGCAGCATCTGGCGCACGATCACCTCGATGTGCTTGTCGTTGATCTTCACGCCCTGCAGGCGATAGACCTCTTGCACCTCGTTGATCATGTAATCGGCCAGCGCCTCGACCCCCATGATTGACAGGATGTCGTGCGGGGCGGGGTTCCCGTCCATGATGTAGTCGCCCTTCTGGACGAAATCACCCTCGACCACCGGAATGTGCTTGCCCTTGGGCACCATGTATTCGGCGGCCTCGAGGTTGTCGTCGGCGGGCTCGATCGAGATCCGGCGCTTGTTCTTGTAGTCGCGGCCGAACCGGACATAGCCGTCGATCTCGGCGATGATGGCGTGGTCCTTCGGGCGCCGGGCCTCGAACAGTTCCGCCACCCGCGGCAGACCGCCAGTGATGTCTTTGGTCTTGGCGCCTTCGCGCGGGATCCGCGCCACCACGTCGCCGGCCTCGATCTGCGCGCCATCCTCGACGCTGAGGATCGCATCGACCGACATCGGGTAGGTCACCGGGTTGCCGGCTTCGTTCCGGACCGGCTCGCCGTCCTCGCCCACCAGGATGATCTCGGGCTTGAGATCGCTGCCTTTGGGCGCGGCGCGCCAGTCCGACACGATCCGCTGGGTCATGCCGGTGGCTTCGTCAGTATCCTCGCGGACCGAGAGGCCCGAGACCAAGTCGACGAACTTCGCCGTGCCCGCCTTGTCGGCGATGATCGGCTGGGTGTAGGGGTCCCATTCGAAGAGCTTGTCGCCGCGCGCGACCTTGGCGCCCTCTTTCGGGAACACCTTGGTGCCGTAGCCGAGCTTGAAGCTCGCCCGTTCGATGGCGTTCTCGTCGATGATCGCCAGGGCCATGTTGCGGCCGACCACGATCATCTCGCCGGCGCTGTTCTGCAGCAGGTTGGCGTTGCGGAACTCGATCTTGCCATCGGTGCCGGCCTCTTGGAACGACTGTTGGCCGCCTTGGGCGATGCCGCCGATGTGGAAGGTCCGCATCGTCAGCTGGGTGCCGGGCTCGCCGATCGACTGGGCGGCGATGATGCCCACGGCCTCGCCCTGGTTGACCATCGTGCCGCGCGCCAGGTCGCGGCCGTAACACATCGCGCAAACGCCTTCCTCGGCTTCGCAAGTGAGGGGAGAGCGGATCCGGACCGCGGCGATGCCGGCGGCCTCGACCGCATCGGCCTTGCGTTCGTCGATCAGTTCACCCTTCGCCACCAGCACCTCGTCGGTGCCGGGGTTCAGCACGTCCTCCGCCGAGACGCGGCCCAGGATGCGTTCGCTGAGCGACGCCACGACTTCACCGTCGTTCACTGCGGCCTCGGCGGTGATCGAGTTTTCCGTGCCGCAATCCTGCATCCGCACGATGCAGTCCTGCGCCACGTCCACCAGGCGCCGGGTCAGGTAGCCCGAGTTCGCGGTCTTCAACGCCGTGTCGGCCAGGCCCTTGCGGGCGCCGTGGGTGGAGTTGAAGTACTCCAGCACCGTCAGGCCTTCCTTGAAGTTCGAGATGATCGGCGTTTCGATGATCTCGCCCGAGGGCTTGGCCATCAGGCCGCGCATGCCGCCGAGCTGTTTCATCTGCGCCGGCGAGCCCCGGGCGCCCGAGTGGCTCATCATATAGACCGAATTCGGCTCCATTTCGGCGCCGGCATCGTCCTTCTTCATCGCCGAGATTTCACCCATCATCGCGTCGGCCACCTGGTCGGAGCATTTCGACCAGGCGTCGACAACCTTGTTGTACTTCTCACCTTGAGTGATCAGGCCGTCCATATACTGCTGTTCGAACTCCTTGACCTGATCGCGCACGCCGTTGACGATGTCCCACTTGGCGTCGGGGATCAGCATGTCGTCCTTGCCGAACGAAATGCCCGCCTTGAACGCCTCGCGGAAGCCCATGCCCATGATCTGGTCGCAGAAAATGACCGACTCCTTCTGGCCGCAATAGCGATAGACGGTGTCGATGACGTTCTGCACCTCTTTCTTGCGCAAAAGCCGGTTGACCAAGTCGAACGGCGCCTTGGTGTTCAAAGGCAGCAACGCGCCCAGCCGGACCCGGCCGGGTGTAGTTTCAAAGCGCCTCCAAACCTCGTTGCCTTCTTCGTCGATCTGCTTGAGCCGCGCGGTGATCCTGGCGTGCAGGTGCACCTCGCCGGCATCTAGGGCATGCTGGACTTCGTCGGGATCGGCGAAGACCATACCCTCGCCCTGCATCCCCTCGCGCTCCATCGAGATATAGTAGAGCCCGAGGATCATGTCCTGGGACGGCACGATGATCGGTGCGCCGTTGGCGGGGCTCAGGACGTTGTTGGTCGACATCATCAGAACCCGGGCTTCAAGCTGGGCTTCCAGCGACAGCGGCACGTGAACCGCCATCTGGTCGCCATCGAAGTCGGCGTTGAAGGCCGCGCACACCAGCGGGTGCAGCTGGATCGCCTTGCCCTCGATCAGCACCGGCTCGAACGCCTGGATGCCCAGGCGGTGCAGCGTCGGCGCGCGGTTCAGGAGGACGGGATGCTCGCGGATCACCTCGTCCAGGATGTCCCAGACCTCGGGGCGTTCCTTTTCGACGAGCTTCTTGGCCTGCTTGACCGTCGACGACAGCCCCTTGGCCTCGAGCCGCGAGTAGATGAACGGCTTGAAGAGCTCGAGCGCCATCTTCTTCGGTAGGCCGCACTGGTGCAGCTTGAGTTCCGGTCCGGTCACGATCACAGACCGGCCGCTGAAATCGACGCGCTTGCCGAGCAGGTTCTGCCGGAACCGGCCCTGCTTGCCCTTCAGCATGTCGGACAGCGACTTCAGCGGGCGCTTATTGGCGCCGGTGATGACCCGGCCGCGCCGGCCGTTGTCAAACAGAGCGTCGACCGATTCCTGCAGCATCCGCTTTTCGTTGCGGATGATGATGTCGGGGGCGCGCAGCTCGATCAGCCGCTTCAGGCGGTTGTTGCGGTTGATCACCCGGCGGTAAAGGTCGTTGAGGTCCGACGTGGCGAACCGGCCACCGTCCAGCGGGACCAGCGGACGCAGTTCAGGCGGAATGACCGGGATCACGGTCAGCACCATCCATTCCGGTCGGTTACCGGATTCGATGAAATTCTCGACGATCTTCAGCCGCTTGATGATTTTCTTGGGCTTCAGCTCACCGGTGGCGACGGCCAGTTCCTCACGCAATTGCGTCGCCTCGGCTTCGAGATCGATGTTCGACAGCATCTTGCGGATCGCTTCCGCGCCGATATCGGCCTCGAACGCGTCGGCGCCGTACTGGTCCTGGGCGTCGAGATACTCTTCCTCGGTCATTAGCTGGCCGTAGGTCAGGTCGGTCAGCCCCGGCTCGATGACCACGTAGTTTTCGAAGTAGAGGATCCGTTCGAGATCGCGCAGCGTCATGTCCAGCATCAGGCCGATGCGGGAAGGCAGCGATTTCAGGAACCAGATATGCGCCACGGGCGCGGCCAGCTCGATATGGCCCATGCGCTCGCGCCGGACCTTCTGCAGCGTGACCTCGACGCCGCATTTCTCGCACACGACCCCGCGGTACTTCATCCGTTTGTACTTGCCACAGAGGCACTCGTAGTCCTTGATCGGACCGAAGATGCGCGCGCAAAAGAGGCCGTCACGTTCGGGCTTGAACGTGCGGTAGTTGATCGTCTCGGGCTTTTTGATCTCGCCGTAGGACCAGCTGAGGATACGCTCGGGGCTCGCCAGCGAGATCTTGATCTCGTCGAACGTCTTCGGCGCCTGCAGCGGGTTGAACGGGTTAGTGGTCAGTTCCTGGTTCATCTTGGGTACCTATTCACGGGCGTTGGAGGGGGCGGTGGGCGGTGCTGCCCACCAGACGAACAGACCGGCCTGTTATTCGGCCGCGTATTGTTCGGCTTCGCCGTCCTCCTCTGCATCCAGGAGTTCCATGTTGAGGCCGAGGCCCCGGACCTCTTTGACGAGCACGTTGAACGATTCCGGCACGCCGGCCTCGAAATTGTCCTCGCCCTTGACGATCGACTCGTAGACCTTGGTCCGGCCCGCCACGTCGTCGGACTTCACCGTCAGCATCTCCTGCAGGGTGTAGGCCGCGCCGTAAGCTTCCAGCGCCCAGACCTCCATCTCGCCAAAGCGCTGGCCGCCGAACTGCGCTTTGCCGCCCAGCGGCTGCTGGGTGACCAGCGAGTACGGCCCGGTAGAGCGCGCGTGGATCTTGTCGTCGACCAGGTGGTGCAGCTTCAACAGGTACTTGATGCCCACCGTGACCGGGCGGCTGAACTTCTCGCCGGTGCGGCCGTCGAACAGGTCCGACTGGCCCGACTGGTCGAAGCCCGCGCGCACCAGCGCGTCGTTAACGTCGGCCTCCTTGGCGCCGTCGAAGACCGGGGTCGCGATCGGCACACCGTCGGTGACATTCGAGGCCGCCTCGATCAACGCCGCCTCGTCCATGCCGGCGATGCCCTCGTCGTAGGCGGCGTCACCATAGGCGATGCGCATGGCCTCCTTGACCGGGGTCAGATCGCCGGACCGGCGGAAGTCGCCCAGTGCTTCATCGATCTTCAGCCCCAGTCCGCGCGCGGCCCAGCCCATGTGGGTTTCCAGGATCTGGCCCACATTCATCCGGCTCGGCACGCCAAGCGGGTTCAAGACGAAATCGACCGGTGTGCCGTCGGCGAGGAACGGCATGTCCTCCATCGGCACCACCTTCGAGATCACGCCCTTGTTGCCATGGCGCCCGGCCATCTTGTCGCCCGGCTGCAACTTGCGCTTCACCGCAACGAAGACCTTGACCATCTTCATCACGCCCGGCGGCAGGTCATCGCCGCGGCGGACCTTTTCGACCTTGTCCTCGAAACGGGCGTCGAGCGCGCGCTTCTGCGCCTCGAACTGGGCATTCAGCGCCTCGACGGCGGCGGCTTCGGTATCGTCGCCGAGCGCGAGCTGCCACCACTGGCCGCGGCTCAAGCTATCGAGCAGGTCCTCGGTGATTTCCGAGCCCGGCGCCACGCCCTTCGGCCCCTTCACCGCGGACTTGCCCAGGATCATGCCCTTCAGACGCGCATAGATGTTGCGCTCCAGGATATGCAGCTCGTCATCGCGGTCGCGGGCGAGGCGTTCGACCTCCTCGCGCTCGATCTGCAGCGCGCGCTCGTCCTTTTCAACGCCGTGGCGGTTGAAGACGCGGACCTCGACAACGGTGCCGAAATCGCCCGGCGGCAGACGCAGCGAGGTGTCGCGCACGTCGGACGCCTTTTCGCCAAAGATCGCGCGCAGGAGCTTTTCCTCCGGCGTCATCGGCGACTCGCCTTTGGGCGTGATCTTGCCCACCAGGATGTCGCCCGGCCCGACTTCGGCGCCGATATAGACGATGCCCGCCTCGTCGAGGTTGCGCAGGGCTTCTTCGCCGACGTTCGGAATGTCGCGGGTAATCTCTTCCGGCCCGAGCTTGGTGTCACGGGCGGCGACCTCGAACTCCTCAATATGGATCGAGGTGAAGACGTCGTCGCGCACGATGCGCTCAGAGATCAGGATCGAGTCCTCATAGTTGTAGCCGTTCCACGGCATGAAGGCGACGACCACGTTCTTGCCGAGCGCCAACTCGCCCAGATCGGTCGAGGGCCCGTCGGCGATGACCTCGCCCTTGCCCACGCTGTCGCCCACCTTCACCAGCGGACGCTGGTTGATGCAGGTGTTCTGGTTCGACCGCTGGAACTTACGCAGCCGGTAGATGTCGACGCCCGGGTCGCCCGGTTCGAGGTCTTCGGTGGCGCGGATCACGATCCGCTGGGCGTCGACCTGGTCGATCACCCCGCCGCGCTTGGCCATGATCGAGGCGCCGCTGTCGCGGGCCACAACTTCCTCGATGCCGGTGCCCACGAAAGGCGCGTCGGCCTGCAGAAGCGGCACCGCCTGACGCTGCATGTTCGAGCCCATCAGCGCGCGGTTGGCGTCGTCGTTTTCCAAAAACGGAATCAGCGAGGCTGCGACCGACACCAGCTGCTTTGGCGACACGTCGATCAGATCAACGGACTCGCGCGGGCTCATGGTGTATTCGCCCGACCGGCGGGTGTTCACCAGATCGTTGATGAACTCACCCTTGTCGTTCAGCGTCGCGTTGGCCTGGGCCACGGTGTGGCGCATCTCTTCGGTCGCCGACATATAGTGCACTTCGTCGGTGACCTTGGCGCCTTCGACTTTGCGGTAGGGCGTTTCGATGAAGCCGTATTTGTTGACGCGGGCGAAGGTCGCGAGCGAGTTGATCAGGCCGATATTCGGGCCTTCCGGCGTCTCGATCGGGCACATCCGGCCGTAATGCGTCGGGTGCACGTCGCGCACCTCGAAGCCCGCGCGCTCGCGGGTTAGACCACCGGGCCCGAGCGCCGAGAGGCGGCGCTTATGGGTGACTTCGCTGAGCGGGTTGGTTTGGTCCATGAACTGCGAAAGCTGCGAGGAGCCGAAGAATTCGCGCACCGCCGCCGCGGCCGGCTTGGCGTTGATCAGGTCCTGCGGCATCACGGTGTCGATCTCGACCGACGACATACGCTCCTTGATGGCGCGCTCCATCCGCAATAGCCCGACGCGGTACTGGTTCTCCATCAGCTCGCCGACCGAGCGCACCCGACGGTTGCCCAGATGGTCGATGTCGTCGATGTCGCCGCGACCGTCGCGCAGATCGACCAGCGCCTTGACGCAAGCGACGATGTCCTCCTTGCGCAGGGTCCGCTGCGTGTCGGGCGCGTCGAGCGCGAGGCGCATGTTCATCTTGACCCGGCCGACGGCGGAAAGGTCATAGCGTTCGGCATCGAAGAACAGCGTGTCGAAGAGTGTCGAGGCGGCCTCGACCGTGGGCGGCTCGCCCGGGCGCATGACGCGGTAGATGTCCATGAGCGCGGTGTCGCGGTTCATGTTCTTGTCAGCCGCCATGGTGTTGCGCATGTACGGGCCGACGGTGACATTATCGATGTCGAGCACCGGGATCGTGGTGATGCCCGCATCCAAAAGCTCTTTCAGCGTGCCACCGGTGACTTCGCCGTCCTTGTCGGTCTCCCAGGTCAGTTCGTCGCCGGCCTCGACATAGATCGCACCATTTTCTTCGTTGATGATGTCCTTGGCGGCGAACCGCCCGACGATCTGATCGAAGGGCAGCAGCAGATCGGTGACCTTGCCCTCGTCGATCAGCTTCTTGACCGCACGGGGGGTCACCTTCTTGCTGGCCTCAGCGATCACCTCGCCAGTCTTGGCATCAACAAGGTCGAAGGTGGGCCGGGTGCCGCGCACCCGGTCAGGGAAGAACTTGGTGACCCAGCCCTTGTTCTTTTTCAGTTTGAAATCGACCGTTTCGAAATAGGCATCCATGATGCCTTCCTGATCCATGCCCAGAGCATAGAGCAGAGTCGTCACCGGCAGCTTGCGGCGCCGGTCGATGCGGGCATAGACGATGTCCTTGGCGTCGAACTCGAAATCGAGCCACGAGCCACGATACGGAATGATACGGCAGGCGAAGAGAAGCTTGCCCGAGGCATGGGTCTTGCCCTTGTCGTGGTCGAAGAACACGCCAGGGCTGCGGTGCATCTGGCTGACGATGACGCGCTCGGTGCCGTTGACGATGAAGGTGCCGTTGGGCGTCATGAGCGGCATGTCGCCCATGAAGACGTCCTGTTCCTTGATGTCCTTGACCGATTTCGCGCCGGTGTCCTCGTCGACGTCGAACACGATCAGCCGCAACGTGACCTTCAACGGCGCCGAATAGGTCATGTCGCGCTGCTGGCATTCCTCGACGTCGTATTTCGGCCTTTCCAGCTCGTATTTCACGAACTCGAGCACCGCGGTCTCGTTGAAGTCCTTGATCGGAAAGACGGACTGGAAGACGCCCTTGATGCCTTCGTCATCCATCGGCTCGGGCTGGTCGCCGGAGTTCAGGAACAGGTCATAGCTCGATTTTTGCACCTCGATGAGGTTCGGCATGTCCAGCACTTCGCGGATTTTGCCGTAGTATTTGCGGAGTCGTTTCTGGCCAAGAAAGCTCGATGCCATATCAGGTTTACACCTTTCATTGTCGCAAGCACACGCGCCGTCGGGCCCCGGCGATGCGCCCGTGAACAAGGACGGTCCGATCCATACCTGGCCGCCGTCCCACCGGCAGCCTCCCGATCAAGGTCCCGCACCTTAGGAAGGGCTCTGGGCCGCAAAGCCCTTCCTGAGACGCGGACGGCTGGACCCGGAACTCCCGGATCCAGCCAGCGATTTTATGGGTACGGACCGCGGCCCGCCCCGGATTACTTCAGCTCGACCTCGGCGCCAGCCGCTTCGAGCTTGCCTTTGATCTCTTCGGCCTCTTCCTTCGAGACGCCTTCCTTGACAGCCTTGCCGCCGGCCTCGACCAGGTCCTTGGCTTCCTTCAGGCCCAGACCGGTGATGCCGCGCACCTCTTTGATCACGTTGATCTTCGAAGCGCCGTGCGCCTTGAGGATGACGTCGAATTCGGTCTTTTCCTCTTCCGCCGCGCCGCCGGCATCGCCGCCGGCCGCCGGACCGGCCATCATCACCGCGCCGCCGGCGGCGGGCTCGATGCCGTATTCGTCCTTGAGGATGGTTTTCAGTTCCTGGGCTTCGAGAAGCGTGAGACCCACGATCTCTTCAGCGAGTTTCTTCAGATCAGCCATTTCGTTTTTCCGTCCGTTTAGATGTGTTCCAACGCCTTAGGTATCAACCCCGGCGCAGATATCCCGGTTACCTCACGCCGCCTCGGCCTTTTCCTCGATGGTGGAAAGGATCGATGCGATGTTCGAAGCAGGTGCGCCAATGGCTCCGGCGATGTTCGCGGCAGGTGCACCGATGCAGCCAACGATCGAAGCGATAAGCTCCTCACGGCTCGGCATGTCGGACACTGCTTTGACACCGGCACGGTCCAGCGCCGTCTCGCCCATGGCGCCACCAAGGATCTCGAACTTCTTGTTGTCCTTGGCATAGGCTTCCGCGACCTTGGCTGCCGCCACGGGGTCTTCGGAATAGGCGAGAACGGTCATTCCCGTCAGAAGGTCGGCCAACGAGGCGTTGGGCTTGTCCTGAAGGGCGATCTTGGCGAGCCTGTTCTTGGCGACGCGCACGGATCCGCCGGCGTCGCGCATGCGGCCCCGCAAATCCTGCATCTCGGTAACCGTGAGACCTGCGTAGTGGGCAACGACCACGACGCCAGAGCTTTCGAAGATCTGGCCGAGTTCCTCGACCACTTTCTCTTTCTGGGCTCTATCCACAGTTTCACTCCAGTTGTGGAGGGTCGCCCCTCCGGCTCAGCTTTGCCGGGCCCTTGTCGGCCCCGGCTAACGGGTCCTTACGGGTCCGTCGCAATCGCCCCTCGAAAGCGCGCGAAACGCCTGCGAAGAAAAACTGTTCCATCCCCGTCTCGGGCAGGAATTATGGGCTGTGCTGGTGCGCGGCCGACCCACCGTCTTGGACGAATCCGGCCCGAGCGCAAACACGCTCAGACCGAGAGCGTGCTGTTAGTCGGTTTTCAAAAGATTGCCAACCCCTGAAATCACCCTTTCCGGTGTTTTCGGGAGGACCGCGTTTTCGTCAGCTTAGCGCAGGCGGCCTGTTGCGTAAAGCCGCGGCGTTTTTGTTCGCGATATCGGCGGATTTGCAAAGGCGGCGTTTCGCTGCGAGCCGGCGCCGAAGACCGGGCGTACCAGATTGCCAGGCAAGGGATTGGATTTCGCACCGCGCAGGTTTACGTGACAGCGGTATCGCTAACAGATCGCCCGAAAGACGCGCCAAGACATGACCGATGCAACCCCCTACACTCCGCCGAAGGTTTGGACCTGGGACGCCGAAAGCGGCGGCGAATTCGCCAAGATCAACCGCCCCATTGCCGGGCCGACCCATGACAAGGACTTGCCGGTTGGGGACCATCCGTTGCAGCTCTATTCGCTGGCCACGCCGAACGGTGTGAAGGTCACGGTGCTGCTGGAAGAGCTGTTGGCATTGGGCGAGACCGGCGCCGAGTACGACGCCTGGCTGATCAAGATCACCGACGGCGACCAGTTCGGCAGCGGGTTCGTCGGCATCAACCCGAATTCGAAGATCCCGGCGCTGGTGGACCGCAGCGGAGTACAGCCCATCCGTGTGTTCGAGTCCGGTGCGATCCTGCTCTATCTGGCCGAAAAGTGCGGCAAGTTCCTTGCCGCCGATCCCGCGGACCGGGCCGAAATGCTGTCTTGGCTGTTCTGGCAGATGGGCTCGGCGCCCTATCTCGGCGGCGGGTTCGGGCACTTCTACGCTTATGCGCCAGAGAAGTGGCAGTACCCCATCGACCGTTTCGCAATGGAGACCAAGCGGCAGCTCGACGTGCTCGACCGCAACCTGGCGAGTCGCGACTTCATCACCGGCCCGGACTACACGATCGCGGACATGGCGATCTGGGCCTGGTATGGGCAGTTGGTGCTCGGACGGCTGTATGGCGCGGGCGAGTTCCTTGACGTGACCAGCTACAAGAACGTGGTCCGTTGGGCTGAAGCCATCGACGCCCGCCCCGCCGTGCAACGCGGCCGAATGGTCAACCGCACCTTCGGCGAGCCTGAAATGCAGCTGCACGAACGCCACGATGCCGGCGATTTCGACACCAAGACCCAGGACAAGCTGGAAGCCGCGGAATAGCCGGCTTAGGCGCGCTTACACGCTGAGCTGTTGCGGATATCATAAACAATATCAAAGGCTTGACTTAACGTCCGGGCTCGGACGTCGGTCGTAATAGCGCCTCAAATGCAAACGGGCGGGCCCAAGGCCCGCCCGTCCGAAACCTTAGTCTGTCAGACCAGTCAATTCCCGGTCGCCGACATCACGTCTACGGTCACGCCGGGCCCCATCGTCGAGCTGATCGAGACCTTCTTCATGTAGGTCCCCTTCGCGCCCGCCGGCTTGGCCTTTTGAACGGCATCCACAAAGGCGCGCACATTTTCGACCAGCTTGCCCTCGTCGAACGAGGCCTTGCCGACGCCGGCGTGGACCACGCCAGCCTTTTCGGCCTTGAACTGCACCTGCCCGCCCTTTGCCGCGGTTACGGCGTCTTTGACGTCCATCGTCACCGTGCCGACCTTGGGGTTCGGCATCAGGTTGCGGGGTCCGAGAATTTTACCCAGGCGCCCGACGATCGGCATCATATCCGGCGTCGCGATGCAGCGGTCGAATTCGATCGTGCCGCCCTGGATCGTCTCCATCAGGTCCTCGGCGCCCACAATGTCGGCCCCAGCCTCCTTGGCCTCGTCGGCCTTGGGTCCCTTGGCGAAGACCGCCACGCGCACCGTCTTGCCGGTGCCGTTTGGCAAGGTGACCGTGCCGCGGACCATCTGGTCGGCGTGACGCGGGTCGATGCCCAGGCACATCGCGATCTCGACAGACTCGTCGAACTTCGCGGTGGCGTTCGATTTCACCAGCGCGACGGCGTCCTCGACGCTGAGGTTTTCCTTGCCGGCGACGGCCTCGCGGGCAGCGCGGGTACGTTTTCCATGCTTTGCCATGATCCTACCCCTTCACCTCGATGCCCATCGAGCGGGCCGACCCCAGGATGATCTGCATCGCCGCCTCAATGTCGTTGGCGTTCAGATCTTTCATTTTCGCCTCGGCGATTTCCTTCACCTGCGCGGCGGTTACGCTGCCGACGGTGGACCTCCCGGGTTCGCTCGCGCCCGATTTCAACTTGGCGGCCTTGCGCAGGAAATACGACGCCGGCGGCGTCTTGATGTCCATGGCGAAGGACTTGTCCTGGTAGTAGGTGATCATGGTCGGGCACGGCGCGCCAGGTTCCAGATCCTGGGTCTTGGCGTTGAACGCCTTGCAGAATTCCATGATGTTGATGCCGCGCTGACCCAGGGCCGGTCCGACCGGCGGAGAGGGGTTCGCTTGTCCGGCAGGCACCTGCAGTTTCATGGTGCCGGCGATCTTCTTGGCCATCTTGGCCGCTCCTTTCTCAACAGCCCGGCGTCGCGACGCTAGGGCTTCGGTTGATGTGGTCCGGGTCGGATCACGCGTGATCCTGGCCTTCCACAAGGCATCCTCGGATCGAGGACCGGCGCGGAGTACAGAGAATTGCCGCGCCGCGCAAGGGGGCTGACGGTGTTTGGCTTGCGCAGCGGCGGCAGCCCGGGTCCTAATGGTCCCGAAGGTGGAGCCGATCGTGCCGATGATCACCGACATCGAGGATTATTTCGCCAAGGGATGCGGCCGTTGCGCGCGCTTTGCAACGGCGGAATGCGCGACCGGAGCCTGGGCGCCCGGGCTTGCCGCACTGCGCCGGATCTGCCGGGACATGGAACTGGTGGAAACCGTGAAGTGGGGGCATCCCTGCTATAGGCACGCCGGCCGCAACATCGCCATCATCGGCGCGTTTCGCGGCGATTTCCGCCTGAGTTTCTTCAACGAGGCGTTGCTGAAAGACCCCGAGGGCGTGCTCGAGCGGCAGGGCCCGAACAGCCGTTATCCCGACACGATCCGGTTCGTACGCAACGCGCAAGTGGCCGAGATGGACGGCGTCATCCGATCGTATCTGCAAGAAGCGATGGGCTATGCCGAGCAAGGCGTCAAGCCGCCGAAGGACAGCGCTGAGGTCGTCCTGCCGGACGAATTGATCGATGCGCTCGACAATGATCCCGATTTGGCCGCGGCTTTTCATGCTTTAACCCCGGGACGGCAACGGAGCTATGCGATCAACCTGAGTTCCGCCAAGAAGCCGGAGACGCGGCGGGCCCGGATCGCCAAGTTCCGGGACAAAATCCTTGCCGGGAAAGGCGCGCTGGAGCGCTAGCCCTGCTTGCTGACTTGGGTGTATTCCAGTTCGACCGGGGTCGCGCGGCCGAAAATCGACACCGAGACCTTGAGGCGCTGGTTGTCGTCGTCCACTTCCTCGACCATGCCGTCGAAGCCTTCGAACGGGCCGTCTGTCACTGCGACCTTCTCGCCGATGTCGAAATGGATCAGCGTGCGCGGTGCCTCTTGTCCCTCTTCGACGCGGTTTAGGATCGCGTTGACCTCGGTGTCGCGCATCGGCATCGGCTTGCCCTGCGGTCCGAGGAAGCCCGTCACCCGATTGATATTATTGATCAAATGATAGCCGCGATCGGTCATGTCCATGCGGACGAGGACATAGCCGGGCATGAAGCGGCGTTCGGCGGTGACTTTCTTGCCGCGGCGAACCTCGATGACTTCTTCCGTGGGAACAAGGACTTCCTCGATCTCGTCTTCGAGACCGGCATCGGCGACGGCATGCTTGATCTGCTCGGCGATCTTCTTTTCGAAGTTCGACAGCACGCTCACCGAGTACCAGCGCTTAGCCATTGTTTTCCTTGCCCTTTTCCACGCCCAGCCCAACCAGGCGGTGTTCCGTTCTTCCCGAAAACAAAATCGGCGTGCGACTCGTATTGCAGCACGCCGGTCGGGGAATTCGCGGTCAATTACGCGCTTGGGCTGGAAATATCAAGGGCCTGCAGGAGGCCCAAAAGCCCGCAAAATCGCCTGTCTGCAAAACGTCGGTATTACGTCGGTATTGCGTCGGTGCCGGTCGTCCACGACAGCGCCGCCGCCGGCCCTTCAGCCGGTCGGACAGATGCGATTTCACCATCTGCTCGGAGAGAGAGTAGAGATTCTCAAGCCGCTCACGATCCAAGGCGAATCCAAACGGGCAGTGGAGGCGACGAACGGCATCAGTTGGCACCGAGAGTTGCCCTTCGTAGATCGGCGCGGAGCCGCTAACGGCTCGCCCAGCGCCAAAGGTCCACTCCGGCCCCAGAAAGGTAGGGTGAGCAGCGGTCGCGAGTGCCTGCCCTCCATGCCCGCCCTAATCGGAGAACATCGACATCCTTGAGATTGCCGGAGACGCTCGCCTGTTCGCAACGACCTCAAGGTCGCCGAACGACATCGAGTACGATGGACGTGAGCCGCTGTCTCAACTCTTCCTGGCCTTTATCCGTGAAGAGGTTTCCACAAAAGAGATGCGAGAACGTGGCTTGGTTGCAGGCGTTGAAAACACAGATCGCCGAGATCTTCCAATGCTGTTCCAACGGATCTAGGTCGAGTCGGAAGATACCCTTCACAACGCCGCCGCGGCGGTCGAACGCGCGACCCGTCTGGCAGCCGCCGCCTTCCGGCAGCATTTGGGAAACGGGAAATGGAATTCCCCGCGATACGTACGGTGAGCGGCGCGCTGATGCTCCTACTCGACAAACCGAGCGGGCTGGCGGATGTTTGACCCGCCGCGATTGAGCCGGTCACGACCGGCGCCGAGGCCGGACACGTCACCGGGATCGACCAGATCGCCCGGACCAGGGACGATGCCGAGATGCTCGCTGGTCGCTGTTCTATACTGCGCCGTTCGAACTGACCGAGCGTCTGGTCTTCGATGTCGTCGACCCGGGCGGGCTGGCGACCAGCCAGTGATCGAAGCTGAGGACGCGGCGCTTCGCCTGACACTGAATGGAACGGAGTTGCAGCGAACTCTCGCTGGGCAGTTCATCGCCGGACGGTCGGTCTCTGCCGATCAGCACGTAACCTTTGGCTGCTCCGATTTCTTCGCGGCGGCCGCTGGTCAACCGTGCGCAATTTGATTGACGAGGGCGTGATCGGCGCGCCGATGGGCGTAACGGTTTTCGTCCCTACGCGCGGCACTCAACGGCACAATCCGAACCTGGATTCCTACTCCCAAACTGGCGGTGGGCCGCATCTAGGCCTCGGCCCTGTTAGATGGCCGCAACGGTGTTTTTGTCTCGGCTCCATGGCGCAAGTCGCGGGCCTGTCGTGGCGGACATTCGATCAGCGCATGATCGAGATCGGGGGCAGGAAGGTTTTATGATGCCGATCGAGGTCGACACCCATATCCCTTGCCTCATCAAGTTCGAACGCGGCGTGATCGGAAGCAATATGATGAGCTTCGATGTCTGGGACGGCGAGACGCCGGGTTATGCACTGAAGTAGAGACGAGGAATTGGGGCCGCACCGAGCCGGAATCGCACCGAACGAACCCTCGAAAGCGAGAGGAGAGTTGGATCATCGATCAGACGTCCCAAACCAGTCAACTTGACCGATCCAGCGCGCGCGGCCAAAATGAACGCAAAGGGAGTGCCAGGATATGACGATGAAAACGCTAGCTTTTGCGTTGCTGGCCGGGTTGGTCGTTTTGTCCGTTGCCGAGACGGGACGGGCGGATCAGATGCCTGAGGGCGCACGTCCGGCTTCTGCGGAAGAGGTCGCGCGCGCCTATGCGGGCAAGTCCGACCTTTGGGAAAAGGACTGCTCCGGCGGGATCTATTACGCCCGAAATTGGCAGGCTCGGGCTTGGTGCGCCGAAAAGAGCGAAGCCTTGGGCGCGGGAGAGTGGAGTGTCGATGACGAAGGCCGGATGTGCCAAAGCTTGACATGGTATTGGCCGAACGGGACCCGTGTCGGAGCAACAAGAGATGCCCGGTTCTGTATTTCCCATGTCATGGACGAAGGCGGCGACATGTGGCGCAGTTGGCCTGACGATCCGGAATGGTGGCCCATGAAGAAGCCCACCGGTCCCGTCAGTGGGTATGTATTTCAAGACGACGTCCAGCAAACCCGTACAGATCTCGGCATATAGCCCTGCGCCGACTGTCGTTTAAACAGTCTTGCGCAAACAAGATCCTTCGAGGTCACATTTTAGCTTTGCCCTCACAACGCTTCGGTTGGGGTTAACCTTCGGGTCCGCCTTTACAATATCCCAGAAATATAAATGTGAATTCTAGTTCGAACTTCATTTAACAAAGTTGGATTATATTTATCTGTAAAATATAACCCAGGAAATAATCCCTCAGTGAAAAGAGAGTGCAGGATTATATTTGCTTGCTAAGGTATTTTTTTAGGGAAACTCCGAAGCCGGCAAAAGCGCAGAGTTGGTTTTTCTCTGGATGCAGGGAAATGCAAAGCTGTCTCTCCATACAACCGCAGTACCGTTTGCGAGACTCCCAGGCACAGAATATCGGCGCGCCCCGAATACTAGGAATTCGAACGAGTCGAGCCGTATTTTGCGCATCACAAGCGGACGAGCCGTCATTGGTGCAACTGAACGGCCGACGGGCCGGTGCTCTAGGATGGTCTGCCTGTCGCCAATCCCCGAGCAACCGAACACTAAGAACAACGCCCGAGCGCGGATTATGGCCAATGGCGATGCCCCTGGGCAGCGGGACGGCAAATTCGGTTGCCTTGTGCCGGGGGCTGGGATGATGCCAGCCTGGGTGTGTAGCATGGCGGAGGATGGCCCGATGACCGATCACTACGATCCCGCTGAGGACGGCGCTGAGATGGCGTTCGACGGGCGGATGTCCTATGGCGACTATCTGCATCTCGACGCAGTGCTGGGGGCGCAGGCGCCGCTGTCGGAGGCGCATGACGAGATGCTGTTTGTCATCCAACACCAAACCTCGGAATTGTGGCTGAAGCTGGTGCTGCACGAGTTGCGCGCCGCACGGGCGGCGATTGCGGTCGATGATCTGCCGCCGGCCTTCAAAATGCTCGCCCGCATCGCGCGGATCTTCGAGCAGCTGAACGGCGCTTGGGACGTGCTGCGGACGATGACGCCGAGCGATTACACGGCATTTCGCGAGGCCTTGGGGCAAAGCTCTGGCTTTCAGTCGCACCAGTACCGGATGGTCGAGTTCATGCTGGGCAACCGAAATCCGTCGATGCTGCGTCCGCACGCGCACCGGGCCGAGTTGCGGGCGGCGCTGGAACAGGAGCTGGTGCGTCCAAGCCTTTACGACGAGGTGCTGCGGCTCGCAGCGCGGCTGGGGCATACGGTGCCCGACGAGATCCTGGGCCGGGACGTGGCGCGCCCGCACCGCGAACATGGGGGCGTCGTCGAGATGTGGCGGATGGTTTATGCCGACACGGCCCGACACTGGACGCTCTACGAGTTGGCCGAGAAACTCGTTGATCTTGAGGACTATTTCCGCCGCTGGCGGTTCAACCATGTCACGACCGTCGAACGCGTCATCGGGGTCAAGCGAGGGACCGGCGGAACGTCAGGCGTGGCCTATCTGCGGCGGATGCTGGAGGTGGAGCTGTTTCCGGACCTGTGGCGGGTCAGGACAGTGCTTTAACCCACCATGTTGAGGATCAGCTGCAGGCCGGTGCGGATCAGCCAGTCGACGAAGAAGAAGAAGATCGCAGTCAGCGTGGCCATCACGAAGACCATGGCGGTGGTCAAGAGCACTTCGCGGCGGGTCGGCCAGACGACCTTGGAGACCTCGGCGCGGACCTGTTGGATGAATTGCAGCGGGTTGGTGCGGGTGGCCATGGGGGCTCCTTGGTGCGACTGCGGGGCAGATACGGGCTTTGCGGTCGGTTTTCAAGCACCGG
This sequence comes from Rhodobacter sp., assembly GCA_030066215.1. Taxonomy (GTDB): domain Bacteria; phylum Pseudomonadota; class Alphaproteobacteria; order Rhodobacterales; family Rhodobacteraceae; genus JASJCA01. The sequence continues at coordinate 33,442 of JASJCA010000006.1, read as the reverse complement.
GATGGTCATGACTCACCAGCTGCATGGTGTCGACGCCACGGGTGCGGCGCACGGTGGACCTCTGCGGTGCAGGGGCTAGCTCGGGGTCCATGTTCATACTGACTCGGTCAGAGTTGTTGAATCCCAAGGCGATCACGATGTCGTCGATGCCTAAGCGCGTGCTTGGGCGGGGCTTGGGGATCGGAGTCCGGGGGACGGTGACGCGCAGAGTGTTCTGGCGGCTGGTGCTGGAGGTTCAGTTCCTGCGCAACCTGTTCGCGTTGACGCCGTTTCCGGTGGCGATGTTCATTTGGCCGCATTTGGCGCTGCCGATCAGCCAGGCGCCGTTGCTGATGTTCATCCTGATCTGGCTGTTCGAGAGCCGGGTGCTGTCCTATCGCGACGCGGCGCGGCGCGGGTTGATCGGCGAGGTGGAGGCGGCGCGGGGGCTCGACGTCTTGGCGGTGCGGTCGCGGGAGATCCTGACGCGGATCGCGGCGCGGCGGGATTTAGCGGGATCGATCCTGCATCTGGTGGTCGAGCAATCCGATATGGCGCGGGTGACGCCGTTGACGGTGGTCTCGGTGCAGGTGGAAGGGGCGCGGTACCAGCTGTTGGACTTGGCGGACGAGGAGCGGGCGTTGATCGAGGCGCGGTTGTTCGGCGGTGAGCTGGACGAGCGACTGCTGGCGCGGATCAACCAGGCAGAGAAGGTGTTTCTGCGCAGCGCGGGGCTCGATCCGCGCAGCGTTAGCGCGCATGCGCGGTTGGCGGCGATGGCTTAGCGGAGGCGCCTGCGGCGCGGCGGGTTGGGTTGCGCCGCGCGTTGCGCGCCGCGGTGGGCGAGGGGCGCTGCCCCTCGCGCTCCCCGGCGTATTTCCGAAGAGATGAAAGCCTAGTCGGCGAGGGAGATCAGCGAGCCGAAGCGGGGCAGGGCGACGCGGGATGCGTCGGGGACGGCCCAGAGGACCGGACGCTTGGGGTTTGGTGGCAGCGGGGCATCGAGGTCGGTCAAGACGACGATGATCGAGGGGTCGAGCGCGGCGGCCTTGGCGGTCACGTCGCGGTAGCAGGTGCCGCCGCCGCGCGGCATGTCGGGGCGGCGCGGCCGGGCGGGGTCGGCGATATCATGGCAGCGGACTTGCTCGTCGAAGACCAGCACATGCAGCTCGGCTCCGGTACGTTTGCCGATGGAGGCGATCTGCGCCTGGAAGCGGGAGAGCAACGCGTCGGGGATCGAACTCGAGGCATCGAGGCAAAGCGCGATGCGGGGGATGCGGGCGTCGCGGGTCAGGCCGGGGAGGAAGGCGGGGTCGGGCGCTTGGGCGGCGCGAGCGGCGGCGTCGAGCGCGAGCCAGTGGCGGCCGGGGCGGGCGTGGCTGAGCCGCGGGCGTGGGGTGACGGCCTTGGTGACAATGCCGCGCAGGAGGGTTTCCCAGGGTGTGCGGGGTTTCGGCTGGTCGGCAAGAAACGGCTGCAGAAGGCCCAGGCCGCGGCCGGCGGCGCGCCCGGCTTCCAGGGCGCGGGTCAGGTGCTGGCGCCAGTCGGCGGCCTCGGGGCTGCCGGCGGCCTCGGGCGCGGCGGTAGTACTGTCGAGGTCGGGTTCGAAGTCGCGGGCCTTGGCGTAGGTGCGCGCCCGTACCGCGGGGTCTTGCCCGGGGCCGCGATTGGATTGGGTGAGGCGGGTATAGAGCGCCTCGGCGTCGTTGGCGCCGAGGGCGGTTTGCGGATCGGTTTTGTCGCCAAAGCTGGCCTCGAGCAGTTCAGTCAGGAGGACATGCGGGCGGGGCTGGGTGTAGCCGGCAAGGCCGAGCATCTGGTTGAGGATCGCGTCGCAGGCCAGCGCGAAGAGGTGTTCGTCGAAGCTGTCGCCGAGGCGGGCGCGCAGGGCCTGGGCGCGTTGGGCGTGGCGGAAGGCCGCGTGCAGGATCTGGTGGGCGGCAAGGCCTTGCTGCTGGTCGGGCGGGAGCGTGGCGAAGCGTGGCGTGTAGTGGATCGTGGCGCCGCCGGTCCAGGCGGGGGTGTTGCCATGATCAGTGTTGCGGTGGTGGCACCAGAGCGACAGGGCGGCGAGCGCGGGGTCGGCCTCGGCAAGGGCCTGTAGGGCGGCAGTGGCGCGGGTGGCGTGGGTCATGCGAGGCCGATGGCTTCGCGGCCCTTGGTGTAATCCTGGTAGGCGGGGGTGGAGAGGATGTGCGGACCGAGATCTTGGTCGAGGGCCTTGGCGATCAGAAGTTCGAAGCCGTAGGTGGTGAGTTCAGCCAAAGGCAAACGCTTGAAGGCGGGCTCGGGGCGGTGCTGGGCGATATGGCGGATGCCGGCGAGGATGCTGACGGCGTCGGCGACGGTGTCTTCGGAGAGCAGGCCGACGAGGCCGTAGATCAGGGCGTTGAGGCCATGGATCGTGGCGGGATAGAGCGCATGGCGGTCTGCGGGTTTCGCGGCGAGCAATTCGGTGACCTGAACGGTGGCGGCGATGTCGTCGGCGATTAGGGCGAATTCGGCGGCGGCGGCCTCACCCACGGTGCCGGCGATCATGATATTGCGCAGTTTGCGGTCGGGAACGGAAGTCATGATCTGGCTGACGCGTTCCCAGCTGCGCGGCGTGCAGGCGATCATCTGACCGGTGTTGAGCGCGGTCTCGGTGGTCTCCAAAAGGTCGGCGCGGGTCTTGATGAAGGCGATGACCGCGGGGTGCAGGCCGCGGGGCGCGGCGTAGTGGTCGAGCCATTGCGCGGCGTTGGCTTGCACGGTGAGGTGGATCAGGCGGTCTGAAAGCGCGGTGTTCATCTCGTAGGCCACGGCGCCGTCCTCGACCGCGTTGCCGGCGGCGACGATGAAGACACTGCCGGGCAGGCGGTGCTGGCCGATGCGGCGTTCCTGCAGCAGGCCGTAGACGGTGGGCTGCAGATAGGGCTGGGCGGCGGTGAGTTCGTCGAGGAACAGCACCGAGGGGCGCGCGGGGTCGTCCGGCAGATCCTCAGGCCGGTACCATTTGGTTTTCTGGGTGTCGTGGTCGTAATAGGGCAGGCCGCGCAGATCCTGCGGCTCGATCGTGGTGAGGCGGACGTCGTAGAGGCGGGCACCGATCTTGGCGGCAAGGTCGCCGACGACCTGCGATTTGCCGACGCCGGGGCGGCCGTGCAGCATGTAGCTGGCCATCAGACCGCCCTGGGCCTGGGCGTGCCAGGCGGCTTCCAACACTAGATAGGCGTCGCCGGCGCTGACCTTCATCGCGTTGACGGTCATGGGGTCTCCTTTCCTGGCAGATGTGGCGCGGAAGGGGCCCAAGTCGAGGGGGCGCGGCGTTGCCCGGGGCGGCGGGGTGCGGTAGCTATCGGGGCCTGGGAGAGGCCATGCTGATCGTCAGTTACAATCCGATGCTCGTCTTGGCGGCGGCGGCGCTTGCCTTGATGGCGGCGTTCACTGGGTTGAGCCTGACGAACGGGCTGTCTCGGCTCGACGTGGTCGCGCGCAAGGCGCGGATCGTGCGGGCGGCGGTAGTGATCGGCGGCGGGATTTGGGCGACGCATTTCGTGGCAATGCTGGCCTTGGATTTGCCGATCGCGGTATTCTACGACCCGGTCTACACGCTCGCCTCGGCCTTGATCGCGATCCTGCTGGCCGGGCTGGCGTTGCTGCTGTTGCATTTCGGCGAGCGGTCGAACGGGCGGATTGTGGCGGCCGGCGTGATCATGGGGCTCGGCGTGGTCGTCATGCATTATGTCGGCATGTACGGCATGCGCGGCTGCGAGACACTGTTCTATTCAGCAGGCTATGTCGTTTCGACCCTGATCGCGGTGGCGATGAGCATCGGGGCGTTGTCGGTGGCTTACCGGGTGCGGACCCCGCCCGCGCTGGCGGGGGGCGCGGTGATCTATGGACTGGCGATCCTGGCGATGCATTTTTCGGCAATGTACTGGACTGGGTTCGTGGCGCTTGAGGAATTGGCACCCGTGGCTGTTGTGGTGTCGGACGACGTGCTGGCGTTGTTCGTGGTTTTCGTGGCGTTCCTGATCTGCGGAGCGTTTCTGCTGACAACCGTGACGGTGCGCGAGAATCCGGAGATTGCGGTGGCGGGCGGGGCGCCTTTGCCGGTGGAGGAGCCCCCTGCCCCGGTGTCGGAGCCCGGGCTGACGCGACTGCCCTACGAGGCGGATGGAGCGACGTTTCTCGTGCCGGCGCGCGACGTCGTGGCGATCAAGTCGGATGGGCATTACGCGCGACTTTACCGGGTCGGCGACGAGCTGTTTTGCCCGATTGGTATTTCGAAACTGGCCGAGGAACTCAGCGGCCAGGGGTTTCTGCGCACGCATCGGTCGTTTCTGGTGAACCTCGCCTACGTCGCCGGGTTCGAGCGGCGCAAGGACCAAGGCGTGTGCCTGTTTCCCCCGGATTTGGGGATCGATCCGATTCCGGTCTCGCGCACGAATGTTGCCCAGACCATGGCGGCGCTTGGAATTTGATATCGCCGTTCGTGCGGCTATTTCGCCACTCGTGAACGGGCGGGGGTGATCGCGCGCGGGTGATTGGACAACTTGCCGCACCCTGGCCTACCTGCCCGCCAGCGGCGTGCACCACGGTGCACCGGACAAAAGCGGAAGGGAGGCCCGCCTTGATACCAGGAGCATTCGAATACCACCGTCCCGCCAGCGTAGCGGAAGCGGCTGGGCTTTTGTCGCAATTGGGCGACGACGCACGGGTCTTGGCCGGGGGTCATAGCCTGATCCCGATGATGAAGCTGCGGATGGCCGATCTGTCGCATCTGGTCGACCTGCAGGACCTCGACGAGATGAAGGGGATCAAGATCACCGTCAGTTCGGTGACGATCGGGGCGATGGTGACGCAGCACGAGTTGATTGCCGATGACGCGCTTGCGGCCGCTGTGCCGATCATCCGCGAGGCGGCGCTGCAGATCGCCGATCCGCAGGTGCGGTATGTCGGCACGATCGGTGGCAATGTGGCGAACGGCGATCCGGGCAATGACATGCCGGGGCTGATGCAGTGTCTGAATGCGACATACGAGGTGCAGGGCACCGAGGCGAGCCGGATGATCAACGCGCGGGAGTTCTACGAAAGCGCCTATTTCACCGCGCGCGAGGAAGAGGAGATCCTGACTCGCATTCACATTCCCCGGCCCGCTGGGGGCACCGGCTATGCGTATGAAAAGCAAAAGCGGAAGATTGGCGATTATGCCACCGCGGCGGCGGCGGTGCTGGTTGGCGGCGGCGAGGCGTCGGTGGCGATGACCAATCTTTCCGACACGCCGGTTTGGTCGCAAGATGCCGGCAAGGCGCTGGCGTCCGGCGATGTCGAGGGCTGCGTGGCGGCCGTGATGGGCGCGATCGACCCGGCCGATGACATGCGCGGGCCGGTGGAATTCAAGAAACACGTGGCCGGCATGATCCTGCGCCGGGCCATCGACCGCGCTTTGTCACGCGCGTCGTAAGGGAGACAGACATGGCGAAGATGCATGTGAAGATGACGGTGAACGGCAAGGAGGTCGAAGCCCTTGCCGAGCCGCGCACGCTGCTCATTCACTTCCTGCGGGAAGACCTCAACATCACCGGGCCGCATATCGGCTGCGAGTCGAGCCATTGCGGCGCCTGCACGGTAGATATCGACGGCAAGTCGGTGAAGTCCTGCACGATGTTCGTGGGTCAGGCCAATGGGACCGACATCACCACGGTCGAGGGGCTGACGAATCCCGACGGCTCGCTGGGCGTGATCCAGGAGATGTTCCGGGAACACCACGGCCTGCAGTGCGGCTATTGCACGCCGGGCATGATCACCCGGGCGCATCGCCTGCTGCAGGAGAACCCGAGCCCGACCGAGGAAGAGGTGCGGTTCGGGATGGCGGGGAACCTCTGCCGCTGCACCGGGTACCAGAACATCGTGAAAGCCATCATGGCGTCTGCGGATATGCTGAACGCCCAGAAGGAGGCCGCGGAATGAACGACCAGACGCTGACCCCCGAAGAACGCGCCGCAAACCTCAAGGGCATGGGGTCCTCGCGCAAGCGCGTCGAGGACGTGCGCTTCACGCAAGGCAAGGGCAACTATGTCGACGACATCAAGCTCGACGGGATGCTCTTTGGCGATTTCGTGCGCTCGCCTTATGCCCATGCGCGCGTGGTGTCGATCAACGCCGAGGAGGCGCTGAAGGTGCCCGGCGTGCTGGCGGTGATCACCGCCAAGGACCTCGAGCCGCTGGGCCTGCACTGGATGCCGACGCTGGCGGGCGACAAGCAGATGGTGCTCGCGGACGGCAAGGTGCTGTTCCAGGGCCAGGAGGTGGCGTTCGTCGTCGCCGAAGACCGCTATGCCGCCGCCGATGGCGTCGAGCTTGTCGAGGTCGAGTATGAAGAGCTGCCCGTGATCGTCGATCCGTTCGAGGCGCTCCAATCAGATGTGGTGCTTCGGGAGGACTTGGACCCGGCCGCCGATGGCGCGCATGGGCCAAGGAAGCACCACAACCACATCTTCACCTGGGAGCAGGGCGACAAGGACGCCACCGAGGCGGTCCTTGCCGAGGCCGATGTGGTTGTCGAGGAGATGGTCTATTACCACCGCACCCATCCCTGCCCGCTGGAGACCTGCGGCTCGGTCGCTTCGATGGACAAGGTGACCGGCAAGCTGACGCTTTGGGGCACGTTCCAGGCGCCGCACGCGGTGCGCACCGTGGCCTCGCTGATCTCGGGCATTGCCGAGCACAATATCCGGGTGATCTCGCCCGATATCGGTGGCGGCTTCGGCAACAAGGTCGGGGTCTACCCGGGCTATATCTGCTCGATCGTGGCCTCGATCGTGACCGGCAAGCCGGTGAAATGGGTCGAGGACCGGATGGACAACCTGATGTCCACCGCGTTCGCCCGGGATTACTGGATGCAGGGCAAGATCGCCGCCACGAAAGAGGGCAAGATCACTGGGCTCTGGTGTCATACCACCGCCGACCATGGCGGGTTCGACGCCTGTGCCGACCCGACGAAGTTCCCCGCGGGGTTCATGAACATCTGCACCGGGAGTTACGATATTCCGGTGGCGTATCTGGCGGTCGATGGCGTCTATACCAACAAGGCACCGGGAGGGGTGGCGTACCGCTGCTCGTTCCGGGTGACGGAGGCGGCCTATTTCATCGAGCGCATGATCGAGGTTCTGGCGATCAAATTGAACATGGACGCGGCAGAGCTGCGCCGGATCAACTTCATCAAGGCCGACCAGTTCCCGTATCAGTCGGCCTTGGGCTGGGAGTACGACTCGGGCGATTACCATACCGCCTGGGACAAGGCGTTGAAGGCCGTCGATTACGAGGGGCTGCGCAAGGAGCAGGCGCAGCAGCTGGAGGACTTCAAGGCCGGCAAGACGCGCAAACTGATGGGCATTGGCCTGACGCATTTCACCGAGATCGTCGGCGCGGGACCGGTGAAGAACTGCGACATCCTGGGGCTCGGCATGTTCGACAGCTGCGAGATCCGGATCCATCCGACAGGGTCCGCCATCGCGCGGCTTGGGACGATTTCGCAAGGCCAGGGCCATGCGACGACCTTTGCGCAGATCATCGCGTCGGAGATCGGCCTGCCGGCGGATGACATCACGTTGGAAGAGGGTGACACGGATACGGCGCCCTATGGGCTTGGGACCTACGGGTCGCGCTCGACCCCGGTGGCGGGGGCCGCGACGGCGATGGCGGCGCGGAAAATCCGGGCCAAGGCGCAGATGATCGCGGCGTATCTGTTGGAGGTCCATGACGACGATGTGGAGTTCGACGTGGACCGCTTCGTCGTCAAGGGCGCGCCAGAGCGGTTCAAGACGATGAAAGAGATCGCATTCGCCGCCTATAACCAGGCGATCCCGGGGCTGGAGCCAGGTTTGGAGGCGGTGAGCTACTATGACCCTCCGAACATGACCTACCCGTTCGGGGCCTATATCTGCGTCGTCGATATCGATGTGGACACGGGCGAGACGGACATCCGGTCGTTCTATGCGTTGGATGATTGCGGCACCCGGATCAACCCGATGATCATCGAGGGGCAGGTGCATGGCGGGCTGACCGAGGCGTTGGCCATCGCGATGGGGCAGGAAATCGCCTATGACGAGATGGGCAACCACAAGACGGCGACGCTGATGGATTTCTTCATCCCGACGTCCTGGGAGACGCCGACCTACGTCACCGACCACACCACGACGCCTTCGCCGCACCATCCGATCGGCGCCAAGGGCGTGGGCGAGAGCCCGAATGTGGGCGGGGTGCCGTGTTTTTCCAACGCAGTACACGATGCGTTCCGTCCGTTCGGCTTGACGCAGAGCCACATGCCGCATGACCATTGGCGGGTGTGGAAGACGGCCCGTGAGTTGGGACTGCATGCGTAATCGGGTTCGAATTGCCTTCGGCAATCCGACCGGCTGGGGGCTCTGCCCCCAGACCCCCGGCGTATTTCGAAAGAGATGAAGAAGGGAGCGTTCTCTTGAGCCATTTGGCGTTGCGCGAGCGGTTGGCGCGGGTCGGCTATGTGGCCGATGAGAGCCTGGCGATGGCGTTGCACCTGGCGCTGGCGTTGGGGCGACCATTGCTGCTTGAAGGGCCTGCCGGTGTCGGCAAGACCGAGATCGCGAAGGCTTTGGCGGAGGTGCAGGAGACGCGGCTCATTCGGTTGCAGTGTTATGAGGGGCTGGATACCTCGCACGCTATCTATGAGTGGAATTATCAGCGGCAGCTCTTGGCGATCCGGGCGGAGGGGGCGTCGGAGGAGGCTTTGTTTTCGGACAAGTACCTGCTGAAGCGGCCGCTCTTGGAGGCGATCTCGCAGGATGTGGCGCCGGTGTTGCTGATCGACGAGATCGACCGGGCGGACGAGGAGTTCGAGGCGTATTTGCTTGAAATCCTATCGGAGTTTCAGATCTCGATTCCAGAGCTGGGGACAGTGAAGGCCAAGGCGCGGCCGGTGGTGGTGCTGACGGCGAACGGGACGCGGGACTTGTCCGACGCGCTGCGGCGGCGGTGCCTTTACTCCTATGTCGACTATCCGGACCGTGAGACGGAGCTCGCGATCCTGCGCAAGCGCGCGCCGGGGTTGGAGCCGCAGCTGGCGGCGCAGATCGTCGGCGTAGTGCAGGGCCTGCGGCGCGAGGATCTGGAGAAGAAGCCCGGGATTGCCGAGATGCTCGACTGGGCGGCGGCGCTGGCGGGACTGGGGATCAACGACCTGGCCGACGACCGGGGCGCGGTGCAGGCCACGCTGGTTTGTCTGTTGAAGACCGCCGCCGACCGCGATGCGGCGCCGGTCGAGGTGATGGACCGGATCATCGGCAAGGTGGCCTGAGGTGGCGGTGACGCGGTTTCCGTCGCGGGCCCAGGGCGTGGCCGACCGGATGGCGGGCTTCGTGGCGCATCTGCGGATGAACGGGCTGAAGCTCGGCCCCGGCGAGACGGCGGAGGCCCTGGCGGCGCTCGGGGCGGTGGAGGCGACCGATCCGGGCGCGGCGCGGCTGGCACTGCGGGCGCTTCTGGTGCCGGATGCGGAAGGCTGGCGGAAATTCGACGACCTTTTCGGCGCCTATTGGTTCAACGCCGGCAAGCAGCGGGCGGCGACGAGCAGTGCGCATGTGCGGGTGCAATCGGCGCGGCCGACGCTGTGGCGACCGCATCTCGACGGCGAGGACGGCGCCGAGGCGGCCGGCGAGACCACGCCGGGCGATGGCGACGGCGCGGCGGAGGGCGTCGACGGGCGGCTGATCGCGACGCGGACCGAGAACCTGCGCAAGCGCGATCTGCGCGAGTTGATGGATGAGGACAGCCTGCGCGCGGCAGAAAGAGCGGCGCGCGATCTAGCGCGGGCGATCCGCGACCAACGATCCCGGCGGCGCAAGCGGGCGCTGCGCGGACCGGCGCTGGACCTGCGGCGGATCCAGCGGGCGAGCCTGGCGCGGGGCGGCGAACCGATCGACCTTTTCCGCAAGGCCCGGCCGGACCGACCGATGCGGATCGTGGCGCTCTGCGACGTGTCCGGCTCGATGACGGTCTACGCGCGGGTGTTTCTGGCCTTCGTCAAGGGGCTCATCGATGTCGACACCAAGGCCGACGCCTATCTGTTCCACACCCGGCTGATTCGCATCACCGCCGCCTTGCGCGACCACGACAGCTTGCGCGCGGCGGGGCGGCTGAGCCTGATGGCCGAGGGCTTCGGCGGCGGCACCGACATCGGCGGCGCGCTGAACGCCTTCGCCGACACCTATGCGGCGCAGGCGCTGAACGGGCGCACTGTGGTGATCGTTCTGTCTGACGGCTATTGCACCGGGGCGCCCAAGGCGCTGGCCGGGGCGCTGGCACGGATCAAGCGCAAGGCGCGGCGGGTGGTGTGGCTGAACCCGCTGCTCGGCTGGCGCGACTATGCGCCGGTGGCGGCGGGGATGTCGGCGGCGATGCCCTATCTCGACGCGCATCTGCCGGCGAACACAATTGAGGCGCTGGCGGCGTTGGAACCGCAGTTTGCGAAGCTTTAGGGGGCGAATATGGGCAAGTTCGACATCTTCGATACTGTGGACGCGTTGCGCCGCAGCGGGCGGCCGTTCTGCATCGCCACGGTGGTGCGCACGGCGGACGTGACCTCGGCCAAGGCCGGGGCCAAGGCGGCGGTGACCGACGCGGGCGAGATCCTCGGCCACCTGGGCGGCGCCTGCGTGCAGCGGGCGGTGCGGGCGGCGGGGCTGGCGGCGATCGCCAGCGGCGAAACCCAGGTGATCCGGGTGAAGCCGTCCGACACGGTGGTGGCGCTGACCGACGACGACGGGGCGCAGGTCTATAAAAGCGGCTGCCCCTCAGGCGGCACGGTGGATCTGCTGATCGAGCCATTCGAGCTGCCGCCGCGGTTGGTGATCTTCGGGACCACGCCGATCGCCCGGGCCCTGGCTGCGCACGGCGCGCTCGCGGGCTACCGGGTGGTGGTGCCGGAGGCGCTGGAAACCGATGCCGAGGTGGCGCGGTTCGACGGGGCGGGCCTTGAAGGCCTGGATCTGGGGCCGCGCGATTTCGTCGTGGTCGCCTCGCAGGGCGCGCGCGATCTGGCCTGTCTGAGGGCGGCGGTGGAAAGCCCGGCGCGGCGGGTGTCGATGGTGGCCTCGCGCCGTAAGGCGTCGGCGCTGACGGCGAAGCTTGCTGCCGCGGGGGTTCCAGTTGAGAAGATTGCGCGGCTGAAATCGCCGGCGGGGCTGGACCTGAAGGGGGTCGATCCGCAGGAGATCGCGATTTCGGTGCTGGCCGAGATCGTCGCCTGGCGCAATGCGGACCGGGAGCTGCGTAGCACGGCGGTGGGCGCGACGGCTGGGTGAGGGCAATTGGGTGACGGAGTCGGGTTCGGGGAATTGACGTTTCCGTGGAGCGGCCATCGATCGTTTCGTGAGGAGCCGGGCCCATCGCCGACCCGCGGGGTGGCGAACCGACCTCTGATCGGCGGCGCTTTATTGCTGTGGAATCCGTAGGACTTCGAGCGGTGCGCTGGTGTCGACAAATCGCCACCCCTCCTGGGCGGGTTGGCGATGGGCACGGCGGGGCTGCGCCCCTTGAGTCCGTGCCCTGGGTGCTCTTCGATCTCCGCCCCAAGAGCTAGGCCAGCCGGGCCGGCGCATGACAGCGGATTCGGCGATCAATTCCACCGCCGACAAACGTCACCGCGGAGGCGCACGCAATTGACCCCGCCGCTCGTCTGATCGCGCCGCGGTCCCGGTCTTGACCCGGGACCTCTCGGCGCCGGAAGCGGCCCGCGGATCAGGCGGCGCGGTCGGGGAAGAGGGCGCGCAGGCCGTCGGCGCTGGCGGGTGCGACGCCGCGCTCGGTGATCAGGCCGGTGACGAGGCGCGCCGGCGTGACGTCGAAGGCGGGGTTGCGGGCGGGCGTCGCGTCGGGCGAGATCTGCACCTCGGCGGTGGCGCCGTCGGCCGATTTTCCCTGGACATGGGTGACCTCGTGGCCGTCGCGTTCCTCGATCGGGATCTCGGCCACGCCGTCGCGCACCGTCCAGTCGATCGTCGGCGACGGCAGCGCGACGTAGAACGGCACGCCGTTGTCCTGCGCCGCCAGCGCCTTCAGATAGGTGCCGATCTTGTTGCAGACGTCGCCGGTGGCGGTGGTGCGGTCGGTGCCGGTGATCACCAGATCGACCTCGCCCCTCTGCATCAGATGCCCGCCGGCATTATCGACGATCAGGTCGTGCGGCACGCCGTGGCCGGCCATCTCCCAGGCGGTGAGATGCGCGCCCTGGTTCCGCGGCCGGGTTTCGTCGACGAACACATGCACCGGGATGCCGGCGTCGTGGGCCTGGTAGATCGGCGAGGTCGCGGTGCCCCAATCGACGGTGGCAAGCCAGCCGGCATTGCAATGGGTGAGGATGCGGACCGGTTCGCCCGCCGGTTTCCGTGCCGCGATATCTTTGATGACCTCCAGCCCGTGTACGCCAATCATGCGGTTGCTCTCGACGTCTTCGTCGCAAATCTCGGCGGCCTTGCGGAAGGCGGCGGCGGCGCGGTCCGGCTCTGGCAGCGGGGTCAGGAGGGTGCGCATGGCGTCGAGCGCCCAACGCAGATTGATCGCCGTGGGCCGGGTGGCGTGCAACGCGTCCCAGGTGGCGTTGAGGTTGGCGTCGGAGGCGTCGCGAGCCATCGCCTCAGCCATGCCGTAGGCGGCGGCGGCGCCGATCAGCGGCGCGCCGCGCACCCACATGTCGCGGATCGCGGCGGCGAAGTCGTCGCGGGTCTTCAGCGCCACGATGCGGAACTCGTGCGGCAGCCAGCGCTGGTCGATGATGCGGACCTCTGCCGCGCCTGCGTCGTACCAGATCGAGCGATAGGGGGTGTCGCCGACTTTCATTATTGCACCTCGCGCAAACGGTGTCCCGAGTCGCTGCGATCTTAGCTTGAAAAGAGCGGCGTGGCCTCAACCTTCCGCAGCAATTCGATGAACCCCGCCACCTGGTGCTCGGCTGTCACCCTGCCCTTCTCGGCGGTCGCCAGATGCGCCTCGCCCACCGTGCCGGCCGGGTTCAGGTCGCTGGCGATCCAGCCGTAGCTGACCGGACCGATGGGCGAGATCGCCGTGTCCTCGGCGCTGGAACGGAAATCCCGCGCCTGGGCCATATCGACGGTCTCGGGCCGAAAGGCCAGCATCAGCGAGGTCTCCACATCGCCGCCATGGATGCCGAAGCTGTTTTCCCGGGCACTGAAGAGACCCTCGGGATACCCGAAACCGCCCCACTGGCACTTGACGGCGAGCATCTGGGCCTGCACCCGCAGTTCGCGCGCGAGGATCGAGATCAGGTCGAGATTGCCGCCGTGCGAATTGGCGATGACAATCTTGTGCACGCCTGCGCGGGCCACCGACAGACCGATTTCCACCCAGGCCTTCAGCGCGGTCTCCGCCGTCAAGGTCAGCGTGCCGGGGGCGTGCAGATGCTCGTTCGACTTACCCACCGCCTGGATCGGCAGGATGCGGATGTCGAGATCGTCGGGGCAATCCGCGCGCAGTTGGTCGAGCATGCCTTGGGCGATCATCGTGTCGGTGCCGACAGGCAGGTGCGGCCCGTGCTGTTCGATCGCCGCAGTGGGCAGGATCGCGATGGTCTTCATCGGGTCGATATCGGTGTATTCGGTGGTGCGATAGTCGGCCCAGTCGCGGCGTCTCATGTGACCTCCTTCGGCGCATAGGTCGCGTCGAGCCGCGACATCAGGTAGTCGGCCGCGCGAATGGGGGTGTATTTCGGCGCACCCGTGCCCGGGAGCGCGCGGATGATCTGGTCGGGGTTAGCCTCGACGAACATCGCGACCGACCGGCGCCGGCGAATCGGCGGCAGCACCCGGTGCGGGGTCGAGACGTAGATGTCGTTGGTCCAGCGCATCAGGCAATCGCCGATATTGACGACATAGGCGTCGTCGACGTGCGGCACGTCGATCCAGTCGCCGCCGCGGGGCTTGACCTGAAGGCCCGGCTCGCCGTCGGTCATCAGTAAAGTGATCGCCCCGTAATCCGTATGCGCCCCCGCCCCGATCTCATTTTTCGCCCCAGTTCCAGGGGGATAGTGCAGCATGCGCAGAGCGGCGAGCGGCTCGTCGAAGGCGTGGGCGAAGTGATCCTCGGGCAGGCCGAGGTCGTGCGCGAAGGCGCGGTGGAGGACTTTGCCGAGCGCAAGGGCGGCGTCGTAATAGGCGAGCAGGGTCTCGCGAAAACCCGGCAGGTCGGGCCATTGGTTGACACCCCGGAAGGGTTCCCCGGCGATCACACGGGGGTCGTCGGTGGGCAGGTCGTAGCCGATGTTGAAGGTCTCCTTGCGGTCGACCAGCGACGAGGTTTCATCGAGCGACTCGTCGCCCTCCTTGCCCCAGCCGCGATAATGCGGGGTGTTGAGGATGGAGATCTTAGCCTTCTCGGAGTCCGGTAACGAAAAGAAGGCGTTGGCCATTTCGAAGACCCGGATTCGGAGGTCCTTGGGCACCGTGTGATGGCTCAGCAGGAAGAAGCCGGGGCCGCGGCAAGCCGCACCCAGGTCGGCGACGAAGCCGGGGCGGTCGGTGTCGAACCGACGCCAGTCGAGGACCGGGATCATGCCGTCGCCGCCTTGCGGGCGGGGGCCGGGCCGAGGAATCGGTCGAGTTTGGCGGCGACCCTTCTTAGATGCTTGGCGCGGGACGCGTCGGTGGAGCTGTCCATCAGGTAGTGCGCAGCGTAGGCGGTCTTGCAGCTCTTGGCGCAGAGAAGACGAATTCCCCGCAAAATCATGCGCTTACCGGGTGCGCTGACATAGCGGGTGAGCCACCAACTCGCGCCACAGGTGGTGAAGACGCCGAGCCTCGTGATGTGGGTGAGGGCGGGGCGGATGTCGGTGTTGACCTCGTCGGGCATCAGGAAGGCGCAGCCGGGCACCAGCACGCGGTCGAGCCAGCCCTTGAGCATCGCGGGCAGGCCGTACCACCAGGTGGGGTAGACGAAGATCAGGGTGTCGCACCATTGCACATCGGCGATGTGTTGGGCCACCGGCTCCTGATTTTTCTCTGTATCTTCATAGACTTCCAGCTCATGCGCGGTCAGAGCCGGTTGAAATCCGTCGGCGTAGAGGTCGATCAGGCGGGTCTCGGCGCCGGCGTCTTCGAGCTTGGCCAGCACCAGATCGCGCACCGCGGCGGTGAAGCTTTCGGGCCTGGGGTGGCAATAGACGACGAGGGCGCGCATCCTTATAAACCCCTCATTTCAAAAGAAACTTTGTTCAGGAACGACCGGCGGGCCGAGTCGGTGGCGCGGTTCATATCATAGAGCGCGAGGTAGCGCATCCTGGACGGGCGGCAGACGTGCCAGACGGCGCGGGTGACGCATTTCCGGGGCGGGTCGCCGACCAGCATCGCACGCAGGCGGGTGCCGCCATAGGTGGTCACAGCGGCGAGTTTGCGGATGTGCGTGAGGTTCGGTTTGACCTTGCCGTCGACCAGTTTGAAGGACACGCCGGGCAGGAAAACGCGGTCCAAAAACCCTTTGAGCATAGCGGGATAGCCGAAATTCCAGACCGGGAAGACCATCACCAATGCGTCCGCCGCTTGCACCCGTTCGACATAGTCACGGACGGGCTCGATGTTCTCGGGCTCGTCATGATAGGCGCGGCGTTCGGCCTCTGTCAGGACGGGCTGGAAACCCTCGGCGTAGAGATCGCAGTCGTCAACCTCCCAGCCGCGGCCCTCGAGCGTTTCGACCACCTTGGCGTGGAGCGCCTGGCTGAAGCTCTCGGGGCACGGATGGGCGGAGAGGACCAGGGCGCGGGTCATTTGGGCCCCGGATTCGGGCATATGAATCGCATATGAATTTCATATGAATCCCATATGACTCTGAGTCTTACGCTCATTCGGCGGCCTGGAGCTTGGGATAGGCGTACATTTGGTCGTAGGACCAGTCGGGATCGTCCCACGAAATCATCTTGCCGGGGTTCAGGAGGCCCTTCGGATCGGCCTCTTGCTTGAACCGCAGCTGCCGGTCGTCGACGGTCTGCCGCCCGCCCTCTTCCAGCGTGTAGCGGTGCGGGTTGAAGATCATCGCGCCGGCCTCTTCGTGGATGCGGATGATCTCGTCGAGGCGCTCCTCGGTGGTGAACTTCACAAGGCTCAGTCCGGCGAACATCACCTTGCCGCCCTCTTTGAGCACCTCGAGATGCTGTAGGACCTCAGGCGAGAACGCGTCGCGCATCTTGGCGATCAGCTCGCGGTGCTGCGGGTAGCCGTAGCGGACCTGCAGATACGTGATCGACGGGTCGACTTTCAAAGCGCGGAGTGTGGTGTGGTTCCAGCCGTATTCAAAAACCGGGCCGGGGTTGCGGGCCCAGTCGTTGTCGTCGGAGCGGTAGATCACCTTCGCCTCGGGGCGGCGGGCGGTGAAGGTCTCGAAGCCATCCATCGAGTGCGGGGCGACCATCAGGCCGACGAGGTGGGTGCCCGGCTCGACATGAGGTTTGACGCGCTGGAAGTAATCGTGGGCGCAGGGGGCTTCGAAGACGGTGGCGAGCTTGATCAGGATGCCGTCCTGGTTGGCGAGGTCCTCGGCGAAGTCCACAGCCTGGGCGAAGTCGTCGAAGGCGACGAACATCTCGGTCCAGTCATAGGCGGGGGCGAGCGGCATCTCGATCTCGGTGATGATGCCGTTGGTGCCGTAGGCGTGGGAGACGCGGGCGAGTTCCTCGCCGCGGAAGTCCAGGACGCGGGGCTCTTCCTCCATGGTCACGACGCGCAGGCGGATGATGTTGCCGAGATCGCGCAGGCTGCCCCAGGTGCAGGAGCCGACGCCGCCGGACCCACCCGCGATGAAGCCGCCGATGGTGGCGGTGGCCCAGGTGGAGCTGAACATGCGGATTTCCTGGCCGGAATGTTCCTTGCAGGCGGCGTCGAGGTCTTTCAGCAAGACGCCGGGCTCGCAGATCACGCGGCCGGGGTGGATTTCTTTGACACGGTCCATGTGGCGCAGGTGCATGACGCAGCCGCCTTCAAGCGGCATCGCCTGGCCGTAATTCCCGGTGCCCGCGCCGCGGGTAGTGACGGGGCAGTCGTGCGCGTAGCAGGTTTTCAGGATCTCGATCACCTCGGCTTCGTTTCGGGGGCGGACGACGAAATCGGCGGTGACGTGGTCGAGGCGGGCCTTCAAGACCGGCGAATACCAGAAGAAATCGCGGGAGGAGGCGCGGATGTTGGTGTCTTTGTCCTCGATATCGAGATGGGACAGGGCCTCTTTGGCAGCGGCGACGTTGGGTTTCATGCGATCTCCATCAGCGGGTCGAGCTCGGCGTAGTCGGGGAGCGTGCGGTCGATTTGGTGGCCGTTCCGCAGGACGATGCGGTCGGATTGCGGGCGGGCGAAAAGCTCGGTCCAAGAGCGGGCCTTGCAGAGCACCAGGTCGGCGGGCGCGCCGGGGCTCAGCGATGGGGTGGGAAAGCCGGTGGCTTGCGCGGGGTTGGTCAGGAAGGCCTGGACCCAGTCGGTGTCGGAATGGTCGAGATGGCCGATGCGGGTGGCCTGGCGCATGACCTCGAGCATGTCGAGATCGCCATAGGCGTAGAACGGGTCGCGGGTGTTGTCGGAGGCGAAGCTGACATTTATGCCGCGCGCCTTCATCTCGTGCACGAGCGTGATGCCGCGCCATCTAGGGGTGCGGCTGGCCTGGCGGTCTTGGAGGTAGAGGTTGCACATCGGCAGGCTGACGACATGGATGCCGGCCTTGGCGATGAGGTCGAGGGTCTTCAGCGCCTCGGCCTCGTCCTGCACGGCGAGGGAGCAGCAGTGGCCGACGGTGACGGGGGCGTCAAAGCCGGTTTCCAGCACGGTTTCAGCGATTGTGCGCAGGGTGCCGGGGCCTCGGTCGCCGTTTTCGTCGACGTGGAGGTCGACGGCGAGGCCGCGTTCTTTGGCGAGTTGCAGAAAGCCGAGGAGGCGGGCTTTGAAGTCGGGGATGGCGTAGGTGACCATGCCGAGCACGCCGCCATATTGCGCGACCAGATCGGCGGTGTGCACGAAGGGGCCGTCAAGCTCCATCCGGTCGACGCCGATCAGGCAGCAGGCCTGCAGGTCGATCCTGCCGGCCCACTCGGCGCGGATATCTGGGAAGAGCGGCCAGGAGATGTCGTCTTGCGGGGGGATGCTGTCGAGATGGGTGCGGATGGCGCGTGTGCCGTGGGCGTAGGCGCATTTGAGCGCGAATTCCATGCGGGCGCGGACGTCTTCTGCGGACCAGTTGGCGTGGTCGGCGCGCACGGTTGTCAGCGCGCCAGTGAAGGTGCCGTCGGGGTTCGGGGCGCGGTCCCAGATGTGGCCCTTGTCGAGATGGGTGTGCATGTCGACGAAGGCGGGGAAAAGAATCGCGCCCTTCATATCGACCGGGGTGCCGCCCGAAGCGGCGATCTTGCCGTCGGCGAGGCTGAGCGAGGTTCGGATCAGGTCTCCCGGTCGGTTGAGCAAGCAGGCGGGTACGGTGACGTTGTCCAGCCGCAAAGGCCCGTCGGGAAGGATGGCGAAGTCCATCATCCCTCGCGTTTGAGAGCGCTTTCGTGCCACTTGCGCAAGAGCATGTGGCTGAGGAACGAGAGACCCGCGAAGATGATCACACCGGTGGCGGCGATCAGGATCAGGGCGGCGAACATGCGCGGGATGTTGAGGCGATAGCCGGCCTCGAGGATGCGGAAGGCGAGGCCGGAGCCGATGCCGCCAGTACCGGCGACGTATTCCGCGACGACAGCGCCGATGAGGGAGAGGCCGCCCGCGATGCGCAGGCCGCCGAGGAAATAGGGCAGCGCCGAGGGGAGTTGCAGGTAGCGCAGGCGTTGCCAGCGGGTGGCGCCGTAGATCCGGAACAGGTCGCGAAGGTTGTGGTCGGCGGAGTTGAGGCCGAGGGTGGTGTTTGAGAGTACCGGGAAGAAGGCGACGAGCCAGGCGCACAGGAGCAGCCCAGCGATGCGGCTGTCGACATAGATGAAGATCAGCGGCGCGATGGCGACAATGGGCGTGACCTGCAGGATCACGGCGTAGGGGTAGAATGACATCTCGACCCAGCGGGACTGGGTGAAGAGGATGGCGAGACCGACGCCGCCGAGGACTGCGACAGCGAGGGCCATGAGCGTGATCTGCAACGTGACCATGAGGGCGTCGAATAGCATCGCCCAGTCCTTGATCAGCGTCTCGAAGACCAAGAGCGGCCCAGGCAGGATGTAATGCGGGATCTCGTTCCAGACGACGAGGCGGTCCCAGAGGAATACGGTGATGATCATCACGACCACCGGCAGAGTCCACTTGCCGATCTTGTCGAGCTTGCGGGCGCGGGCGCGGCGGGCCTCGTCCTCGTCGACGATCTCGGGGGTGGCGCTGCGGTCGTCGATCGCTGTCATGCGGCCTGCTCCATGGCTTCGTGCAGGGCGTCCGAGGCGGCGCGGCAATGGGCGGCGTATTCGGGCGAGGTTCGGAAGGCGTCATCGCGCGGATAGGGCGCGTCGACGGTGAGTTCGCGGATCACCCGGCCCGGGCGGGCGGCCATGACGACGATGCGGTCAGAGAGGAAAACGGATTCGAACACTGAATGTGTGACGAAGATCACCGTGCAGCCAATCTTATCTTTCAGCTCCAAGAGGTCGTCGTTCAAACGGAAGCGGGTGATCTCGTCCAAAGCGGCGAAGGGCTCGTCCATCAGGATCAGGCGGGGGTGGGTGACCATGGCGCGCGCAATCGAGACGCGCATTTTCATGCCGCCGCTGAGTTCCCGGGGATAGGCGTTCTGGAACTTTTCCAGACCTACCAGTTTCAACGCCTCAAGCACGTCGTCCCGGACCGAAGTGTAGGTCTTGCCGCGCAGGCGGAACGGAAGCCAGACGTTCTGGGCCACCGTCGCCCAAGGCATCAGGGTCGGTTCCTGGAACACCACGCCCAGGTCGCCCGCATGCTGCCCGCCGGCCCAGGTGATGCGGCCGCGGGTGGGATGGATCAAGTCCGAGATCAGCCGCAACGCTGTGGACTTGCCGCAGCCGGACGGGCCGAGAAGCGAAATGAAATCGCCCTCGCCCACCCGCAACGACATGCCCTTTAGCGCATGGACATTTCCGTTGAAGGTCTTGTCGACACCCTCCATCCACAGCACCTCCGAGCGCTGATCGAGAGGGGCGGCCGAAGCGGTCGGCATTGGGCGGAACTCCTGAGTCGATTGGGGGCGGCGCGCACCGCCCCCTGCCCGAGTGGATCAGGCGGACTACTTGATGTCCATGCCGACCTTTTGGTTCGTGAACTCGGTCGTGAAGGCGGCCTTCCAGTCGAGGCCGTCCTCGATCACACCGGCCGCGACCATCTTGTTGTAGAAGTCTTCGACCTTCGCCTCGGTCATCGCGCCGATCCCAAGCTCCAGCGCGTCACCCGAATCGACGATGCCGTTGGCCAACATCGAGGCCTTGGCGAACTCGATCTTGTCCTGGGTCATGTCGGGGTTGGCGGCCTTGATCAGCTCATCCGCGGCCGTGCTATCACCGTAGAGATAGTTGTACCATCCCTTGGCAGAGCCCTCGACAAAGCACTTCACGACCTCGGGCCGGTTCTCGATCGTGTCGGCCATCGCCTCGATCGTGGTGGCGTAGGTGGAATAACCGGCATCGGCGATCAGGAAGACGTTGGGCTCGAACCCAGCCTCTTTCTGCACCGCGAAGGGCTCGGACGACAGATACCCCTGCATGCCCTTGCGCTTGTCGGCGATGAAGGGCGCGGGGTTGAAGGTGTAAGGCTCGCGCTGTTCCACGGTGAAGCCATGCTCGGCAATCATCCACTGGTAATAGCTGGCAAAGCCGTTGTCGCCGATCAACAGGGTCAGGTCCTTGAGTTCGTCCCAGCTGTCGGCCTCGCCCGGATGCGCGAGAATCACTTGCGGGTGCTTCTGGAAGGTCGCGGCGACCGAGACGACCGGGATGCCCTCCTTGACCGCGTTGAAGGCCTGCAGCAGGTCGCCGCCCATGTGAAAGTCGATTCGGCCGGCCAGCATCAGCGCGCGGTTGTTGACCTGCGGACCGCCGGGCAGGATTTCGACGTCTAGGCCGCAGGCGGCGTAGGTGCCATCGGCAACGGACTGATAGAACCCGCCGTGCTCGGCCTGCGCCAGCCAGTTGGTTCCGAACACCGCCTTCTCTTGCGCAATGGCAGCGCCCGCGGCAACAAACGCCATACCGGCAACGGCAACAGTGGTCTTGAACGACATCCAGGGTCCTCCTTGGGTGATAGGTCGCACTACACTTGTTCTGGCCGACCCGAGGGGGAAGCCAGGCCTCACGACAGAGGGTAACGGCGATTGATCCGCGGTCAAGAATTGGGCAGAGATTCGTGAATTGCACTGGATTTGGGCAATGCCGGGCTCAAAGAGCTTGTAGAGGCTGGCGACGGGAACCGGCGCGCGCCATGAATCCCGCAATTTCGGATAAATGGAGACAGTCGTGACCGCACTCAATCCAAACGCGATCGCACCGCCTTTTGCCCGCTACTCTCATGGAGTTGCGGTGGAGGCTGGGACATTGATCGTAACGTCGGGCCAGTTGGGCCTGGCCGCGGACGGCACAGTTCCCGATGGCGCCGAGGCGCAAGCGGCGATCTGCTTTGCCAACATTAACGCGATTCTGGGTGAAACCGGTGCAAACCGGACTCATGTGGTGAGGATCAATGCCTACGTGACCGACCGCGTGCATATGGCGGGTTATATGGCGGCGCGGGATGCTTGGTTGGCCAAGGTAGAACCGCCGCCGGCGTCCACCCTGATGATCGTCGCGGGCTTCACTCGCCCAGAGTTTGTGGTCGAAGTCGAAGCGATGGCGGTGCTGCCGCGCTAGAAGGCGGCGAGGTCCCATCACATTCTGCCGCCGATGCGCACCCTGCGCAGACCTTCGGACCAGCAAGCGGATTCGATGCCGTTTTGAAGCCTGTCTCAAACCGCATTCGCGAGAGCCTGTCGGCGGGACTTTCCGGCAACGCGGGTGCTGAACTGCCAAGCCAAATGGACCCCATCCGACCCCGTCCATGCGCATCGCGCGCCTTGCCGTTAACCCTTGGGCTGTTGCGGCTTGTGGCTTTTCGCCTGTAGCATCCACCGCGATCTGAGTGACGGTCGGGTATTTCAACGACCGGGTTTGAGACGGGCGTGATGGATCACATTGAGCAGCGCAGCATCGACCTCGAGGCGATCCTCGAATTGATCGGTGAGGGCGCCTGGTCTTGGGACGTCACCACAGGCCGCATCGTGCACAACGCCACTTGGTCGCGGCTTTTCGGTCTCAGCGACGCCGAAACAGAGCACCGGATCGACGACGTAATTGCCCGTATCCACACTGATGACAAGGCGCGGCTCACCCTGCGCATCGACGAAAGCCGCGATCTGCGCGACCGGTTCGAAGACCGCTATCGCATCAGACGGACCGACGGATCGACGGATCGACGATCTGGGTCGCCAGCCGCGGCCAGGTTACGTCAAGGGCGACCGACGGTACCGCGCTGCAGGTCAACGGCTCGATCCGTGACATAACCGAACAAGTGGTGGCGCAACAGGCCTTGGACCGCTCCGAACAGCGGTTCGCCAAGATGACCGAGAGCATTCCCGGCGCGGTGATGGTGAACCTGCATCAGACAGACGGCCGCCACTCAGTGCCCTACATCAGTGCCGGCTGTCGCGACCTTTGGGAGGTCAATGCCGCCGATATTCAGAACGATGCCTCGCTGATCTGGGACATGATCCATCCCGACGATTTGGCCGCGGTGGAGGCCGAGATCGCGCAGTCGATCGCGCAAGAGCGGCAATGGAACCTGCGCTGGCGCATCACCACTCCATCCGGCGCCGAGAAGTGGCTGCACGGATACGGCACGCCAGAGCGTCAGACTGACGGTTCGACCGTTTTCAGCGGTTTTGTCGTCGACGTCACTGGTCAGGTCGAAACCGAGCGGGGCTTGCACGAAAGCCGAGAGCTGCTGCATGAGGCACAGAAGATGGACGCACTCGGCAAGCTGACCGGCGGAGTTGCGCATGACTTCAACAACCTGCTGAGCGTGATTGTCGGCAATCTGGAATTGCTGCGCGAGGACCCCGACATTGCCGACCGGATCGACCTGATCGACCAGGCAATCAAGGCGTCGTTCCGCGGCAGCAGCCTGACCCGCCAGCTTCTGGCCTACGCGCGGCGCGCGCAGTTGCAGCCTGCGGTGCTGAACCCGGCCGCGGTAGTGGCCGAGATGGAGTCGATGTTGCGGCGCACCCTGCCTGCCAACATCGCACTGCGGATCGATGGGCCGGGCACGGCACCGTCCATCCGCGCAGACCGCAGCCAGCTCGAAACCGCGATCCTGAACCTGGTGATCAACGCCTGCGACGCGATGGACCAAGGCGGCAGCCTGACCATCGACATCCGCCAGATCGAGGTCGCCGATGACATGGCTTTGGGCGAGGGCGAGCATATGGCCCCCGGGCTTTTCACCGTGATCGCCGTCAGCGACACCGGCCACGGTATGGCACCGGAACATGCGGCTCACGCCTTTGATCCGTTCTTTACGACCAAACCGGTGGGCAGGGGTACCGGGCTCGGTCTGTCGACGGTTCTGGGCTTCACCCGGCAATCGGGCGGCACGACCAAGCTAAGCTCGGAGGTCGGGCGTGGCACATCGGTGCGCATGTACTTCCCCGCCGCCGAAGCGGACGCCGCGTCCGCCGTGGAAGGCCGGACGCCGCCGGCGCCGCTGCACATCCTGCTCGTCGAAGACGAAGTCGACGTGCTGCGTATGCTGAAGCGTCAGGTTGGGTCGATGGGCCACCAGGTGACCACGGCCGACAGCGGCGACGCTGCCTTGCGGATGATCGAGGACGGTCTGCGGCCGAACGTCCTGCTGACCGACGTGGTGATGCCCGGGCGGCTGCAGGGGCCGGACCTGGCGCGCCGCGCCACCGAGCAGGTTCCCGAGCTGCGCGTGATGTTCATCTCGGGCTACCCCAGCGGCACCTCGCCGGACGAGCTCGGCCCGCTTGCCGACGCACCGGTCCTGTCGAAACCGGTGCGCAAGTCGGAACTTCTGAACGCACTGGCGGAGTTTTCGTCCAGCGCCTCGGGACCGGCGGCTCAGGCGTCGGGATAAGCCGGCGGGCGCAGCCCGGACTGAAACCACGCCACGAAGCTCGCCATGGTGAAGACCGGCAGGTCGGTGGCCGCGCGGATGTCGGCGGCGTAGGGGATCATGTTGGTGCATTCCAGGACCAGCGCGCCGATTTCGGGATGCGCCGTGGCCAGGGCACGCGCGGCCTCGACATTGTCGGCCCGTGCCGCGGCCACGTCCATCTCGGGCGCGTCGTCCAGGATCGTTCGGGTGAATTCGCGCCCCTCTTCAGTGCTGCCGACGGGCGTGTCCGCGGGCACCCCGGCCCTGACCAGATGGTCCGCCGTCAAGCTGCTGCCCGAGATCGTCAGGATCCCAGCACGCTTGCCGGGCGGCAGGATCGCGTCGACCAGCCTCACCTGCATCAGCGACGAGGCCGCGACCGGCACGCCCACCGCCTGGGCGAGGTCGTCCTGGTAGAGCGACAGGAACCCGCAGTTCGTGGTGATCCCGTCGGCACCGTCCGCCACCAGGTCGCGCGCGGCATCCAGGAAGGCCGGCAGCAGCCCCTCGGCGCGACGCCGCACCACCCGTTCTGGTGAAGCCGCGCGCACCACCTTGTAGAGCACCGGGAACGGCCAGGTCAGCGCGTTGCCCATGTCGCCGGGGATGCGGGGAAACCGGGCCTCGAGCATCAGGATACCGACGGACGCACCATAGATTGCCTTGCCGCCCTGCGCCTTCACTTCAGACCTCGTCCGGCACACGCGCCATCAACTCGTCGGGCCCGCCTATGTAAATGGTCGAGATACCTTCCTTCACAGCCTCGCTGACCTGGTCCTTGCGGCGCGAGATGTGGTCGGCCATAGCATCGCCGGCGCCGTCTTCGTCGCGGTCGAGCAGCGCTTGCAGGATGGCCCGGTGCTGGTCCTTCGAGGCCGCGACCCGCGCTGCCATATTCACCCAGCGGATAAAGCGGATGCGATCGTTGATCGCCCGTAACTCGGCGGCGAGTTCGGTGTTTCCCGTCATCTCGGCGATGCCGACATGAAAGGCCTCGTCGCGCGCGGTTGCCTCGGCGACGCTGAGCCCGGTGACGTCGAGGCCATGGGCGATTGTGTCCTCGGCAAAGGCCGCCAAGGCCTCGTCCGAGGCGCGCTGGCAGGCCAGCATGACCGCCGAGACCTCAATGATCCGGCGCAACTCGTAGAGGTCGAAAACCGCCTGAGGCTCTAGCGTGCGGCAGAAGAATCCGGTGCCGGGGCGGACCTCCACCAGCCGCTCGGCCACCAGCCGGTTCAGCGCCTCGCGCAAAGGCGTGCGGCTGACGCCCAGGTCGCGGGCCAGCACTACCTCGTTGATGCGCTCGCCCGGGCGAATGCCGAAGCCCACCACCTGCGCCTTCACCCGGGCATAGATATCCTCGACCCGTCCCTCGCTCATTGTCTCTCCCGGCTTTCGATGGTTGACATCCAACCCGACTCGGCGAAAGAATGCAAGTCTGTATACACATTTGCCCACAAGGACGCGGGATGGACACAGCCCGGAGCAACCAGATGACCGGCGCCGAGGCGATGGTGCGTCTGCTGGAGGCTTACGGCGTCACGCATATGTTCGGGCTCTGCGGCGACACCACGCTGCCGTTCTACGACGCGCTCGCCCGGCTCGACCACGGCATCAACCACTTCCTGACCCGCGACGAACGCCACGCTGCCTACATGGCCGACGCCTATGCCAGGGTGACCGGCAAGCCGGGGGTCTGCGAGGGGCCGTCGGGCGGCGGGGCGACCTATATCCTGCCGGGGCTGGTCGAGGCCAACGATTCGTCGGTGCCGGTGCTGGCGATCACGACCGACGTGGCGACGACCTCGCGCGGGAAGTATCCGCTGACAGAACTCGACCAGGTGGCGCTGATGGCGCCCCTGACCAAGTGGAACGCCTCGCTGAATGCCGCCCAGCGGCTGCCCGCGGAAGTGCGGCAGGCGTTCCGGGCGATGACCACCGGCCGCCCGGGGGCGGTGCACCTGGCCCTTCCCTTCGACACCCAGAAAGCGCCGGTCGAGGCGGCCGAGATCTGGGCCGACCCGCGGCACCGGGCGTACCCGGCCGAGCGCGCCGCACCGGATCCGCAAGCCGTGAAAGACGCGGTCGACGTGCTCGAGGGCGCGCGCCGCGCAGTGGCGATCTGCGGTGGTGGGCCCGTCCTGGCCGGTGCCGAAGCCGAGCTGGCGGCCCTGGCCGAAGCGCTCGATCTGCCGGTCGCGACCACCGTCTCCGGCCAGGGCGCCATCGCCGAGACGCACCCGCAGGCCGTCGGCGTCGTCGGCTCGAACGGTGGGGTGCCGGCGACGCGCGCGGTGGTGGACGAGGCCGACGTGGTGATCTTCATCGGCTGTCGCGCGGGATCGGTCACGACCGAGCGCTGGCGGTCGCCCGCGCCCGGCACGACAGTGATCCATATCGACAGCGACCCGATGGCGATCGGCGCGAATTACCCCACCGACGTGGCACTCTGCGCCGACGCGAAGCTGGCGCTGCAGGCGCTGCTGGCCGAGCTGCGCCGGCGCGACGATCTGCGGTCCCAAGGAGGCGCCGAGCGCGCCCAAGCCGCCTGGGCCGCGAAAGGGGCGGCCTTCCGGCCCCTCGCCGCAGCCCAGGACCGCCCGATCCGGCCCGAGGCGGTGATGGCGGCGTTGCAACAGGTTCTGGACGACGACGCGGTGATCTGCGCCGATCCGGGCACGCCGTGCCCCTATTTCAGCGCGCATTACCGCTGGTCGTGCGCCGGCCGGCGGTTCATCACCAACCGGGCGCACGGCGCCCTGGGTTTTTCGCTGGCGGCGGCGATCGGGGCGCAGGTGGGCCGGCCCGACGCGCAGGTCCTCAGCGTGATGGGCGACGGGTCGTTCGGCTTTTGCTGCGGCGAGTTCGAGACGCTGGTGCGCTACGACCTGCCGATCACCGCGATCGTGTTCTCCAACGCCACCTTCGGCTGGATCAAGGCGGGACAGAACGCCGGCTTCGGCCAGCGGTTCTACAATGTCGATTTCGGCCGCACCGACCATGCCGCGGTGGCGCGGGCCTTCGGCGTGAAGGCCTGGACGGTCGAGGACCCGGCCGACCTGATCCCGGTCCTCCGTCAGGCGCTGGCGCATGAGGGGCCGAGCCTCGTCGACGTCATCAGCCAGCCCCTGCACGAGGCCGCCGCGCCGGTGTCGGAATGGGTCGCCTGAGCGCGGGGCTTGAACCGGCGGGCGTGGGTCCGGCAAACTCCACCTCGGAGGGCACCGTGAGCGACCTGGACCAGACCATCATCGGCTACGACCTGTGGCACCTGGCGCTGCCGGTGGTCTCGCGCCGCGACCACGGCATCGGCGCGGTCGAAGGCACCTGCGAAATCGTCGTCCTGCGCCTGACCGCCGAGGGCGGGCAAAACGGATGGGGCGAGGCCGCGCCCTGGGCGGTCTTCACCGGGTCACCCGAGGCGTCTTACGCCGCGCTCGACCGCTATATCCGGCCGCACGTCGTCGGGCGGCGGGTCGGCGACCGGGCCGCGATCCTGGCCGATGCGGCCCGCGCCGTCGCCCATTGCACCGAGGCCAAGGCAGCGCTGGAGACCGCGCTTTTGGACCTGACCGGGCGGATCGCGGGGCTGCCAGTCTGGGCGCTTTTGGGCGGCAAGTGCCGCGATACGATTCCACTGTCTGTGTCGATCGCCAACCCGGACTTCGACGCCGATATCGACCTCTTGCGCCGGATCCGCGACGACGGCGTGCGGCTGATCAAGCTCAAGACCGGATTTGCAGGCCACGCCTTCGACATCCTCCGGCTGGAGCGCATCGCGCGCGACTTCCCTGACTTCGAGGTCCGGGTCGATTTCAACCAGGGGCTCGAGCCCGGCGACGCCCTTGCGCGGGTCCGCGACATCGCCGCATTCAGCCCTGCATTCATCGAGCAACCCGTGCGGTCGCATCATTTCGGGCTGATGCGCGAGATCCGGTCGGCGATCCAGGTGCCGCTATTGGCCGACGAAAGCGTCTTCGGCCCCGAGGACATGACCCGGGCCGTCACCGAGGGCATCGCCGACGGGGTGTCGGTGAAGATTATGAAGGCGGGCGGGATGGGGCGCGCCCGTGCGGTCGCACAGATGGCCGCGGCGGCTGGCATGACCGCCTATGGCGGAGACATGTTCGAGAGCGGGCTGGCGCATCTGGCCGGCGCACACATGATCGCCGCGACGCCCGAAATCACGCTTGGCTGTGAGTTCTATCAGGCGCAATACTATTTGGCCGAGGACATCCTGGAGGCGCCGTTCCCCAGCCAGGGCGGCAAAGTGACCGTGCCGGACGGGCCGGGGCTGGGGATCCGGCCCGACTTCGACAAGCTGCAGCATCTTGCGAATGCCGCATGAGCAAGTCGGTCGTCATCGTCGGGGCCGGGATCGTCGGTGTCTCCACCGCGCTGTGGCTGCAGCGCGACGGGCATGACGTGACGCTCATCGACCGGTTGGAGCCGGGCGAGGGGACGAGCCACGGCAATGGTGGGGTGCTGGCCTCGTGCTCGATCGTGCCGGTGACGGTGCCGGGGCTTATGCGCAAGGCGCCGAAGATGTTGTTTTCGCCGGACCAGCCGCTGTTCTTGAAATGGGGCTACCTGCCGAAGCTTGCGCCGTGGCTGATCCGCTACCTGCGCCATGCCAATGCCGACTCGGTCCGGCACCGGGCCGCCGCGCTGATGCCGATCATCGGCGACAGCCTCGCCGACCACCAGGCGCTCGCGGCCGGGACCCGGGCCGAGAAATGGGTCGTGCCGTCGGATTACCTCTTCGTCTACAACGACCGCGCGCATTTCGAGAATGACGCGTTCGGCTGGTCGGTGCGCAAGGAGAACGGGTTCGACTGGGACGTGCTCGAGGGCGATAACTTCAAGACCTATGATCCCGCCTTCGGTCCAGCGCTGAAATGTGCGGCGCGGCTGAAAAACCACGGGAGAATCAGCGACCCGGGGTTGTACGTCAAGGACCTCGCCGCCGAGGCCGAGGCGAATGGGGCGCGCGTGCTGAAGGCCGACGTGACGGATGTGATGCGGGTGGACGGCCGCGTCACTGGGGTCCGCGCCGGCGGCGAGACGATCGCCTGCGACGCTGTGGTTCTGGCAACGGGCGTCTGGTCGGGGCCGCTGGCGAAGACGCTCGGGATCGACGTGCCGCTCGAATCCGAGCGCGGTTATCACTTGGAGTTGTGGGAGCCCTCGGTGATGCCGCGGTCGCCGGTCATGGTCGCCTCGGGCAAGTTCGTCGCCACGCCGATGGAGGGGCGGCTGCGGCTGGCGGGGATCGTCGAATTCGGCGGGCTCGACGCGCCGCCGAGCCGGGCGCCGTTCCGGCTTTTGGAAAAGAACATCCGCGCTGCGATCCCGGGAATTTCGTGGAAGAAGACGGTGGAGTGGATGGGCCACCGCCCGTCGGTTGCCGACTCGATCCCGCTGATCGGCGCGGCGCCGGGAATCGAGGGCGCCTATCTTGGTTTCGGCCACGACCATGTCGGGCTGACGGGAGGGCCGAAAACCGGCCGTCTCCTGGCGCAACTCATCGCCGGACGGCAACCGAATGTTGACCTGAGCGCCCATTCTCCGGCACGGTTCGCCGGGTAGGCCGCGTGTTTGGCGGCGAAAGTGATAAACCAACCGGGAGGAAAACCATGACGACACTCACCAAGCTCTTGGCCGCGACCGCGATCACCGCGGCGGCGGCGACCAGCGCGCCGGCCGGCGGCCATTCCGAGAAATGGGACATGCCGATGGCCTATTCGGCCACCAACTTCCACTCCGCCGTGGGCGCCGAGTTCGCCAAATGCGTGACCACCGGCACCGGCGGCGCCATCGAGATCGTCACGCACCCCTCGGGCAGCCTGTTCCCCGGTGCGCAGATCAAGCGCGCGATCCAGACCGGCCAGGTGCCGATCGGCGAGCGGCTGCTCAGCGGCCACCAGAACGAAAACGCGCTCTTCGGCTTCGATTCGATCCCGTTCCTGGCGACCTCGTTCGACGACAGCGTGAAGCTGTGGGAGGCCGCCAAGGGCCCAATCACCGATCTGCTGGCAAGCCAGAACCTGACGCTGCTCTACGCCGTGCCGTGGCCGCCGCAGGGGCTTTACTTCAAGAACGAGGTGAACTCGGTCGCCGATATGGAAGGCATCAAGTTCCGCAGCTACAACAACGCGACCTCGCGTCTCGCCGAGCTGACCGGCATGCTGCCGGTGACCATCGAGGCCGCCGAAATCAGCCAGGCCTTTGCGACCGGCGTGGCCGATTCGATGGTCTCGTCGGGGTCCACCGGCTATGACCGCAAGGTCTGGGAATCGCTGAACTATTTCTACGAGGTCGATGCCTGGCTGCCGCGCAACTACGTGATGGTGAACTCGGGCGTTTGGGACGGAGTCTCGGACGAGAACAAGTCCATCATCCGCGGCTGCGCCGAGCTTGCCGAATACACCGGCTTCTGGCGCTCGAAGGAGTACACCGGCTTCACCCTTCAGGGTCTGCGCGACGGTGGCATGACCGTTGGGCCGGCGTCTGAACAGATGGTCGGCGAGCTGAAAGAAATCGGCGAGACCATGACCGCCGAGTGGCTCGAGGCCGCAGGCGAAGAGGGTGCCGCCATCGTCGACGCCTTCAAGGCGATGCAATAACGCCAATGGTGCGGGCGGTCTGACGCGGCCGCCCGCCGCCCAATCAAGACCAATCGAACGGGGGACGGCATGGGCGCGCTGAAGGGACTTCGGTCCGTTTTGGACTTCATCTACTTGCTCGCCGGCATCCTCGCCGCGCTCTGCCTGATCGCGATCCTTGCGCTGATCGTCCTGCAGATGCTCGCCCGCTGGACCGGCGAGGTGGCGCCGGGGATCCCGGAATATGCCGGCTATTTCATGGCCGCCGCGTCGTTTCTGGCCTTCGCCAACGCGCTCAATCGCGGCAGCCATATCCGGGTGTCGATCGTGCTGAACGCGGTGCCCCGCGCGGTCGCCCGCTGGATCGACGTCTGGTGCTTCGCCATCGGCGCGGCGGTGATGTGGTACTTCGTCTACTACGGCTGGCGGTTCGTGAATTTTTCGATCATGATCAACGACATAAGCCAGGGACAGGATCGCACGCCCTTGTGGATCCCGCAGTCGTTCATGCTGGGCGGCGCCGTCATCATGGCGGTCGCGCTGACGGACCACCTGGTGCACCTTCTGTTCGACGGAAAACACCGGATCAAGCGCGATCTGGTCGATCAGAGCTTCGGGGAGTAGGGCGATGGAAGACCTCTCGATCATCGTCCTATTCCTCTTCGTGCTGTTCCTGCTGCTGGGCACCGGCGTCTGGGTCGGCCTGGCCCTGATGGGCGTGGCTTGGGTCGGGATGGAGCTGTTTACCACCCGGCCCGTGGGCGACGTGATGCTGACGACGGTCTGGTCGGCCTCGTCGTCCTGGACCCTGACCGCGCTGCCCTTGTTCATCTGGATGGGCGAGATCCTCTATCGCACGCGGCTCAGCGAAGACATGTTCAAGGGCCTGAGCCCCTGGATGGCCGGGCTGCCGGGAGGGCTGGTGCACACCAACATCGTCGGCTGCACGGTCTTCGCCGCCGTCTCGGGCTCGTCGGCGGCGACGCTGACCACCGTCGGCAAGATGTCGATCCCCGAGCTGCGCAAACGCGAATACCCCGAGCCGATGATCATCGGCACGCTCGCCGGCGCCGCCACGCTGGGCCTGATGATCCCGCCCTCGCTGACGCTGATCGTCTACGGCGTCACGATCAACGAATCGATCTCGAAGCTGTTCTTCGCGGGCATCCTGCCGGGCCTGGTACTGGCCTCGATGTTCATGGCCTATGTTGCGATCATGTCCAAGGTGTCTCGGAGTTGGAACCCCAAGGCCGAGCCGGCGATGACCTTCGCCGAGCGGGTCGCCAATTCCCGCTTTCTGATCCCGGTGATCCTGCTGATCATGGTCGTCATCGGGTCGATGTATCTGGGCTATGCCACCGCGACCGAGGCCGCCGCCTTCGGCGTGATCGGCGGGTTGATCCTGGCCGCCAGCCAGGGCTCGCTGACCTGGAAGACCTTCACCGAATCGCTGATGGGCGCCACCCGCACCAGCGCTATGATCGCGATGATCCTCGCCGGGGCCGCGTTCCTGTCGCTGTCGATGGGCTTCACCGGCCTGCCCCGCGCCCTGGCCGACGGCATCGCGCAGATGGAGCTGACGCGGTTCGAGCTCTTGATGGTGCTTCTGGTCTTCTACATCATCCTGGGCATGTTCCTCGACGGCATATCGTCGGTGGTGCTGACCATGGCGGTGGTCGAGCCGATGGTGCGCGAGGCCGGGATCGACCTCATTTGGTTCGGCATCTTCATCGTGGTGGTGGTCGAGATGGCGCAGATCACCCCGCCGATCGGCTTCAACCTCTTCGTCTTGCAGGGCATGACCCATCACGAGATGGGGTTCATCGCGCGCGCCGGTTTCCCGATGTTCCTGATCATGGTGCTGATGGTCTTCGTGCTGATCGCCTTCCCCGAGATCGCCACCTGGCTGCCCGACAACATCCGAAAAGGCCCGGGCGGCTAGCGGGTGCAAAGTTTCGCCGAGACTTTGCCGCGCAAAACCTCGACGAGGTTTTGTCGCCAGACTTTCGCGAAAGTCTGGACCGCCGGCTGAATGCGGCTTCTCCGCCTTGCCGCCCGGCACGGGCGCCTGCTGTTGGTCCTGGGCTTGGTCGGCGGTTTCGGCCTGCCCGGGCTGGCGCAGGCGATGAAGCCCGCGCTGCCCGCGATGGTTGCCCTTCTGGTGTTTCTTTCGGCGCTGCGCATCGGCTTGCGGGCGGCCGTGGGCTCCCTGCGCGAGACGCAAGGCGCGCTCAAGGTCGCGCTCGCCCTGCAACTCGGCGTTCCGCTGGTCCTGATCGCCGCGCTCGCACTCGCCGGCTGGCAGCACGGCGCCGCCGGCCTCGCACTGGTCCTGGCCATGGCCGCGCCGTCGATTTCCGGAAGCCCGGCCTTCACCGCGATGCTGGGTCACGACCCCGCCCCGGCGATGCGCCTGTTGATCCTCGGCACCGCGCTTTTGCCGCTGACGATCCTGCCGGTGTTTTGGCTGCTGCCGGGCCTGGGCGACTTCGGCGGCACCGTCGCCACCGCCTTGCGCCTGACCGCCGTCATCGCGGCCGCCACGGCCGCCGCCTTCGCCCTGCGCCGCGCCGCGTTCCCGGACCCGAGCGCAGAAACGGTGCAGGCGCTCGACGGTCTCGCCGCGCTGACGCTTGCCGTGATCGTTATCGGGCTGATGTCGGCGGTGGGTCCGACGCTGCGCACCGACCCCGCCGCCTTCGC
>JASJCA010000040.1 GCA_030066215.1 Rhodobacter sp. | reverse complement strand
CACCCGGTCGACCGGCAGCATCAGCATCGTTGCCTCGAACACCGTCGGCGTGTCGAACCCCGCCGCCCCGGCGGGCTGGCTGATCGCATAAGTCAGGAACCGCTCGCGCGCGCGGCCCGACATCTCGACCAGCGCGCGCACCGGCGTCATCGGCCGCGACAGCGCCTGATAGAGGGGCCAAAGCGGGCAGGCCGCCCCGAACCGCGGAAGCGGAAAGCCCTCGACCGGCTTGCGGAAGGTCAGGGCGCCCGAGCCGTCGCAGACCACCAGCCCGATCCGCCCCGCCCCGTCTTCGGGCAGAGTGGCCAGCCGCCGTAGCACCGCCGCCAGATCGGCCCCGAACCGGTCGGCCAGCGCGGCCGGATCATAGGCCAGCGCCGCGGCCGCCGCCTGGAATTCGCCAAGGGGCATTTTCAATGCGTCCGCCCGGTAGCGGGCCAGATAGACGGCTGCCAGATCGCGCCCGGCCTCGGTCACCAGCGCCCCTGCGCCGCGCAGCAGTGCCTCGGCCGAGACCGGCAGCGCGCGCTCCATCTCGGCCACGTGGAAGCCTTGCGCCTGCAGCCAGGCCTCTAGCTCTTCCTGCGGCGAACTTGCCCCCATCTCGGTCTCGGCGCCGCTGTCGAGATAGGCCACCAGCGCGCGCGAGCCCTCCGCCAGGCGCTGGCTGTCCTCGTGGATGTTGCGGTGGAACCGGTCCTGCCATTCGGCCTCGATCTCGCCGGGCTCAACCAGGATCGAGGCGGTGGAGTTGATGGCGGTGACGGTGCTGAGCAGCTCGTGCAGCGAGGCCGCCAGATGCGGGTCGTGCGCCATTCGGTCGGTCAGCGTCTCGACCGTGCGCTCCAGCCGGCCGATGCGGCGGTGCTGGCTGGCCACCAGCCCGGCCCAGCCCGGAAACCGGCCGGCGAATTCCTCGACCCGCGCGTCCTCGGTCGCGACCTCCGGCGCCCGTGCCGCCGCGTCGCGCAAACCGCTGACCAGCTCGGCCTCGGCGCCCTCGGCCAGCGCAGCGGCATCGACGTCCAGCGCTCGGGCGATATCGACCAAGAGTTTGCCGCCGATTCTGCGCTTGTTGTGCTCGACAAGGTTGAGATAGGCCGCCGATATCCCGGCCGTTCGCGCTAACGCGGCCTGCTTGATCCCCAGCATCACCCGGCGTTCGCGGATCCGGCTGCCGGTTAGCGCCCCCGCCGGCATCGCCTAAGCGTCTCGAATCGCATGGATTTCCCTTGCGTTAAGAAAATTTCTTTACACCCTCTACCACAGCTTTGTGTATTTGTTTACAGGATTTTCGTTTTTCCAAAAGGTCTTATTGAGCAGTTTTCGCCGCCGCCACAATAATGCCACCATCCTGTAAAAGGGGTGTGGTGGGCGTGGAGGAACCGTCCGCTGCGGACTTGAACGTAACGGGAGGATATCAATGCCCAAAACCACTCTCACTCGTCGCGGCGTGCTGAAAACCGGCACCGTGGCCGGCGGCGCGCTGGCGATGCCGACGATCTTCACCGGCGCTTCCTGGGCCGGCAGCCATACCGGCTTCACCAACGCGCCCGGCGACAGCGAAGTCGTACTTGGCTTCAACGTGCCGCAGTCCGGGCCCTACGCCGACGAGGGCGCCGACGAATTGCGCGCCTATGAGCTGGCGGTCGAGCACCTCAACGGCGGCGGCGACGGCGGCATGATCCCGACGTTCTCGTCGAAGACGCTCGACGGCACCGGCATCCTCGGCCGCGAGGTCAAGTACGTCACCGGCGACACCCAGACCAAGTCGGACGCCGCCCGCGCCTCGGCCCGCTCGATGATCGAGAAGGACGGCGCCATCATGATCACTGGCGGCTCGTCCTCGGGCGTGGCCGTGGCCGTGCAGGCGCTCTGCCAGGAGGCCGGCGTGATCTTCATGGCGGGTCTGACGCACTCCAACGACACCACCGGCAAGGACAAGAAGGCCAACGGCTTCCGCCACTTCTTCAACTCCTACATGTCGGGCGCCGCGCTGGCGCCGATCCTGGCCAACAACTACGGCACCGACCGTAAGGCCTATCACCTGACCGCCGACTACAACTGGGGCTACACCACCGAAGAGGCGGTGAAGACCTCGACCGAAGCGATGGGCTGGGAAACCGTCGCGGCCGTGAAGACGCCGCTGACCCAGACCGACTTCTCGTCCTACATCGCGCCGGTTCTGCAGTCGGGCGCCGACGTGCTGGTCCTGAACCACTACGGCGGCAACATGGTCAACTCGCTGACCAACGCGGTGCAGTTCGGCCTGCGCGAAAAGGAAGTGAACGGCAAGAACTTCGAGATCATCGTGCCGCTCTACTCGC
This sequence comes from Rhodobacter sp., assembly GCA_030066215.1. Classification (GTDB taxonomy): domain Bacteria; phylum Pseudomonadota; class Alphaproteobacteria; order Rhodobacterales; family Rhodobacteraceae; genus JASJCA01. The sequence goes on along the minus strand of JASJCA010000040.1, from coordinate 23,198 downwards.
GCCTGATGGCCCGCGGCGCCGGCGAAAACGTGAAGGGCATCTTCGGTTCGACGAACTGGCACTGGTCGCTGCAGGACGAGGGCTCGAAGGCCTTCGTGAAGTCCTTCGGCACCAAGTACGGCTTCCCGCCGAGCCAGGCGGCGCACACCACCTACTGCCAGACGCTGCTCTACGCGGATGCCGTCAACCGGGCCGGGTCGTTCAACCCCTGCGCCGTGGTCGAGGCTCTCGAAGGCTTCGAGTTCGACGGCTTGGGCAACGGACCGACGCTCTACCGCGCCGAGGACCACCAGTGCTTCAAGGACGTGCTCGTGGTGAAGGGCAAGGAAAACCCGACCTCGGAATTCGACCTTCTCGAAATCGTCGAAATCACCCCGGTCGCGCAGGTCACCTACGACGCCTCGATCTTCGGCGGCGAACTGGGCGCCTGCAACCCGGGCGCGTAAGCGACCAGATCCGGGCGGGTCGCGCGAGCCCGCCCGGCACTCCCCGCGTCCCGCCGATCGCGGCGGGGCGCATCCCCCGGGCCTTGGCGCCCGGCTGACGATTTCCCGGCAAACCGAAAGGTGGGGACATGGACGCCATCATTCTTCAAATCCTGAACGGCCTCGACAAGGGCTCGGCCTATGCGCTGATCGCGCTCGGCCTGACGCTGATTTTCGGCACGCTCGGCGTGGTGAACTTCGCCCACGGGGCGTTGTTCATGATCGGCGCGTTCTGCGCGGTGACGCTGCAGCGGATCCTGACGCTGAGCTATCAGGTGGTCGACGAGACCAAGACCGACTTTCTCGGCAACCCGCTGAAGGTCGACGTGCCGTACGTCCACGCCTGGTTCGGGGAAGCCACCGGGGCGGCGATCATCGACTGGGCGGTGCCGCTCGCGATCCTGTTCGCGATCCCGATCATGATCGCCTTCGGCTTCATCATGGAGCGCGGGCTGATCAAGCATTTCTACAAGCGCCCGCACGCCGACCAGATCCTGGTGACCTTCGGTCTGGCGATCGTGCTGCAAGAGATCATCAAGGCGTTCTACGGAGCCAACCCGATCCCGACGCCGGCGCCCGACGCCTTTGCCGGCAGTTTCGACTTCGGCGCGCTTCTGGGCTTTGCCGAGAACACCATCATCTATCCCTACTGGCGGCTGGTGTACTTCGTCTTCGCGCTTGTGATCATCGCCGCAGTCTTCGCCTTCCTGCAGTTCACCACCTTCGGCATGGTCGTGCGCGCCGGCATGGCGGACCGAGAGACGGTGGGCCTTCTGGGCATCAACATCGACCGCCGATTCACCATCATGTTCGGCATCGCCGCCGCCGTCGCGGGCCTTGCGGGCGTGATGTACACGCCGATCAACTCACCGAACTACCACATGGGCATGGACTTTCTGGTCCTGAGCTTCGTCGTGGTCGTCGTGGGCGGCATGGGCTCGCTCCCGGGCGCCGTGCTTGCAGGCTTCCTGCTGGGCGTTCTGGAGAGCTTTGCCTCGATGAAGGAGGTCATCGACCTCATTCCCGGCATCAACCAGATCGTGATCTACCTGGTCGCCATCATCATTCTGCTGACCCGTCCACGGGGCCTGATGGGCCGCAAGGGCGTGATGGAGGAATAAGCCAATGTCCGAACAAACGACCGACACGGCGCCTCGCAGCGTCCCCGCCGCTCCGACGTCGCCCAAGTCCAGGTCCGGGTTGCTGGGTCTCGGCAAGAAAGACCTCTCCCTGTTTCTGATCGTGGCGGTGCTGACGATGCTGGCCCCCTTCATCCTCAACCCGTTCCCGGAAGGCTCGGAGCTGGCGCAGTTCAACGCGGGCTATCCCGACCTGATGCAGCGCTTCGTGATCTTTGGGATCTTCGCGATCGGCTTCAACATCCTGTTCGGCCTGACCGGATACCTCAGCTTCGGCCACGCCGCGTTTCTGGGCGTGGGATCCTACGCCGCGATCTGGTCTATGAAGCTGCTGACCTTGAACATCATCCCCTCGATCATCTTCGCGGTGATCGTCGCGGGACTGTTCTCGGTCGTCGTGGGCTATATCTCGCTGCGGCGGACGGGCATCTACTTCTCGATCCTGACCTTGGCCTTCGCGCAGATGTCCTATGCTCTGGCCTACTCGGTGCTCACCCCACTCACCGGCGGTGAAACCGGTCTGCAGATCAAGGCCACCGATACGCCGCTTTTGTCCAACCTCGCCGAAGGCGAAATCGGACGCGCCAACTTCTTCGGCCTCGACATGCGCACCAGCCTCGAAATCGATGCGGGCGCATGGCTCTGGACGTTCAACACCGGCTACTACGTCGCGGCGGTCGTCATGCTGATCAGCTTCTACCTGGCGATCCGCATCTTCCGCTCGCCCTTCGGCATGATGCTGCGCGCGGTGAAATCGAACCAGCAGCGGGTGAACTACACCGGGCTGAACTCCAAGCCCTACACGCTCGCCGCCTTCGTAATCTCGGGCATGTATGCCGGTCTGGCCGGCGGCCTGATGGTGGCGATGGACACCCAGGTGGGCCCCGAGCGGATGTTCTGGACCGCGTCCGGTGAGGTCGTGCTGATGACCATCCTCGGCGGTGCCGGCACGCTGATCGGCCCGGTCCTGGGCGCGGGCCTGATCAAGTACATGGAAAACATCATCTCGAAGATCAACGACAACATCCTGCACGGCTGGTTCGCCTTCCTGCCCGATGGGATCGAGGACGCGCTGGTGTTCCTGATCCATCCCTTCATCGGCAAGGGCTGGCACCTGACCTTGGGCATCGTCTTCATGCTGGTGGTGATCTTCCTGCCCGGCGGCCTGGTCGAAGGCGGCCAGCGCATCGCGCGGCTCTTCGGCAAGCGCAAGAAGAAGGCCGCGCCCGGCGGCACCGACCCCGAGCATCACCCGCAACCGACCCCGCATGTGGGCGAGTAAGGAGGACTGAGCGATGGGAATCCTCGAAGTCAAAGGCGTCAACAAGCGCTTCGGCGGTCTGCAGGCCTTGGGCGACGTGAACCTCAGCGTCAACGAGCGCTCGGTCCACGCCATCATCGGACCGAACGGGGCCGGCAAGTCGACACTGCTGAACTGCCTCGTCGGCAAGCTGATCCCCGACACCGGATCGGTGATGTTCGACGGCCAGTCGGTGCTGGGGCGCAAGCCGCACGAGATCAACCAGATGGGCATCAGCCGCGTGTTCCAGACCCCCGAGATCTTCGCCGATCTCACGGTGATGGAAAACGTCATGATCCCCTGCTTCGCCAAGCGCGACGGGTCGTTCCGGATGCACGCCTTCGAAAGCGTGGCCAATGAGGCCGAGATCAACGATCTGGGCGAGGCGATGCTGGACGACGTCAACATGCTCGACCGCCGGCACGACCACGCCGGCAGCCTCAGCCGCGGCGACAAACGGCGGCTCGAGATCGCCATGTGCCTGGTGCAGCAGCCGCGCCTATTACTGCTGGACGAACCCACCGCCGGCATGGCGCGCGCCGACACCAACAACACCATCGATCTGCTCAAGGAAATCCACGACAAGCGCGACATCACCATCGCGATCATCGAGCACGACATGCACGTGGTGTTCTCGCTCGCCGAACGCATCACCGTGCTGGCGCAGGGCACGCCCTTGGTCGAGGACACGCCCGACAACATCAAGGGCCACCCGAAGGTCCGCGAAGCCTATCTGGGCGAGGCGCATTGATGGACCCCGCGGCGTTCGTCCTGGACGTGATGCTGTTCGGCGCCGGCCGGCCCGAGGCCGGTCTCGGCGCCGCGCCGCAGGCCGCCGGCGCAGAGGGCTCCGGCCCCGCGGCCGCCACCCAGGACACGCCGGCCCATACCACCGACCTGCGCGCCGCCCCCGGTGCCGCGAAGCTTCAAGGAGCGTGACATGACGCTGATCGAAGACACCAAGTCCAAGCACTACGAAAAGCCGGACTTCTCCAAGCACGCCAACGTGGCGGCCACCGCCCCGGCCTTCTTTTCGGTCTGGGACATCCACGCCTATTACGGCGAAAGCTACATCGTCCAAGGCGTGTCGTTCACCGTGCACGAGGGCGAGATCCTCGCCCTTCTGGGCCGCAACGGCGCCGGCAAGACCTCGACCCTGCGCGCCGTCGCCCGGCTCGACAACCCGCGCGTGACCTATGGCGAGATCTGGCTCGACCACAAACCCCTGCACACCATGGCCAGCTTCGAGGCCAGCACCGCCGGCATCCAGCTGGTGCCAGAGGATCGCCGCATCATCCCCGGCCTGACGGTCGAGGAGAACCTGCAGCTGGCCCAGATCGCCCCGCCGATCGGCTGGTCGCTCGACCGCATCTACGAGCTCTTCCCCCGCCTCGGCGAACGCCGCAAGCAAGAGGGCGTGACGCTCTCGGGCGGCGAACAGCAGATGCTGGCCATCGCCCGGGCGCTGGCGCGGGACATCAAGGTTCTGCTCTTGGACGAACCCTACGAAGGGCTGGCCCCGGTGATCGTCGACGAGATCGAAAAGACGCTCAACATCATCAAAGAGCAGGGCATCACCACGGTGATCGTCGAACAGAACGCGATCCGCGCGCTGATGCTCGCCGACCGCGCTGTGATCCTCGATACCGGCACCGTGGTGTTCGACGGCACCGCGCAAGAGGTGCTCGACAACGAGGAACTGCGCGCCGAATACCTGGCGATCTGACCACCGCGGGCGGCTTTGGCCTGGATCAAAGCCGCCCCGCCCCCAAAACGATAAGCCCCAAGGGCCACGACTGACTTCCCGCCTGGGCGCCCGCGCGCCAGGCCGCACTACCGGGACGGAGACCACCGATGATTGAACACGCCGACGAGATCCACACACCCTCCGACGACTTCGTCGCCAATGCGAAAATCGACGCCGCCACGTACAAATCGATGTACGACGCCTCGGTCGCCGACCCCGAGGCGTTCTGGGGCGAACACGCCAAGCGCCTCGACTGGATCAAAGCGCCCACCAAGATCAAGAACACCACCTTCGCCCACCCCGACGTCTCGATCAAATGGTTCGAGGATGGCGAGCTCAACGTCGCCGCCAACTGCATCGACCGGCATCTGGCCAGCCGCGGCGACCAGACCGCGATCATCTGGGAATCCGACGACCCCAACGTCGACAAGCATATCAGCTACAAAGAGCTGCACGAAAACGTCTGCAAGCTCGCCAATGTCTACAAAGCCTTGGGCGTCGGCAAGGGCGACCGCGTCGTGCTCTACCTCCCGATGATCCCCGAGGCCGCCTATGCCATGCTCGCCTGCGCCCGCATCGGCGCGATCCACTCCATCGTCTTCGCCGGCTTCTCGCCCGAGGCGCTGGCCGCCCGCGTGCAAGGCTGCAAAGCGAAGCTCCTGATCACCGCCGACGAGGCCCCCCGCGGCGGCCGCAACACGCCCTTGAAGACCAACGCCGACAAGGCGCTCTCGATCTGCGGCGACGTCACCACGCTGGTCGTCGAGCGCACCGGCGGCGACGTCCCCATGCAGGACGGCCGCGACCACAGCTACACGCAGCACATGGCCCAAGCCTCCGCCGACTGCCCGCCGGAGCCGATGAACGCCGAGGATGAGCTTTTCATCCTCTATACCTCGGGCTCCACCGGCGCGCCCAAAGGCGTCGTGCACACCACCGGCGGCTACCTGCTCTATGCCGCGATGACCCACGAATATGTCTTCGACTACCACGACGGCGATATCTTCTGGTGCACCGCCGACGTCGGCTGGGTCACCGGCCACAGCTACATCGTCTACGGGCCCCTTGCCAACGGCGCCACCACGGTGATGTTCGAAGGCGTGCCCACCTACCCCGACGCCGGCCGCTTCTGGGCCGTCTGCGACAAGCACAAGGTGAACCAGTTCTACACCGCCCCCACCGCGATCCGCGCGCTGATGTCGAAAGGCACCGAGTTCACCGAGCCCTATGATCTTTCCACCATCAAGGTCCTCGGCACCGTGGGCGAGCCGATCAACCCCGAGGCCTGGGTCTGGTACAACGACAACATCGGCAAGGGCAAAGCCCCCATCGTCGACACTTGGTGGCAGACCGAAACCGGCGGCCATCTCCTGACGCCGCTCCCGGGTGCGATCGCCACCAAGCCCGGCTCCGCCACCCTGCCGTTCTTCGGTGTCGAGCCGGTGATCCTCGACCCGCAAACGGGCGCGGAGATCGCCGAGACCGAGGCCGAAGGTGTCTTGTGCATCAAGGACTCGTGGCCCGGCCAGATGCGCACCGTCTACGGCGATCACGAGCGCTTCGTGAAGACCTATTTCTCGGACTACAAAGGCTACTACTTCTCCGGCGACGGCTGCCGGCGGGACGCGGACGGCTACTACTGGATCACCGGCCGCGTCGACGACGTGATCAACGTCTCCGGCCACCGCATGGGCACGGCCGAGGTCGAATCGGCGCTGGTCGCCCACCCCAAAGTCTCCGAGGCCGCCGTCGTCGGCTACCCCCACGACATCAAGGGCCAGGGCATCTACTGCTACGTGACGCTGATGGCCGGCGAGGAATACACCGACGAGTTGCGCACCGAGCTCCGCACCTGGGTCCGCAAGGAAATCGGCCCCATCGCCTCGCCCGACCTGATCCAATGGGCTCCCGGCCTGCCGAAGACGCGGAGCGGCAAAATCATGCGCCGCATCCTGCGCAAGATCGCCGAAAACGACTACGGCGCCCTAGGCGACACCTCGACGCTGGCCGAGCCGCAGGTCGTCGATGAGCTGATCGAGAACCGCATGAACCGGTAGGCGCATCAAGCGCGCCGCCGTCCCGGGCTCGATCCGGAACCTCACTCCCCGCGTCGCCGCTCGCCGCAGCCGGCGGCGCCTTCGTTTCGCGGGTCAACCGTCCAGACATTCGCACTGAGGATCGCGCCCGGCACCGAGGGTGGGCGCAAAGAAACTTGCCCTGGCATTACCCCAAAGCATCCACGCCGCAACAGGCGCAACCGTTCCAACGCATCGCGCCCGCCCTGGGGGGCGGGGTCGGGCGCGATCCGGGGCTGGGGCCCCGGGGGCCGATAGGATAGGTGTCGACCCAGCATACCCAGCATACCCAGCAAGCAGGTATCAACATCGTCGATGGCACAATCGCCGGACACGATCCGGCGGCACGAGTTCCAAGACTTGGACCATATAGCCAGGAAACCCCACCCCGCGCCCCATTCGGCCAAAAATCACCCTGATTGCGCCCATTTTCCGCACATTTTCCACGTTATCGAAACAATTGCCCGCAATCCGTCGGGCGTGGAAAGGGAGGCCGCCATGGGTCTCGTCCTGATGGGCAACGCGCTTTTGATGCTGTCGAGCTTCGCCGTGCAGTTCGGCCTGCTCGACGAGATCGATTTCGGCGGCTCCGACGCCGATAGCGAGGCAGAGGCCGAGGACACCCCCAGCAAATGGGAGGGCGAAGGCGCGGGCGACCTGCTCGACTACATCCCCGACAATTTCCTGGCCGAGACCACCGGCACCGCGGCCGACGAGAGCTTCGTGGCCGACGAGACCGGCAACCAGGCCTGGTTCCTGATGGAGGGCGACGATACACTCGACGCCACCGACACCAACGATTACGCGGACGGCGGCGCCGGCGACGACCTGATCTACATGCGCCCCGGTGACGACATCGCACTCGGCGGCGCAGGCGACGACACCATCGACGGCGGCTTCGGCAGCGACGTCATCGACGGCGGGACCGGCGACGACGTGCTCAACGGCGCTAAGGACGACGACCTGGTGCTCGGCGGCGACGGCAACGACCTGCTGACCGGCAGCGAGGGCGCCGACCGGCTCGAGGGCGGCGCCGGCGACGACACGCTGGTCGGCAACCACCTCGCCGGCGCCGACGCAACCGGCGATGGCGCCGACACTCTGATCGGCGGCGAAGGCGACGACGTGCTGCTGGTGGCCGGCGGCGACGAAGCGCAGGGCGGCGCGGGCGCCGACGACTTCCAGATCCAGGATCCCGCAGACAGCGGCGCAATGGCGGTGATCACCGACTTCAATGCCGCCGAGGATGTGATCGGCCTGGCCTACGATCAGCAGACCGACCCCACCTCGGGCGACCCGATCGCGCCCGAAATCACTCTGACCCCAAACGCCGCGGGCACCGCCGCGACTTTGTCAGTCGACGGCATCGAGGTTGCGGTGATCACCGGCGGCCAAGGGCTGACACCGGCCGACATCGCGCTTTTCCCCGAAATCGTCTGAGCCTGCCAAACGCGGCCGCCCAAGGACGCCACGACCGTCCGGCCGTGCCATGTACTGTGGCCGCCCCAGCGCCAATCCATTGAAAACCGGGGCATTTGCACGAAATCACCGGGATTGTGCCCTTATTCCGCACCGATTTCCCGCTACGCCGAAAAATGAACGACCCCGTCCGATCCGGGCTGCGGGACCCTGCCGGCGGCGATCTTGAACCGCCCTCAACCGGCGCACTGGAAAGGAGCATGGCATGACCTTCCAATTCATCGGCAAGGCGACCGATCTTCTGTCGCGTCTCACCGGCAAATCCGTTCCGGCGGAGGAATTCGCCGAAGAGACCCACCAGGACGCCACCAACGGCATGGAGCTGGACGCGGTCGACGGTCTCGATCTGTCCGACCTTGCAGAACAGGCCCAATCGGCCTTTGAAAAGCAGGACGAGGAGGCCGATACCGGCGACACGTCGCTCAACGCCGACGGGGCCGATGAAGACGCCACGGACCCAGACGGCGCCGATAGCCCCGAAAACGACATCTTCGAGATGCTCGCGGCCGCCGAGGCCGAGTTGGCGCAGTGCGCGGACTCTGCCGAGTCCACCGAGACCGAGAAGAGCGAAGACCCCGAGTCCGACACGTCGGGCCCGTCCGTCGCTGACGCCCACGCCGCCGCCGATCAAGACACAGCTTCGGTGGACGGCGATGCGCAGGACGCCGATCAGGCCGAGGCCACAGCGATGGAGGCCGTGAGCGAAACCGAGGCGGCGCCTGAAGCCGACATAGCGGATGCCGCTGAGGCTTCCGAGGAGGATGCCGATATCGGCGCGCAGTCATCTGCGGAGGGCGACGGCACCGCGACCGGCGCGGCCGAAGATGAGGCGAAGATGGACGCCGAGGATGCGGCGGCAGTGCCGCAACCCGCAACGGACACAGACACCGCCGACCCGAAGGCCCCCCGCGAGAAGCCGTTCTTCGTCGCACCCTTCGCATTGTGGGCGTCGGAAGCCACGGATGACACCGACGCGATGACGTCCGGCAGTGCCGAAGCCGCAGAGTCGGAGACGGAAGCGTCCGACGAGAGCGAGGCGGCAGATCCGCTGCTAGAGACCGCCGCAACCGACGACGCCGACGCCGCGACGAATGAAGCCAACGACCCCGCCGACGCCGAGACCGGCGACATCGCGGCGGCCCTGTCCGAGGCCGTCGAGGCCTCCGCCGACGCGCCGATGCAGATCACCGAATTCTGCCACGGCGACGACGTGATCGGTTTGATCTACACCCCGGACCGCGATCCCATCAGTGGCGACGCACGCGAGCCCGAGGTCGCCGTAACCCGCGACCAGTTCGGCGCGACGGTTTCAATCGACGGCATGACCGTCGCCCATGTCATGGGCGGCCAGGATCTGACGATAGATGACATTGCCCTGATCCCCGAGGAGGACGCCGCCTAAGGCCGCGCCCACCCCATGATCGATCAAAACCGACGCTCGGTGGCCAGCGCCGCCGGGCGTCGGCTTTTGGTCAGGCGATGACCTCGCCGATCAACATCTGCGCCTGCGAATTGGTGAAATTTGGCAAATCGGCCAAGGCCGGGCCTGCCGCCGCCATCGCGCCATCCAGCGCCGCCTGATCGGCGAAGGTGAAAGTGGCAATGGCATAGGCGCCCGGCGGCACATCCGGTCCGCCCGCCAAACCCTTGGTCACCGTCTGGGCCTGGATGAAAGGCCCCATATGCTCTGCCACGATGTCCATGTGGGTCGTGGTGTAGTAGTCGTAGTCGAAATGCGTGTCCTCGCCGACCGGGTAGATGACTTGCAACGATGCCGCCATAACGTCCTCCCTGAAAAGGCTTTGCGGGCGGAGTTTCGCGAGTCGCGCCACGCCGGTCAAAGGAATTCCGGCGCCGTTCCGCCGGGGTCCCGCCGATTTGATGGAAATCATGGCGCCGCGCCGGACTGGGTCGCAGAGTGAGCGGCGAAACGCCGACATTTAGGGGAGATCCCGCTATGAAACACCGCCTGACCGGGCTCTTGTGCGTCGCTGCGCTTGTCCTGCCCGCCTGCGACCCCAACGCCGATCCCGACCAAACCGCCGGCGCCATCTTCGGCGGCGCGTTGGCCGCGATCACGCTGGCCGCGATCGACGCCGATCCCGAGTGGATCATCATCGGCACCGCCGCTGGTGCCGCCGCAGGCGCGCTGATCGCGCAGAATTCCTCGACCGGCGAGTGCGCCTATTCCGACGGCCGGGGCGGGTATTACAGGGCCGACTGCCCGTAACGCAAAGGGCGGCCACGGGGGCCGCCCAATACCGATACTGCGGGATGCCTAGTTCAGCGCCGCATCGGTGATCTCGTGCGTCCAAGCCGCCGCGCCCGGATCCGCGGTAATCACCGGGTCCGACCCGCCGGCCAGCAGCGTGTCGACCGTGCGCTGAAAATCCGCCGGCTCCAGCGCGCCGTTCGACCCCGCCGTCAACTTGGCGATTTCGCCCATCATCCGCTTTTGGTGCTTTTCGGTCTGCGCGCCGGTTTCATCGAACTCCAGCACGATTTCGGCGGCCTCGTCGGGGTTCTCCTCGGCATATTTCCAGCCCTTCATCGAGGCCCGCACGAACCGCACCAGCTGATCCTTGAAGCCGTCGTCGGCCAGCCGGTCTTCGAGCACGTAAAGCCCGTCTTCCAGTGTCGCTACGCCCTGATCTTCGTACTTGAACACCACCAGCTCGTCGGGGCTGACGCCCGCGTCGATGATCTGCCAGTACTCGTTGTAGGTCATGGTCGACACGCAGTCGGCCTGGCCGTTCAGGATCGGATCGACGTTGAAGCCCTGCTTCAATACTTCGACCCCGGCATCGCCGCCCTCGGTCGGGACGCCGAGCTGCGACATCCACGACAGGAACGGGTACTCGTTGCCGAAGAACCAGACCCCCAGCGTCTTGCCGGGGAAATCGGCCGGCGAGGCGATGCCGGTATCCTTGCGGCACGACAGCATCATCCCCGACGACTTGAACGGCTGCGCGATGTTGACCAGAGCCAGCCCCCGCTCGCGCGCCGCCAAGGCCGCCGGCATCCACTCGACCGTGACGTCGGCGCCACCGCCCGCGATCACCTGGGTCGGCGCGATATCCGGGCCGCCGGGCTTGATCGTCAAATCCAGCCCCTCTTCTTCGTAGAACCCTTTCTCCAGCGCCACGTAGTAACCCGCGAACTGCGCCTGGGTCACCCATTTCAGTTGCAACGTCAGGCTCTCCAGATGCGACCCCGCGCTCGCGGCCCCGCCCCCAAGCGCCAATGCCACGGCGCCTGCCAAAAGATGTTTCATGCTACACTCCCTTCGTCTTGCTTCAGTTATGCCTCTGCGACGGGTGCCAGAACGTCACCCCGCGCTCGATCAATCCCACCGCCCCATAGAACACCGAGCCCGCGATGGCGGCAACGGTGATCTCGGCCCAGACCATATCAAGCCCCAGCCGCCCGACCTCGGTCGAGATGCGAAATCCCATGCCCCGGGTGGGCGAACCGAAATATTCCGCCACGATTGCCCCGATCAGCGCCAGGGTTGTCGAGATTTTGAGCCCATTGAAAATGAACGGCATCGCCGCCGGCAGCCGCAGCTTGATGAGCGTCTGCCAGTAGCTCGCCGAGTAGGTCCGCATCAGATCGCGCTGCATCGCGGTGGTGTCGGCGAGCCCCTGCACCGTGTTGACCAGCATCGGAAAGAAAACCATCACGACGACCACCGCGGCCTTCGACTGCCAGTCGAAGCCGAACCAGTTGACCAGGATCGGCGCGGTGCCGACGATCGGCAAGGCGGCGACGAAGTTCCCAATCGGCAGCAGGCCGGCCTGCAAAAACGGCGACCGGTCGATGGCCAGCGCCGCGGCAAACGCCGCCAGGCAGCCGATGACATAGCCCGACACCGCGCCCTTTAGCGCGGTCTGGCGAAAGTCGATCCACAAGGTCTGGGTCTCGGCGGCGAATTTCAGCGCGATCGAGGTCGGCGCCGGCAGGATCACCGGCGACACCTGCAGGCCCTGCACCACCAGCTCCCACACAACTATTATGGTGACGCCGAAAACCACCGGCACCGCCAGCCGCGCTGCGCGCGTGCCATTCCAGCGCGAAGCCGCGATGCGCGTGTTGACCCACCACATCGAAATCCAGAAGCCGAGCGCGATCGCCGTCAGGGTCATGCCGCCGCCCTCCAAACCCGCGCCTGACGTCGGCCTTCTTCTCGTCCGAAATACTCAATTCCGCAAAGGCCACCCGGCGACGTCATCAGACCGAGGCGCTCAGCAAAAGCCCGGTTCAGGGTCCGCGCCGTCGCGCGGGATGCTGCGGTGGAGCGTCCCGAGGCGCGGACGCCACCGCGCTCCACCCCCACTGCGCCCCGTGCGAAGGTCCCGGGCGGGGTTCGCCGCGGCTCGTGGATCGCTCCAGCGGAGCGATCCACGCGGCGAACGATGACGTGCAACGGTCGATCACCGCCCCCAGCGAAGGTCCCGGGTAGAGTCCGCGCCGTCCCGCGGGAGGCTCCAGTGGAGCGTCCCGAGGCGCGGACGCAAACGCGCACGACCTCCCCTGCGCCCCGTGCGAAGGTCCCGGGCGGGCGGGTGCAGTGGCGCGTCAGCGACACGCGGTCGCCCGCGGGACCTCTCCGCCCCCGGCTCACCGCCCGAACCCCATGCGCCTGAGCGTCACGCCCTGCAGTACCGCCACCACCGTCACCAGCCCCGCCGCCAGACAGGCTGCCGCGATCAGCGCCGACCAGATCATGATTGGATTGCCGAACTGGTCGCCGATCAGGATCCGCGCGCCCAGGCCCCGGATGGCGCCCGTCGGCAGCTCGCCCACGATCGTACCCACCAACGCCGCCGCAATGCCGATCTTCAGCGAGGTGAAAAGATAGGGCATCGACGACGGCAGCCTAAGTTTCCAGAACACCGCCCAGCCCGACGCCCCGTAGGTCTTCAGCAGATCCAATTGCATCGCGTCCGGCGACCGCAGACCCTTGGTCATCCCCACCAGCACCGGGAAAAAGCACAAATACGCCGAGATGATCGCCTTCGGCACCCCCCGCCCCTCGACTCCGATTGAGGCCAGCACGACGATGATCATCGGTGCGATCGCCACGATCGGGATGGTCTGGCTGATGATCGCCCAGGGCATCAGCGACATATCCATTACCCGTGAATAGACGATCGAGACCGCCATTAGCAGGCCCACCACGGTGCCCAACGCGAATCCAGCCAAGGTCGACCGCAAGGTGATCCAGCCGTGGAACACCAGGCTGCGCTTCGACGTCACCTTCTTGTCGATCACCGTGTTCTTGAGTTCCGCCGCCACCTGATGCGGCGCCGGCAGTCGCGGCCGTTCCTGCCGCATTGTGTCTGCGACGACTTCGCCGAAGGTCAGCTCCGCCTCGGCCCGCTCCGCTTGCGCCAGTGTCCAGGCGCTGTTCATCCAAACCGCGCCCGCATACCAGATCGCCACGATCGCGATCAGAACGGTCAGGATCGGCAACACGCTACGCATCGCCGTTCCGCCCTGTCCACCGCGCCCGGACCCGCCGGGTCACGACGATCACCGCCTCCAAGGCCAAAAGCAGCGTCAGCGCGACCAAGGCATAGGCCAGCCACTCAGCGTCGACGCCAGCCGCCCACGCCACCGCCAAACACGCCCAAGCCACCAGTCCGGCCAGCACCAATCCGCGCCGGAAATTCACGCCTGCTCTCCCATTGGGGTCCGCCACACCGACGCGATACCGACGTAATACCGACGTTTTACAGACACGCGGAATCCGGCTTCAATCGTCATAGGCATGCCCCGCGCGCAGGCCCTCGCGCACCCGATGCGCGATCTTCAGAAACTCCGGCGTGTCGCGGATATCGAGCGGCCGCTCCTGCGGCAGCGTGCTCTCGATCACATCCGTGATCCGCCCCGGGCGCGGCGACATCACCACGATCTTGGTCGACAGATAGACCGCCTCGGGGATCGAGTGCGTCACAAAGCCGATGGTTTTTTCCGTGCGTTTCCATAGGCTTAGAAGCTGCTCATTGAGATGATCCCGAACAATCTCATCGAGCGCGCCGAAGGGTTCGTCCATCAGCAGGATATCGGCGTCGAAGGCCAGCGCGCGCGCAATCGAGGCCCGCTGCTGCATGCCGCCCGACAGTTGCCAGGGATACTTCTTGGCAAAGCCGCTGAGGTCCACCAACGCCAGCACCTCGTCAATCCGCCTCTGCATCTCCGCCCTGGAAAAACCCATGATTTCAAGCGGTAAGCGCACGTTCCCCGCAATCGTTCGCCACGGATAGAGCCCCGCCGCCTGGAACACATATCCATAGGCCCGCTGCCGCCGCGCTTCGTCCGGGCTCATCCCGTTCACGCTGATCTCGCCGCCTGTGGGATGCTCCAGCCCCGCCACGACCCGCAGAAAAGTTGTTTTCCCGCAACCGCTTGGCCCAATGAAGCTGACGAATTCCCCCTTGCCGATGTCCAGATCGACTTGGCTTAACGCCTGAACTGGCCCGTCATTGGTCTGAAAGGTCAGATCCAAGTCCCGCGCCGCGATCACCGCGCTTCCGGCCTCGCCCCGATCTGCTAAGCTCGCGCCCATGCGCCCCGTCCAGCCAAAGGAATCTCCCCGTGCCAGCCTGCCAAAAACTTCGCCCCTCTGGAACCTATTCCGGCAAACAGGGCTTTGATTATTTTGAGGGAATCGCCCGCGAAACCACCGGCAGCCAAGCCATCTGCATGCACATTCTCACGATCCCTCCCGGCGGCCGCGCCAAGGCGCACAAGCACGAAACGCACGAAACCGCGATCTATGTTTTCGAGGGCGAGGCCATCATGTATTGGGGCGAAAACCTTGAAAACCTTATGGAAACCAAGGCCGGCGACCTCGTCTACATCCCCGCCGACTGCCCGCACCTGCCGATCAACACGTCCCAAAAGCCGGTGACGGCGGTCATCGCCCGCACCGACCCCCACGAGCAAGAGTCGGTGGTGGTGTTGCCGGAGCTGGAGGCGATGGTCCCCGACTGAGACATCCGGTCCGAGGTGCGCCAAGACGCGCCTGCCTGTCTCCGGATCAGTCAAACGCCTCAATCTTCCCATCTTCGTCGATGTAGACGGCTCCGAGGTCGCTCAAATCCTCGACGAAATATGCAAGAAACCGCCGCCGGTCCTCATCCGTCCAATCTGGCGCCTTCTTTTCAAGCGTCGCGCGAACCGCGTCGTTTCGGGCGTGTTCGATATCGTCTCGAAACGCATCGATCTCGCGTCCTGAAAACTCAGACAGCACGCCCAAAAGCGCCCAATCGTTCTTGTCATAGCGGTCCCACTGCGCTGTCTCATGCTGCTCGTTGCGCAGGATTTCCGGCACAAAGACCCACATCCGCGCCCAGGATAACGCCAAGGCCCCAAGCGATACCGCAAAGACGCCAAAGTCGAACGGGCCGCGCATGGAAGCCGCCCAATAGACCATCAAGAACGCAACCGGGCCTGCAAATCCCACCGATCTCCAGCCCCGGTAGACCGATTCATTGCCGGACATTACACGCCCGAAGCCGGAATCCCCGTCCGTTCGACCTTGCGCGGGGCCGTCAGTTCTTTCCACGTGCTCAGGGCGGCGTTCACCGGATTGACCGGCTCGCGCTTGACGAACTCGCCGTGGCCCTCCTCGCAGGTCACCTCGCCGTCGGTTACCGCGACCTGACCACGGGTCAACGTATAGCGCGGCAAGCCCTTCACGTGCTTGCCCTCGAACACATTGTAATCAATGGCAGATTGCTGAGTGCCGGCGGTAATCGTCTTCTCCTTCTCCGGATCCCAGACCACCAGATCCGCATCCGCGCCCACCAGCACCGCGCCCTTTTTCGGATAACAATTCAGGATCTTCGCGATATTCGTCGAGGTCACCGCCACGAACTCGTTCGGCGTCAGCCGCCCGGTCCCGACCCCATAGGTCCAGAGCATCGGCATCCGGTCCTCGAGCCCCCCGGTCCCGTTCGGGATCTTGGTGAAATCGCCGACGCCATAGCGCTTCTGCTCGGTCGTGAACGCGCAGTGATCGGTGGCCACAACCGAAAGCGACCCCGACGCGAGCCCGTTCCAGAGCGAATCCTGGTGCTGCTTGTTCCGGAACGGCGGCGACATCACCCGGCGCGCGGCATGGTCCCAATCGGGATGCGCATATTCGCTTTCGTCCAGCGTCAGGTGCTGGATCAGCGGCTCTCCCCAGACCCGCTTGCCGTTCATACGCGCCCGCCGGATCGCCTCATGCGCCTCTTCGCAGGACGTGTGCACAACATACAAGGGCACCCCCGCCATATCCGCGATCATGATCGCCCGGTTCGTCGCCTCGCCCTCGACCGCAGGGGGGCGCGAATAGGCATGCGCCTCGGGTCCGTCATTGCCCTCGGCCAGAAGACGCTGCTGGAGATCGGCCACCACGTCGCCGTTCTCGGCATGCACCAGCGGGATCGCGCCGAGCTCTTTACAGCGTTGAAATGACGCGAACATTTCGTCGTCATTCACCATCAACGCGCCCTTATAGGCCATGAAATGCTTGAACGTGGTGATGCCGTGATCCTTGACCACGGTCTCCATCTCGTTGAACACCTGCTCGCCCCACCAGGTGATCGCCATGTGGTAGGAATAGTCGCAATTGGCGCGGGTCGACTTGTTCGACCACATCTGGATCGCATCCAAGAGTCCCTGCCCCGGACTCGGCAGCGCGAAGTCGACGACCATGGTGGTGCCGCCCGACAGAGCCGCCCGCGTCCCGGACTCGAAATCGTCGGTCGAGTAGGTCCCCATGAACGGCATCTCAAGATGCGTATGCGGATCGATCCCCCCCGGCATCACGTAGCAACCGGTGGCGTCGAGGACCTCGTCGCCCGCGAGCTCCGGCCCGATCTCGACGATCTTGCCGCCGTCGACGAGCACGTCGGCGGTGTAGGTCAGATCGGCGGTGACGATGGTTCCGTTTTTGATGACTGTGGTCATTTTAGCTCCCTTTAGCGCCTGGAGTGCTCAGCGCCTTGTGGCTTTTGATGGTGTTCATAGGTGTTGGCGCGTTGAAATGGACCGGAACTTCAAAGGACACACTTTGAACTTCTTCCGAAGACAGTTGCCCGCCCAATTCGCCCATTCCCAAAACGTTGATTGAGCCGCCCCCATCTTTGTTTGTTGAAACGCTTAGTTCGAATTTCACCATTTGGGGGTCTGTCACTTTGACGCCTTCGACGCTGCCCGGCGCTATATGCAGCTGCGATCTCTTTTGCGCCTCAACTATCCCGCTTGTGATTTCCAATAGCGCTTCGGTTATGAATTCTTGGAGCTTCACTCCACAATCTCCGCCGTCTCGACCACCGCGTGGAACAAGACGTCCGCCCTGGTGCGGGCCAGTCCGGATTGTTTCTTCGATAGCTGAAAAAAACGCCGATCAGACCTCAACCAATTCGAGGCGCTTCTCGATCCGCGAGACACGCTCGTCCATCCTGTCCATGCGGTTGGAAAGACTTGCATACTGCCCTGAAAGGCCGGCGATCTGGCTTTCGACATGGCCGAGCCGTTGCTTGACCTCAAGCATGTCCTCTTGAAGTTTCGACAACTGCGCCTGCATCGATTTGAGCAGTTCGTAGATAAGCTCGTTCGAAACGTCACCGACGGCCATGCACCACTCCTACCAAGTGCTTCTGAATATAGGACAAACGGCCTCACTCCACAATCTCCGCCGTCTCCACCACCGCGTGGAACAACACGTCCGCCCCGGCCCGCGCCCAGTCCGGCGAGATCTCCTCGGCCTCGTTGTGCGACAGCCCGTCGACGCAGGGGCACATCACCATCGCGGTCGGGGCCACGCGGTTGATCCAGCAGGCGTCGTGGCCGGCGCCGGAGATGATGTTGCGGTGCGAATAGCCGAGGCGCTCGGCGGCGTCGCGGATCGCACCCACGCAGCCGTCATCGAATTCCACCGGGTCGAAGCCGCCGACCTTCTCGAATTCCACCTCCAGCCCCATATCGGTGCAGATCTTCGCCGCCCCCAGCCTCAGCCTTTGTTCCATGTCTTCAATGACTTCCAGGACCGGCGAGCGCAGATCGACCGTGAACACCGCCTTGCCCGGAATCACGTTGCGCGAGTTCGGGTAGACGTCGATATGCCCCGCCGCACCCACGGCGTCGGGCTTGTGCGACCAGGCGATCTCGTCGACCAGTTCCAGCACCCTCGCCATGGCGAGGCCGGCGTTCTTGCGCATCGGCATCGGGGTGGAGCCGGTGTGGGACTCCTTGCCGGTGATCGTCACCTGCGTCCAGCTGAGCCCCTGTCCGTGGGTGACCACGCCGATATCCTTGCCCTCGGCCTCTAGGATCGGCCCCTGCTCGATATGCAGCTCAAAGAAGGCGTGCATTTTGCGCGCGCCGACCTCTTCGTCGCCCCGCCAGCCGATGCGAGCGAGCTCATCGCCGAATTTCTTGCCCTCGGCATCCTCACGGTCGTAGGCCCAATCCTGAGTATGCACTCCCGCGAACACCCCGCTCGCAAGCATCGCGGGCGCAAAGCGCGTGCCCTCTTCGTTGGTCCAATTCGTCACCACGATCGGGTGCTTGGTCTTGATGTCGAGGTCATTCAGCGTGCGGATGATCTCGAGCCCGCCGAGCACGCCCAGCACCCCGTCATACTTGCCGCCCGTCGGTTGGGTATCCAAGTGAGACCCCACATAGACCGGCAGCGCGTCCGAGTCCGTGCCCTCGCGCCGCGCGAACATGTTGCCCATGGTGTCGAGGCCCATGGAACAGCCCGCCGCCTCGCACCATGTCTGGAACAGCGCCCGGCCGACCCCATCCTCGTCGGTCACTGTCTGGCGGTTGTTGCCGCCCGCCACACCGGGGCCGATCTTGGCCATTTCCATCAGCGAGTCCCACAGACGCTCGCCATTGATCCGAAGGTTTTCGCCGGGGGCTGGCATGGCCTCTCCTTAGTCCAGATTCTGAAGAACGTCGCGCAACACGCTGAAAAGATGATCGATATGCGCCTTCTCGATGATCAGCGGCGGCGACAGGGCAATGATGTCTCCCGTGGTCCGGATCAGCACGCCGCGCTCGTAGCAGTCGAGGAACGCTTGGAACGCCCGCTTTGTCGGCGCGCCGGCGATCGGTTCCAGCTCGATCCCCGCGATCAGCCCCATGTTGCGCAGGTCGATCACATGCGGGCAGTCGCGCAACGAATGCACCGCGTCCTCCCAATAGCCGGCCAGATCAGCGGCGCGCTGGAACAAGCCCTCTTCGGCGTAGGTTTCCAATGTCGCCAGTCCGGTCGCCGCGGCGATCGGATTGCCTGAATAGGTGTAGCCGTGGAACAGTTCGATCAGGTGCTCCGGCCCATGCATGAAGGCGTCATGAATCTCGGAGGTGCAGAGCACGGCACCCATCGGAATGACGCCGTTGGTCAGCCCCTTGGCGCAGGTGATCAAGTCGGGCATCACGCCGAAGTGCTCGGCAGCGAAACTTGAACCAAGACGTCCAAAACCGGTGATAACCTCATCGAAAATCAACAGAATTCCGTGCCGGTTGCACAAATCCCGCAATCGCTGGAGATAGCCTTTCGGCGGCATCAGCACCCCGGTGGACCCCGCCATCGGCTCGACGATCACCGCCGCGATGGTCTCGGGCCCGTGCAGTTGCGCGATGCGCTCCAATTCGTCGGCCAATTCCGCGCCATGCTCCGGCTGGCCACGTGAAAACGCGTTTCGCGACAGGTCGTGGGTGTGCGGCAGGTGGTCGACGCCGTTCAGAAGCGCGCCAAAGAATTTCCTGTTGTTGACGATCCCGCCAACAGAGATACCGCCGAAGTTCACCCCGTGATAGCCGCGCTCGCGGCCCACGAGCCGGGTGCGCTGCCCCTCGCCCTTGGCGCGGTGATAGGCGATGGCGATCTTCAACGCCGTCTCGACCGACTCCGAGCCGGAATTGGTGAAAAACACATGCTCCATCGGATCGGGTGCCAGATCGCGCAGACGATTGGCGAGTTCAAACGCCTTGGGATGCCCCATCTGAAACGCCGGCGCGTAGTCGAGTTCGCCCGCCTGTGCCCGGATCGCCTCGACGATCTTCGGCCGCGAATGCCCGGCGTTGCAGCACCAAAGGCCTGCAGTGCCATCCAGCACCTCGCGTCCATCGGCGGTGCGGTAGTGCATGTCCTTCGCGCTGACGAACATGCGCGGCGCCTTCTTGAACTGTCGGTTCGCGGTGAACGGCATCCAGAAGGCGGAAAGGTCGTTCGGAACGGAGGGACGGTCGAGCGCCATGGCATCACTCCCGTTGGCTGTGGCGAAAACGGCAAAGAGTTTGACCAATTGGTCAGGATGACGCTACCACGAGGCCTATGGCAGTCAAGGACTTCGGCCCGCGGCCGGATTTCCGGGTAGACAGTTAATGACGGACACCGCCCCTGCGCCGCGTACGCGGATCCAGGAAAAGAATACGTCGGCGATTCTCGACGCCGCGCTGGAGGTGTTCTCGCAGGCCGGGTTTCGCGGCGCGACGCTGGATCAGATCGCCAAGGCGGCCGGGCTGTCAAAGCCGAACCTGCTGTATTACTTCCCGTCGAAAGAAGCGATCCATGTCGCGCTGTTGTCGCAGTTGCTCGACAGCTGGCTCGACCCCTTGCGGCGACTTGACCCCGAAGGCGACCCGGTCGACGAGATTGTGCGATATGTGCTACGAAAGCTGGATATGGCACGAGAATTACCCCGCGAAAGCCGGTTATTTGCAAACGAGATCCTGCAGGGCGCGCCGCGAATCCACGACTACATCACTGGTCCGCTGAAGGATCTGGTCGATGAAAAGGCCAGGCTGATCCAGTCCTGGGCAACGGCTGGGCGCATCGCGCCGGTCGATCCGCATCACCTGATCTTCTCGATCTGGGCCACCACCCAGCACTACGCCGATTTCGACGTCCAGGTCCGCGGCATCCTGGCACCCGGGGGTGACGCGCATTTCGACGGCGCGGCCAAGTTTCTGCAGCATCTCTACCGCCGCGGGATGGCGCCCGATTAACCACGACGCCAAAAAACGCTTCTCGGTTAACCCCTTAACCGACTCGATCTGTTATGGTCTCAGCCGTGGGGGCTCTCGCTTTGTGGGAGCTGACGATGGGTGACTTCAACGGGATACCGCCCTTTGCCGGGTCCGCTGCGACCCGCATCGACACCACCGCCAACCGGCGCGCCCTGCCACCGGTGGAGCCGAGCCTCGACACCCGCGCGCCGGCGGACAGGCGCACGCATGATCACACTTTTGCCCGGCCGAACGACCTGTCGGATCTGGACGAAAACACGCTCACCGGCCCGCCGCCCTCCTTCAGCGCCAACGTGCTGGAGATGGACCGTACGATGCGCGAGGCGATGGCCCGGATCGAGGCGGCGCATAGCCGGCCCGAGGCCGAAATCGCCATCGCGGTCGAGACGCCGGTGGTTCCGGGCGAAACCGTCTGATCCGGGCGAGGCCTGGTCCCGCGGTCAGAAAGGCCTTCGCAGCACGGTTTCGAACCCGTCTTCCAAGCCGCTGCCAAGCGACTTCGCCGCCACCAGTTCCGCAACCTCAGCGCGCCGTTCTTGGCGCAACCTGTTGCGAAATCAGCACCTTAGCGCCCCAACCCCATGTGCGCACCCGCGCCTATTCCGCCGCCTGGCGCACCGCGGGGTTATTGGGATGCGTGGTCCAATCGCCATGCTCGACCGGAACTGCCTCGCCGGTCCTTGCGTCCACCGAGCCCGCGGCCAATTCTTCCATCGTGATACAGCCCTCAACCGGGCAAACATTGACGCAAAGGTTGCAGGCCACGCATTCGGCGTCGATCACCTCGAACACCCGGTCGGCGGACATCGAGATCGCCTGGTGCGAGGTGTCCTCGCAGGCCGCAAAGCAGCGTCCGCATTTGATGCAGGCGTCCTGGTCGATCCGCGCCTTGGTCACGTAGTTGAGGTTCAGGTGCTGCCAGTCGGTCACGTTCGGCACCGCGCGGCCGACCACCGCCTCGACCGAGCCGTGGCCGTTGTCGTCCATCCACTGTGCGAGGCCCGAAATCAGCTCGTCGACGATCTTGAAGCCGTAGGTCATCGCCGCGGTGCAGACCTGCACGTTGCCGGCGCCGAGCGCCAGGAATTCGGCCGCGTCGCGCCAGGTGGTGACCCCGCCGATCCCGGAAATCGGCAGGCCGGCCGTCTCGGGGTCGCGCGCGATCTCTGACACCATGCTCAGCGCGATCGGTTTCACTGCCGGGCCGCAATAGCCGCCATGGCTGCCCTTGCCGTCGATCGACGGTTCCGGGCTGAAACTGTCGAGATCGACGGACGTGATCGAGTTGATCGTATTGATCAGGCTGACCGCATCGGCGCCGCCGGCTTTCGCCGCGCGCGCCGGCTTGCGGATATCCGTGATGTTCGGCGTGAGCTTCACGATCACCGGCATGGCGGTGTTGGCCTTGCACCAGCGCGTCACCATCTCGATGTACTCCGGCACCTGGCCCACGGCCGATCCCATGCCGCGTTCCGACATGCCGTGCGGGCAGCCGAAATTCAGTTCCACCCCGTCCGCGCCGGTCTCTTCGACCAAGGGCAGGATCGCCTTCCAGGCGGCCTCTTCGCAGGGCACCATCAGCGAGACCACCACGGCGCGATCCGGGTAGTCGCGCTTGACCGTCTTGATCTCACGCAAGTTCACGTCGAGCGGCCGGTCGGTGATGAGTTCGATGTTGTTCAAGCCTAGCAGCCGCCGGTCCGCGCCCCAAACAGCTCCGTAGCGCGGCCCGTTGACGTTGACGATGGGCGGACCATCCTCGCCCAGCGTCTTCCAGACCACGCCGCCCCAGCCGGCCTCGAAGGCGCGGCGGACGTTGTATTCCTTGTCCGTCGGCGGCGCCGAGGCGAGCCAGAACGGGTTCGGGGACTTGATCCCCACGAAGTCGCTTCTCAGATCGGCCATTCGGGGCCTCCTTTCGTCAATCGTCGCAGG
>JASJCA010000039.1 GCA_030066215.1 Rhodobacter sp. | reverse complement strand
CAGGCGTCGCGCCCAGTCCAGGATGCACCTGTCTGCCTCCCGCCGCGCCTCGGCATAGTCCGGCCACGACCGGTGCAAATGCACGCTGGCCGAGATCCCGCCCGGCTGGTCAAAGCCGCCGGGCGGGATCTCGGCCAGCGTGCATTTGCACCGGTCGTGGCCGGACTATGCCGAGGCGCGGCGGGAGGCAGACAGGTGCATCCTGGACTGGGCGCGACGCCTGACCGATGCCGACCTGCAGGGCGATTTAGCGTGGTTTTCCCGGGCGATAGGGGCCGATGTTCAACGCCCCAAGTGGCTTTGCATCCAGCACTTTTTCAACCACCAGACGCATCACCGCGGGCAGGTCCACGCCATGCTGACCGCCGCCGGCGCCACGCCGGCCGACACCGACCTGTTCTTGATGCCGGACGCGGCCTGATGGCGCTGATCTCGCCCTCGCGCCGGTTGCGGCGCACGCCGTTTTCCGAGGGCGTCGAAGCCGCCGGGGCGAAATCCTACACCGTCTACAACCACATGCTGTTGCCGACGGTGTTCCGGTCCGTCGAAGAGGACTACAGGCACCTGAAATCGGCGGTGCAGGTCTGGGACGTCTCGGTCGAACGCCAGGTCGAGCTGCGCGGGCCCGACGCCAAACGCCTGATGCAGATGCTGACCCCGCGGGATCTGCGCGGCATGACGCCCGGGCAGTGCTATTACGTGCCGATCGTCGACGAGACCGGAGGCATGTTGAACGATCCCGTGGCGTTGAAGCTGGCGGAAAACCGCTATTGGATTTCCATTGCCGACAGCGATTTGCTGTTCTGGGTCAAAGGCTTGGCGAATGGGTATCGGTTGGATGTGCTGATCGACGAGCCCGATGTCTCGCCGCTGGCCGTCCAGGGGCCGAAGTCGGACGACCTGATGGCGCGGGTGTTCGGCGAAGCGGTGCGAGACCTTCGGTTCTTCCGCTTCGGCTGGTTCGATTTTCAAGGCCGCAGCCTGGTGGTGGCGCGGTCGGGCTATTCCAAGCAGGGCGGGTTCGAGATCTATGTGGACGGCGCCGATATCGCGATGCCGCTGTGGCACGCGCTGTTCGAGGCGGGCGCTGATCTGGACGTTCACGCGGGCTGTCCCAACGCCATCGAACGGATCGAGGGCGGGCTTCTGAGCTACGGCAACGACATGACGCGCGAGAACACGCCGCATGAATGTGGTCTGGGCCGGTTTTGCAACACCCAGACGGCGATCGGCTGCGTCGGGCGCGATGCGCTGCTCAGGGTGGCCAAGGACGGGCCGGTGCAGCAAATCCGGCCGATCCAGATCGAAGGCGGCAAGGTGCCGAATTCCGACCGGGCCTGGCCGATCATGGCGGGGCAGGTGCAGATCGGCCAGGTGACCTCGGCCGCTTGGTCGCCGGATTTCGAGACCAACGTGGCCATCGGCATGGTGCGCATGACCCATTGGGAGCTCGGCACCGATATCGACGTTCTGCTGCCGGGCAACGAGGTGCGCGCCGCGGTGGTCTACCGGGTGTTCTGGAATTGAGAGGAGAGACGCGATGATCAAGGCATTGGTGGTCGAGAAGGGCGAGGACGGCAAGACCAGCGCCGGCGTGCAGGAGATCGGCGAGGATCGTCTGCCCGAGGGCGACGTGACGGTGGCGGTCGAGTATTCCACGGTGAACTACAAGGACGGCTTGTGCATCGGGCCGGGCGGTGGACTGGTCCGCAATTACCCGCATGTGCCGGGGATCGATTTTGCCGGCACCGTCGAGGCCTCGGACGATGCGCGCTACAAGCCCGGTGACAAGGTGGTGCTGACCGGCTGGCGCGTGGGCGAGGTGCATTGGGGCGGCTATGCCCAGAAGGCGCGGGTCAAGGCCGACTGGCTGGTGCCACTGCCGGAGGGGCTCGACTCCCGCCAGGCGATGGCGGTCGGCACCGCAGGCTTCACCGCGATGCTGGCGGTGATGGCGCTTGAGGATCATGGGCTAACTCCCGAAAACGGCGAGGTTTTGGTGACCGGGGCCGCGGGTGGCGTGGGGTCGGTGGCGACCGCGATCTTGGCCAATCTCGGCTATGCGGTGGCGGGCGTGACGGGCCGGCCGGAGACCGCCGACTATCTGACCGGGCTCGGCGCGTCGCGGATCGTGCCGCGCGAGGAGCTGAGCGAGACCACCAAACGGCCGCTGGAGGCCGAGACTTGGGCGGGCTGCGTCGATGCGGTGGGTGGCGCGATGCTGGCCCGGGTGCTGGGGCAGATGAAATACGGCGCCTCGGTCGCCGCGGTGGGGCTGGCCGGCGGCGCGGGCCTGCCGGCGACCGTCATTCCGTTTCTGCTGCGCGGCGTGAACCTCTTGGGGATCGATTCGGTGATGCAGCCCTACGACAACCGGGTGCGCGCCTGGGGCCGGATCGCGCGCGATCTGCCGATGGACAAGCTCGAGGCGATGATCCAGCCCGCGACGCTGGCCGATCTGCCCGGGCTGGGCGCCGACATCCTGCAGGGCCAGGTCAAGGGCCGCGTGGTGGTGGACGTGAACGCCTGAAATCGGCGCGGATGTTTCGCATGCGAAACATTCCGCGGGGCAGAAAGTTTAGCCGCGGCGCGGCAAGGGACTGATATCCTTCGAGAGCCGCATTAACAATTCTGGGACGCTCGTGGCGAGGTGGGGGGCTTTCTGCTGAGAGACGCTTGAGGGGCCAGTGTGCCCTCAAGGCGCGCTCTCGAGGGTTGGGACGAGTCTGCGGCGCCTCAAGGACGCCTGCGGCGCCGTCTTTGGCGGTTTCATCCTTGACCCGCTGCAGAATCATCGGAAAGGGAAAGGGCATGGAGCTCGATCTCGATTTCGTCCGCGCGCAGTTTCCCGCCTTTGCCGAGCCGTCACTGGCCGACCAGGCGTTTTTCGAGAATGCCGGCGGGTCCTATGCCTGTGCGCCGGTGATCGACCGGCTCACCCGGTTCTACCGCGAGCGCAAGGTGCAGCCCTATTGGCCGTTCGAGGCGTCCCGCTTGGGCGGCGAGGAGATGGACGAGGCGCGCGCGCGGCTGGCGGCAATGCTGGGGGTCGCGCCGGACGAGTTGAGTTTCGGGCCGTCGACCACGCAGAACACTTACGTGCTCGCGCAGGCGTTCCGCGACTGGCTGGCGCCGGGCGACGCGATCGTGGTGACCGACCAGGACCACGAGGCAAACTCGGGGCCGTGGCGGCGGCTGGCCGAGGCCGGCATCGAGCTGCGCGAATGGAAGATCGACCCCGAGACCGGGCATCTCGACCCCGCGGCGCTGGCCGATCTGCTCGACGACCGGGTGCGGCTGGTCGCGTTCCCGCATTGCTCGAACGTCGTGGGCGAGGTCAACGACGTCGCGGCGATCAGCGTGATGGCGCATGACGCGGGCGCGGTGGTCTGCGTCGACGGTGTCAGCTATGTGCCGCACGGGCTGCCCGACATTGGCGCCTTGGGCGCCGACATCTACCTGTTTTCGGCCTACAAGACCTATGGGCCGCACCAGGGGATCATGGTGATCCGCCGGGCGCTGGCCGAGGCGCTGCCGAACCAGGGGCACCACTTCAACGCCGGCGAATTGACCAAGAAGTTCACGCCGGCCGGGCCGGACCACGCCCAGGTGGCCGCCTGCGCCGGGATCGCCGATTACATCGACCTGCTGCATGCCCGCCACTTCGCGCCAGAGCCGGACCCGCGGCGCCGCGCCGCGCGGGTGCACGATTTGCAGCAGGCGCATGAGACGGCGCTGTTGCAGCCCCTGCTGGATTATCTGGCGGCGAGGAATGCGGTGCGGCTGATCGGGCCGCGGCAGGCCGAGGACCGGGCGCCGACCGTGGCGGTCGAGGCCGACGCGCCGGGCGAGGCGCTGGCGGCAGAGCTGGCGCCGCACGGGATCATGGCGGGCGGCGGCGATTTCTATGCTGCGCGGCCCTTGCACGCCATGCGGGTCGATCCCGAGCGCGGCGTGCTGCGGCTCAGTTTCGTGCACTACACCGCGGCGCGCGATGTTGACCGGCTGATCCGGGCGCTAGATCACGTGCTGTAGGACGGGGCGGTAGACCTCATCGGCGGCGAGACAGGCATGGGCGAGACATCCCCGATCATCGTTTGGGTTCGGCGCGATCTGCGCCTGAGCGACCACGCCGCGCTGTCGGCTGCGGCGGCCTCGGGGCGGCCGGTGATCCCGGTCTTCATCCACGACGAGGTGGTCGAGGGGCTGGGCGCGGCGCCGAAATGGCGCTTCGGGCTGGGCGTGGCGGCGTTTGCCGAGGCGCTGGAGCGGATCGGCGCGCGACTGGTGCTGCGCCGGGGCGCGGCCTTGCCAGTGCTGCGGGCCTTGATCGCGGAAACCGGCGCCGGAGCGGTCTGGTGGCAGCGCGCCTACGATCCGGCCGCCAAGGCGCGCGACGGCGCGGTGAAGGCGGCGCTGAAAGCCCAGGGGGTCGCGGCGCGGAGTTTTCCTGGCCACCTGTTGTTCGAGCCCTGGACGGTCGAGACCAAGACCGGCGGCTTCTACAAGGTCTACACGCCGTTCTGGAAGGCGGTGAAGGACCGGCCGGTCGGCGCGGCGGTGTCCGCGGTCACGACGCTGACGCCGCCGCCCGCGTGGCCGGCGAGCGAGCGGCTGGAGGCGTGGGCGATGGGCGCCGACATGCGGCGCGGCGCGGCGGTGACCGGGCGCTACGTCCGCGTCGGCGAAGCGGCGGCGCAGGACCGGCTGGCGGTGTTCCTGGACACCTGCGTCAGCGCCTATGCCGAGGCGCGCGATCTGCCGGGGGTCGCCGGAACCTCTCGGCTGAGCGAAAACCTGACCTATGGCGAGATCTCGCCGCGCGTCGTCTGGCATGCCGGGATGCGGGCGTTGCACGAGGGCGCGGCGGGGGCGGAGACCTTCCTCAAAGAGCTGGTCTGGCGCGAATTCGCCTATCACCTGCTGCACCACACGCCGCATATCGCGGCAAGTAACTGGCGGCGGGACTGGGACGCCTTCGCCTGGAATGAGGATGCGGGCGTGCCCGAGGTGGTGGCCTGGACCCGCGGCCGGACCGGCATCGAATTCGTCGATGCGGCGATGCGCGAGCTCTACGTGACCGGCTACATGCACAACCGGGCGCGGATGATCGTCGCGTCCTATCTGACCAAGCATCTTCTGAGCCACTGGAAGATCGGTCTGCGCTGGTTCGAAGAGCACCTGATCGACTGGGACCAGGCCTCGAACGCGATGGGCTGGCAATGGGCGGCGGGCTCGGGCCCCGACGCGGCGCCCTATTTCCGGGTGTTCAACCCGGTGACGCAGCTCGACAAGTTCGACCGCGACCGCGCCTATACGCGGGCCTGGATCGCCGAGGGGCAGGGCGCGCCGCCGGCGACCGCGCTGCAGTATTTCGACGCGATCCCGCGGTCTTGGGGGCTGTCGCCGCATGACCCCTATCCGCAGCCGGTGGTCACCGCCGAGGCCGGGCGCAAGCGGGCGCTCGACGCTTACGCGACCCGCGGGTTTTGAAGCGGGCCGCAATCCGATTGAGCGCTTCCGCGCGCGGTTTTCTCTGCCAGTGGTGAGGTGACGCGCCGGGTCGGGCGTTCAAGCGGGTTGCAGGCGGAGGGAGCCTCCGGCGGAGATATTTTTGGCCAGATGAAGGCCGGAGCGCGTAAAGGGCTTGAGCGCGGCGCGTTTGGCGGTAGCCTGACGGACCAGGGATGAGGGGATGCTATGGCGGTTTTGACGAGCACCAAGGGGCAGGCGGGCCTGCCGCGGTATTTCGCGTCCGTCTTCGACGTGACGCAGCGGATCGAGGCCGGGCGGCTCGACTTCGTTTTGCCCGACGGGCGCCGGTTTCGCGCCGGCGGCAATGCGCCGGGACCGGTGGCCGAGCTGCGCATCCACGACGCCGAGATCTTCGCGCGGCTGATCCGCGAGGGCGATCTGGGCTTTTGCGAGGCCTATCTGGAAGGCGCCTGGTCGACCCCGGATCTGCAAGCGTTCATGGATCTCGTTCACGTCGCAGGCGACGAGACCTTTGACGGGTTTCCCGGCCAGTCGATTCTGCGCGCCTTCGAACGGTTCCGGTTCTGGCTGAAGTCGAACTCCCGGCGCCAGGCCAAGAAGAACATCCGCCACCACTACGACCTCGGCAACGACTTCTACGGCCTATGGCTTGACGACACGATGACCTATTCGTCGGCCAAGTTCGCCACCGGGCAGGAGAGCCTGGAGGCGGCGCAGACCGCCAAATACGCCTCGATGGTCGACGAAATGGGCGCGCGGCCCGGCGATCACGTGCTCGAGATCGGCTGCGGCTGGGGCGGGTTCGCCGAATATGCGGCTGCCGAACGCGGGCTGAAGGTCACCGGACTGACCATCTCAAAGGAGCAGCATGACTACGCCGTCGCCCGGATGGCGCGGAAGGGCCTGGCCGATCGGGTCGAGATCAAGCTGCAGGATTACCGCGACGAACGCGGGATTTATGACGGCATCGCGTCGATCGAGATGTTCGAGGCGGTGGGCGAGAAATACTGGCCGACCTATTTCGGTGCGCTGCGCGACCGGCTGCGCCCGGGGCGTGCGGCCACGCTGCAGATCATCACCGTGCAGGACCGACGCTGGGAGATCTACCGCAAGGGCGTCGATTTCGTGCAGAAATACATCTTTCCCGGCGGTATGCTGCCCTCGCCCTCAGTGCTGCGGGCCGAGGTGGAACGCGCCGGGCTTCGCGTCGCACGGTCGATCGAGTTCGGCGACAGCTACAGCCAAACGTTGCGGCGCTGGCACGAGACCTTCAACGCCAAATGGGACGAAGTTGCCGCTTTGGGCTTCGACGAGCGGTTTCGCCGGATGTGGAATTTCTATCTGACCTCTTGCGCGGCGACCTTCCAGAGCGGTAACTGCGACGTGACGCAAATCACCGTGACCCGCCCGGCCTGATCCACCGATGCCCACCGCCCCCAAACTCGTCGCCGCGTTCCTGCTTTGCGGGCTGGGCTTCGGCGTGGCACTGCTGGCGGTGGCCTATGCGCCGCCGCATGTGCGCACCGGCAACGTGCCGGTGATCGCCGCCGGGCTCGGGCTGCTTTGGGGCTGGCGGTTTCTGGGCCGCAACGTGGGTCGCGGCGTCACCACCTCGCTGGGGATTGGGCTGACGGCCGCCGCCGCGCTGGCGCTGACCTCGGTCCTGTTGATCGGTTTCATCCAGATGATCCAGCGCTCGATGCGGCTGTCCTATGGCGACCCGGTTGAGGCGTTGCAGGACTGGATTGCAATTTCGATCGCCGATGCCGGCACCTATGTCCTGAACGCCGACGTGATCGGTGCGCTTCTGGTGGGCGGGCTGGTGGCCGGGCTGATCTGCGAGATTTCCGGACGGATCTGGAGCTAGGGCGCGGGCCTTGAGCGCCGTTTTCCTCTACGGCACGCTGCGCCATTTGCCGCTTTTGCGAATCGTCATCGGCGCCGAGGCGGAGCGGTCCGCGCCGGCGCAGTTGGCCGGTCACGGCGTGGTGCAGGCGGACGGCGAGGACTTTCCGATGATCGTGGCCGCGCCGGGGGCTGTGGCTGAAGGCGTGGTGCTGCGTGATCCAAGTCCAGAAGCGTTGGCGCGGTTGGACTTCTACGAGGCTGGGTTCGCCTACGACCGCCGGCCGGCGATCGTGACGACTGGGGACGGGTCCATTGAGGCAACGGTGTTTTTTCCACAGTCCGGACTGTGGCAGGCCGGCGGTCCCTGGCGCTTGCAGGATTGGGCCGCGACCTGGGGGTCGACCGCCGAACGCGCGGCGTCGGACATCATGGCGCGGTTCGGGCGCGACGATGCGGCGACGATCGCGCGTTTTCGGCAACAGATCTGGTCGCGCGCGGCCTCGTCGGTCCGGGCGGCGTCCAATTCACGCCCGCAGAGGGTGCGAACGCTCTATGGACGCGAAGATGTAGAAAGCCTCTCTTTGGCAAGGCCTTACGACAAGTTCTTCATGTTAGAGGAACAAGATGTGCAGTTCCGCCGATTTGACGGTGGCCTGAGCGATTTGGTGGCCCGGGCGGCTTTCGTCTCGGGCGATGCGGTGACGGTCCTGCCCTACGATCCGGGCCGCGACCGAGTGCTTTTGCTCGAGCAATTCCGGTTTGGGCCTTACGTGCGCGGCGATCTTTGCCCGTGGAGCCTGGAACCCATTGCGGGGCGGATCGACGCCGCGGAAACGCCGGAGGTCTGTGCGGTGCGCGAGGCACGGGAAGAGGCGGACCTGGAACTGTCGCGGCTTGAGTTCATCGCCCGCTACTACCCCTCGCCCGGGGTGATGACCGAATACCTATTCTCCTATGTCGGCATCGCCGATTTGCCCGATAGCGCCGCCGGCCTCGCCGGGATCGACCACGAGGCCGAAGACATCCGAACGATCGTAATGCCGTTTGGCGATCTGATGGATCTTCTGGCCAGCGGCGAGGCCGAGACCGGGCCGCTGATTCTCAGCGCGCTGTGGCTGGCCGCGCACCGCGACAGGCTCCGCGCCGGTGCTTGAGTTCCGCCGGACTGACGCCTAGGAAGGTCGCACGGTTCAAGCGGCAAGAAGGGTGCAGCGGCATGCATGTCTTTGAGGATTTGCCCGACGCGGTGGGCAAGACGCCGTTGATCCGGTTGCGGGCCGCGTCGGAGACCACGGGCTGCGAGATCTACGGCAAGGCCGAGTTCATGAATCCCGGGCAGTCGGTGAAGGACCGGGCGGCGCTGTATATCATCAAGGACGCGATTGCGCGCGGCGACTTGAAACCGGGCGGCACGATAGTCGAAGGCACGGCAGGCAATACCGGCATCGGGCTGGCGCTGGTGGGTGCGGCGATGGGGTTCAAGACCGTCATCGTGATCCCTGAGACCCAGAGCGAGGAAAAGAAGGACATGATTCGCGTCGCCGGCGCCGAGTTGGTGCAGGTGCCTGCGGTCCCGTACAAAAACCCCAATAATTACGTGAAGTATTCCGGACGCTTGGCGGCCAAACTTAATGCGACCGAACCAGGCGGGGCGATCTGGGCCAACCAGTTCGACAACGTCGCCAACCGGCAGGCGCATATCGAGATGACCGGGCCTGAAATCTGGGAGCAGGCCGGCGGCCGCGTCGATGGCTTCATCTGCGCGGTGGGCACCGGCGGAACCGCCGCGGGCGTCGGTGCCGCGTTGCAGCCCAAGGGCGTCAAATGCGGCATCGCCGATCCGATGGGCTCGGGCATCTTCAGCCTCTACCAGACCGGCGAGGCCAAGCCCGAGGGGACGTCGATCACCGAGGGCATCGGGCAGGGGCGGATCACCGCCAATCTCGAAGGCTACGCGCCAGATTTCGCTTGCCAAGTGACGGATGAGGAGGCGCTGCCGATCGTCTTCGATCTGCTGAAACACGAAGGGCTGTGTATGGGCGGGTCCACCGGGATCAACATCGGCGGGGCGATTAAGCTTGCCCACGAGTTGGGCCCGGGCAAAACCATCGTGACGATCCTCTGCGACTTCGGCACGCGGTATCAGTCGAAGCTTTTCAACCCCGCCTTCCTGCGCGAAAAGGGCCTGCCGACGCCGGACTGGCTGGATGGCGCGGGTAGACTCCTGCCGACGGTTTTTGAGGACTGATGCGCGCGCGTCTCGCCCGGCTGCTTCTGGCGCTGCTCCTCGGCGCCGCGTGCCTTGCCGCGCCGCACCCGGGCGTGGCGCAAACTCAGGACATCGTCGAAAGCATCGATTACGAGGCGTGGGAGTCAGTCGCCACCCGGGCCGAGAACGCCACCAGCGCCGCGCGCGCCTCGAATGAGGCGTTCGAGAGCCTGCGCGCCGAGGTCGTGGTCTGGCGCGAACGTTTTCTGCGCGCTCAGGACGTCAACGCCGCCCGGATCGAGACCCTGCGCGGTCAGATCGAGGCACTGGGGCCGTCGCCCGGCGAGGGCGAGACCGAAGCCGAAGAGATCGCCAACCGCCGCGATGAGTTGGACGCGCAGCTGGCCGAGGCGCTGGCCCCGGTGACAGCGGCGGAAGAGGCGTTCAGCCGGGCCGAGGGGCTGATTCGAGAGATCGACAAAATCATCCGCGACCGCCAAGCCGATGCGTTGCTGCGCCTTGGGCCCACACCGCTGAACCCGGTGCATTGGCCGGACGCCGTGGCCGAGCTTCTCACCAGTTTGCGCGGCATCCAAACCGAGGTGGCCGAGGCATGGACCTCGGACGCCAAGCGCGACCAGTTCCGCCAGGACTTGCCGCTGACGCTGCTGTATTTGGTGATCGCTGCGATCCTGTTGGCCCGCGGCCGCGCTGTCATGGAGCGGCTGACCGGCGTGGTCTTGAGCCGGTCGAAGGGCAGGGCGCGTTGGCTTGCCGGGTTTGTCACATCGCTGGGGCAGATCGTCGTTCCGGTCGCGGGCCTGGTGCTGCTGGTCGAAGCGGTGGAGACCACCGGCCTGATCGGTCTGCGCGGCCAGGCTGTGGCCGACGCGCTGCCCGCCTTCGGCATCTGCTTTTTCGGGGCGCGCTGGTTGGGCTTGCGGCTATACCCTGTGCGCGACGACGCGCCGCGGCGGCTGCCCGCCAGCCTGGAGCAGGCGCGTTCGATGCGCTGGTACGCCACCAGCCTGGGTCTCATCGTCGGTCTCGCCATCATCCTCGGAAACCTCGCCGATTACGAGGATTACCCGGCGGCGGTCGACGCCGTGCTGGCCTTCCCATTGGTCGCGCTCGGCGGCCTGATCATCCTGCGGGTCGGGCAAATTTTGACGCGCGCCTCCTGGTTGGAAGATACCGGCGAAGAGCCAAGTTTCGGCGCCCGCGGCCAGCGCTTGGCCGGACGCGCGGCCTTTATCTTGGGCCTGCTCGGCCCGGTCATGGCGGCCATCGGCTATCTCAACGCCGGGATCTTTCTGACGATCCCGACGGCGGTGTCGCTGGCGCTTTTCGGGCTCTTGTTGATCCTCAACGACCTGATCGTCGAGGTTTACGCCGTCGCCGCGCGCAAAACTCATGACGAGGCGCGCCAATCGCTGTGGCCGATCCTGTTCAGTTTTGTCCTGGTTCTGGCCGCGCTGCCGCTTTTCGCGCTGATCTGGGGGGCCCGGATCGCCGATCTGACCGAGCTTTGGGCGCAGTTCCGCGAAGGGTTTGCCATCGGCGACACGCGAATTTCGCCAGAGAACTTCCTGACGTTCGCGGTCGTCTTTGCCGCCCTCTATATCGCCACGCGGCTAATCCAAGGCGCCCTGCAATCGACGGTGCTGCCGAAGACCAACATCGATATCGGCGGCCAGACGGCAATCGTTTCGGGCGTCGGCTATGTCGGTATCTTCCTGGCCGCACTGATCGCCATCACCACGGCGGGGATTGATCTGTCTGGCATCGCCATTGTCGCGGGCGCGTTGTCGGTCGGCATCGGCTTTGGCCTGCAGAACATCGTGTCGAACTTCGTCTCGGGCATCATCCTGCTGATCGAGCGCCCGGTGGCCGAGGGCGACTGGATCGAGGTCGGCGGCACCATGGGCATCGTCAAGGACATCTCGGTGCGCTCGACCCGAATCGAGACCTTCGACAAGAACGACGTGATCGTGCCGAATGCCGATTTCATCTCTGGCGCGGTGAAGAACTGGACCCGTGGCAACGTCATCGGCCGGATCATTGTGCCGGTCGGCGTCGCCTATGGCACCGACACGCGTAAGGTCGAGCGCATCCTGAAAGAGATCGCCATGGACCACCCGCTGGTGGCGCTGGAGCCCGAACCGGGGGTCGATTTCCTCGACTTCGGCGCTTCGAGCCTCGATTTCCAGATCCGCGCGGTGCTGCGCGACATCAATTTCGGTCTGTCGGTGCGCACCGAGATCCGCCACCGGATCGCCGAACGCTTCGCCGAGGAAGGCATCGAGATTCCGTTCGCGCAGCAGGACGTCTGGCTGCGCAACCCCGAGGTCTTGCCGGGCGCGCCGCCTGCAAAGGTCAGGGCGGAAGAAGGTCCGGAAGTCCCCGAAGAGGTGCACGAACCCGCACCCGACAGCGGCGAGGGCGTAATGACCGAAGACGACGCACCGCCCGAAGGAGACCTGGCCACATGACCGACAAGCTGTTTCTCGACGCGCCGCACCAGGCCGAATGCACCGGAACGGTGACCGCGATCACCGACGATGGCGGCATCGTGGTCGATCAGACGGTATTCTATGCCCAGGGCGGCGGACAGCCGGGCGACACCGGTGTGATTGCTTGGGACGGGACCGAGGTGGGCGTCATTGGCACGATCAAGGGCGACGGCGACGACGTGGTGCTGGTGACCGAGGATGGCGCAACGCTGCCGCCGGTTGGCACCCAGCTGCACCAGAAGGTCGACTGGGACCGCCGCACCCTCCACATGAAGGTGCACACGGCGCTGCATCTGTTGTCAGTGGTGATCCCGCTGCCGGTCACCGGCGGCTCGATCGGTGCGGGCAAGGGCCGGCTTGATTTCGACATGCCCGAGGCGCCGTCGGACAAGGCGGCGTTGCAGGCAAAGCTCGATGCGCTGGTGGCGGCGGATTACGCGGTGAGCGATGAGTGGATCAGCGACGACGAGCTCGCGGCCAAGCCGGAGCTGGTCAAGACGATGTCGGTGAAGCCGCCGATGGGGGCAGGCCAAGTGCGATTGATCCGGATCGGGACCGCGGACGAGCAGATCGACCTGCAGCCCTGCGGTGGCACCCATGTGGCGCGTACCGGCGAGATCGGACGCGCGGTGATCGGCAAGATCGAGAAGAAGGGCCGCCAGAACCGGCGGGTGATCATCACCGTCGAATAGCGAACGCAGCGCGCGCTGGCGACCGGCGGGGCGGCGGCATATATCTGCGTCAGGCAACGGGGCGGCACATGGATATCAGGCGGCAGGCGGCAGTCACGCTGGTGGTGCTTGTGCTGGCGGCGACGGGCCGGGCACAGGCGCAGGACTGCACCGGGGGCCTGTGCACCGAGGTCGGCAGCTGGCAAGCGGATGTCGTGGACGGGGAATTCCGCCACGGGTTTGAAATTGCTGCCGGCGAGATCGACCTTCTGGCCGCTTTGGAGCAACAACGCTGGCGCGAGGTCCGGTTTCAGGCCGACCACAGCGTCCGGATTTACGCCGCGTTGGACATCGACGGCGCCTATCGCCCCCAAGACTGGCCAGAGGACGCTGGATCGTCGCCGCTGGGCCCTGCGTTGACATTGCTGTTCAGCCCCGACGGCAACGCCTACCGCCGGATCGCAAGCGGCGATCCCGTGCCGGAAGGCTCGGTGGTGTCGGTGATCGTCGGCCAGGACACCAAGCGCGCCGAGGGCGGCGCCGTCACGTTCTTTCCCGCCCGTTGGACGCTGTCGGTCTCGGCTCGGCGCACCTGGGTCGCCGCAGACGGCCCACCGGCGACGACGGCCGGGCCGCTGCTGAGCCGCCTGCCGGACGACCCGCTGCCCGATTTCGATCCGTTGCTGGGTGTTCCGGCGGCGCTCGATGCGGTGGATTGCCTGGGCGCGGACTGCCCGACTGCCGACTCGGATGCACCAGCGGAGGCCGTGCCGGTGCGGCCGCGGATGGCCGACGGTGCCGATGAATTGGCGGCGGAGCTGCAGGCCGAGTTGGCGCGGGTCGGGTGCTATGGCGCTGCGGTGGACGGTCTTTGGGGGCCGGCCTCGCGCGCGGCGATGACAGCTTTCAATCGGGCCACCGGCGCGGAGGAGGCGGCAAATGCGCCGTCAGCGCGCGCGCTGGTTGCCGTGGCCCGCGTGGCCGAGGTCGTGTGCGCGAGCGAATAGCTTTACGCCGTCAGTGGGCGGTCGGGTCGCATGCAAGGCGGGGCCCCGCAAAGTTGGGCGCATGACGGCGACCGGCAGCGGTGTGCGGCCGCGGCAACGCCTCTTGCCCCTATGCGTCCGAAGCGGCTAGAACCGCAAGCACGGAGAGGTGGCCGAGTGGTCGAAGGCGCACGCCTGGAACGCGTGTAGGCGGGAAACCGTCTCCAGGGTTCGAATCCCTGTCTCTCCGCCATCAAACATTTTTGGCCTGAGAACCCCCCTAACACCTTGAACGGCAAGGTAGTTTTTGGGGTTCGAAGTCCTGCTTTTCGGTTATAGGAAATGCGGTCGGAAAAGGCCAGTTTCAGCACTATTCTGCGCAGGGTCAGGTGGCCTGATTCCCAGAGTTTCCAAGGGCTTGCGAGGAATTGGCGGGCGAGTTCGAACAATTCGTCGAAGCTATGCTCGGGCTGGACACCTTTTGCCAGTTTTTCCTCTGCTACAAGCTTTTCGGTTTCCAACTTGGCAAGGCGTTTCTCATAGGCCGGGACGACGGATGGCACGCTTGCCTCAACGATCCGGTCAGGCAAACCATCGATCTGCTTTTCGATCTTGGCGATGTCACGTTTCAATGACGTCACACCGGCCTGCGCCTGTGCCAACCGTTGATCCCAGGCGTTTCTGAACATCGCCGTGGTCAGGGCGACCAAGCTCTCGGACGGCTGGAGCTCTTTCAGAAAGCCCGAGAACGCCCCTCCTAGTTCATCGCGCCGGATCGATTTGCGGTGGCTTTCGCAACCCTTTGTGAAGCAGAGATAATATGGGTGCTTCTTGCCGGTCTTGCTCTTCGACCAGTTGGCGGTGAGTGGATTGCCACAATCGCCGCACAAGACAAAGCCGCGCAGCGGGAAATCGGCATTGATGTCCTTGCGGGCAGGGGCGCGTTTGCCCCCGTCCAAGCGGTCCTGCACGGCCTGCCAGGTTTCCAGCGTGACCAGCCCGTCATGGTGCCCCTTCCGTAGCGACACATCCCATTCGGGCCTTTCGACATAACCTGCATAGTGGATACGACGCATGAGCCGGATGACCTTTTCGAAACGGATCGTGCCGTCCGGGAAATCTTTAGGAAACTCGGGGCAGCTTTCTAGAAAGCGTTTTACTTCACCCTGGGTCTCAAAGCGGCCCGAAGCGAAGCCTTCCAACGCTTCTTGGATGTAGGACGCGACGGGTTCATCACGGACGAGCAGATTGCCGTGACCTGAGACCTTTTCGTATTTCATGCCGAGCGGCGCGTGGAACACCCAATAGCCGTTCATCAACCGCGCCCGCATTCTATGCTTGGTTTGCTCTCGGTTCTTCTCTCGCTGGTGCTGAGAGACCGAGGCCATCAGGTTTTCTTTTAGCTTGGCGTCGGACCCGTCACCGAACTCGATATTGGGGCTTTCCAGTTTTCCGCCTGCTTCGGATAACAGTGCTCTGAGTTGCCAATGGGCGACCACATCCCTGGCGAAGCGGTTGATGTCGTCGATGATCACCACGGTTTGCGCTTTTCGTTTGCGCAAATAAGTCAACATAGCGGTCATGGCCGGTCGGTCGGTTGCGCCACCGGACATCTGATCATGGAACACCTTGATCACATCGTGGCCCTGATACCTTGCATATTCGCGGCAGCGGGTTTCCTGGCTGGCAAGCCCGTCGCCTTTGGCCGCCTGCGCCGCCGAAGATATCCTGCAATAGATGACGGCTTCCTGTCTGTTTTCCGTCATTCTACCGCCTCCCTTCTGGGCATTGCACTTGGGTCTGAGTTTAGCACGGCGGCTTCCAGCACAGCTTTCAGATCGATCACTTCTCCACAGATTTCTGCCGTCGGATTGAGGTGGAATCCGAGATCGACAAAGCCCATGACAATTGCCCAGAGCGACTCGATGAATTCCCGTTTCTGATCATCTGAGAGATCGCTACCCGCCAAAAAGGGCAGCCAGTCCTCCCAATCGAAACGGAGGGCCAGCGCTACTTGAGCAGGTTTGTCAATCGGTCTTTGCTCATTCATCTGATGCCTCATATCGTCAATCTTGCGCGCAAAAAGTGTGGTCTTTACACCAAGCTACGGTTTGCACGCAAGAATTATTTTTTAATCATACCAGCGTATTACCTAGCAGGACCCATCTGCCGTTCCGCTTGGCGCGCTCTGGGTCTTTGGGCCCGGCGCGCCGCGACCTCGGCTTCTCGCACGGGCTTGTGATGCCGCTCTTCGAGTTCCTTGCCGGCGTCATAGAGGTCGCGGTTCCGGGCTTTCTGAAACGCATCCTTCATCATCGATTTGGCACCGGTCTCGGTGATCCCGTGCTGGCGCGCCATGTCGACGGCAGCGGTGTCAAAGGCCTTGTAAAACGGCATCGTATCGCCGTCGCGGATCAAGGTTTCAACAGTGCCCGCGTAGTAGAGGGCGTGTTCGCCTCCCGCTTCACGCAGGATGGTTTCCCGGTCGTGCAACCCGTCCAAGGTCTGCTTCATGGTTTCGCCGTAGCGCGCCTCATACTGATCGCGCAGGACCATCTCGGCCTGGTCCTTGGATATCTTCCGGCCAAGCGCATAGGCGATCGATTGGTGGTCGAGCTTGTCGGCGAACCTGCCTGATTTCAGGATACCCCTGCGCAAAATGCCCGCCATGTCCCAGCTTTCATCAAACTGGCTGTCGGTTATCCTCTGAGCGTGTGGCGCGCCGCGGGCGTCCATGCGTTTTGGGTCTGCATATTCCGTGGTCATTGGTTTCTCCTCTTTCGATTTCGTTTTGGTATTGGTTTAGCGGGGACGTTCGGGCGCGCGCCGATCATGGCCGCTTCGGCGATCCGTCGTTCTCCCGAACTCTTTGGTCGGACGGCCTCGCAGGTTTTCACGGGCGTGGATGCTCTCCTCGATGTCCTCGTAGCCGGTGATTTCGTCGTTCAGGATCGCAAGCAGCGTGCGTTCATGGTCGTCGCGGACCTTTGTCTGTGCCAGCCGGTTGATCCTGTCGCCGTCGAACCTGTCGGTGCCGACCGGTGTCGGATGGTCGTGGGTGAGCGACCCTGCCTTGCGCAATAGCTCTTCTCGCGCCTTGCCAACGCGCAGCACATAGTCGTTCTTGTAGCTTTCGTTTTCTTCGGCGGCACGCGTTATGGCTTTTTCGGAATTCGCCCGGAACTGCCGCCAGTCCACGTCGTGCTGCAGCATCCGGATGGTCTTTTCCTTGATCGCGCCACAATACATTTCCTGCATCGCGCGTTCGGTGGCAAATCTCATGTCCTGGCCCTCCGTGCCTCAAAAAATTGCGTTTTAAAACAATGGTGTGGTATTATGTTGCGATGGTTGTTTTCGAAGATATTGATGACGTTGCGGACTGGCTGGAATTGATGGATTACTCCGGATTTTGGGAGGCCATTGCACCCTATAGAGTCTTCACAAGTGGCGACCGCGAGCATTGCGACGGGCTGATCGCCGACTGCAAGGTTGAGCAAGACCTGATCCTCGATTGCCTGAAAGCCAAAGCCCGGGTTGAGCTGACGCGCAGGCTTGGTCTCAGCCCGCGCATCCCGGAGCCGGTGGAGGCGCAATACATCCGCTCGGTGCACTGATCCGGTCATGATGCATCTCCGGCCCAGAAGACCCGTACCCAACCACAGCGCCCGGCACTGGCCGGAACGGTGATGGTGTCAAGGAAGTTGTTGAAGGTGCAACTGGTGTAGTGCCGCGCGGCGAACGGGTTGTAGGGATCGCCGTTGTCGAGGAATTCGTAGTTCCTGATGACGTAAAGCGATCCCGCGCCGTTCCAAAGCAGCAGGACAACGGCCAATAGCGCCACCCACAGGAAGAAGCGGACAAGCCTCATTCTTCGCCCTCCTGGCCGGTGGGCAAAGTCACTTTCGGGTCCGGCTCCAGCCGACCGCGCTCCACGTGATTTTCCGACAGCTTGAAACATGTCGACGCGATCTGGTTCTGACAGACCTTGGGGCGGACGAATGTGCCGACACCGGCCACCTGGATCACCTGATCGGAACGCCTCATATTCATCAGGCCATCGATTGTCAGGCGCGATTGCTTGCCGGTATTGATCGTGTTGGAAAACTCCGTCCTGTCCGAGTTCAGGCCGACCGTGTTGGAGACGGTCTTTTCCTCTCCGGCAGCTTTGACGATGCGCTCGGCCTCTTCCGGGGTTGCTACCTGCAGGTACTGCTTTGTCCGGCAATTCTCCTCTGCCATGGCAAACACTTTTTCGCCCTAGCGCTTGATAAAGGCGGCTCTGGAGACCCCGGCCAAAAGGATGCGCCCGCCAGTGCCGCGTATCGTATTCAGGTCGCGGAAGAACGGGTGGAATGGCCCCGAAGGCGCTTCGCCGACAATAAAATCCGAGCTGCCATATTTGCCGGTCAGCTGCAGGCCCAAGAGCGTGTTGAAATGCACAGCGGAATAGGTGCCGATCTGTTCGATGAAGCGCGCGGGCGTGACGGAACACACGATCCAATTGTCCGCCATCAATTTCTCATGGGAGACGTCCGCGCTGAACCCGGCCTCATGCAGCGGCCCCTCGTCGAAGAGGTCCAGCGATGAGATCGCGGCTCCCATGTGCTGGAAATGGTGCTCGGGATTGCGTTCGCGCATTTCGCGGATTTGTGACGCCACCGCGCGCAGGGGACGTTCCTCAGCTTCCTCGGCTGCGATATCGGTCATCCGGTTGAACACGTGGGTGTCGGAGAAGAAGCCCGCCAAACCGCCCAGCGTGCAGAGGGCCGAACTCCGCTTCAGTAGCGTGAGCAGGCCGAACTTCAGCCTTATGCGCGGCTCTTCACGCCAATAGAAGTTGCGTTGGTCATTGTCGGGTTCGGGGATCAGCGTTTGCGTAACGCTCTTGATCAGGAACGGCAGGCCCGGATCACTCTGCTCACAGGCCGTCACCAGACCTGAGAGTTCATTGACCCTGATCTTGTAGGGAAAGTCTTTTCCAAGCTCATCGAACGGATCGATAGCACCGAACTTTCGACCCAGTTTCCTGGCCATGTCGCCGATCTGACTGGCGATCTCGCCGTTCTTGGCGCCATTGAGGATCAGGCCACGATCTCGATCTGCGATCATGGCCTGGACCGCAGGCACAATCGCGCAAGTGGTCTTGCCCGACCCGATCCCGCCGATGACAAGGCCGGTGACCTTCTCCCCGATATCCGGGCCATTGCGAACTGGAATTTTCCACCTTTGAATGAACGAAGGAGGAAGATCCATGAAGCGGAAGCGTTTCACAGAAGAAGAGATTATTGGCGTGCTGAAGGAGAGCGAGGCCGGCGCGAAGACGGATGATATCTGTCGGCGTCACGGCGTGAGCTCAGCGACGTTCTGTAGCTGGCGCAAGAAGTACGGCGGGATGGAAGCTGGCGATGCGAAGCGCCTGAGAGCCTTGGAAGCCGAGAATGCTAAGCTGAAGCGGATCGTCGCGGACCAGATGCTGGATATGTCCGCGATGAAGGATCTGCTGCAAAAACATTGGTAAGCCCATGGCGAAGCGACGAGCTGTGGGCTTTCTGATGACAGAGCGCGGGTTCAGCGAGCGGCGGGCTTGCCGGATCGTCAGCCTGGCGCGGTCTGTGCAGCAATACAGGCCTCTGCCGAAGGAAGACGAGGCCGCGATCAAACGCATGAAGGAGCTGACGTCAGAGAACCGGCGCTACGGCTATCTGCGCCTGCACGCAATGCTGCGACGAGAGGGTCTGGTCGTGAACCACAAGCGCACCTATCGGCTCTACACCGAACACGGGCTTCAGGTGCGCACCAAGAAGCGGCGAAAGCTGCCCAGGCGGGACCGTGTTGCCCCGCAGGTGCCAGAGCGCCCCATGCAGCGGTGGTCGATGGATTTCATCAGCGACCAGTTGGCTGATTATCGGAGGTTCCGGGTGCTCAACATCGTGGACGATCATAGCCGGTTCTGTCCGGGCCAGATCGTGGACGTGTCGATCCCTGGGGCGCGTGTCGTGCGGTTCCTTGATGATCTGGGACAGCGGATCGGGTTGCCAGACGAGATCGTCCTCGACAACGGCCCGGAAGGCACAAGCAAGGCGATGTTCGACTGGTCCGAACGGACCAGCGTACGCCTGCGGTTCATAGAGCCAGGCAAGCCCGTGCAGAACGCCTTCGTCGAGAGTTTCAATGGAAAGTTCCGGGATGAATGCCTGAACCTGCACTGGTTCCGCTCCCTACGCCATGCCCGCGAAGAAATCGGCCGATGGCGCAATCACTACAACACCAAGCGCCCGCACTCGGCGCTCGGCTACCTCTCACCAACGGAGTTCTTGATGAAATCCACCGCGCCAGCGCTTGAGACTCTTGCGGTCTCCACGCTGCCGCTCAACACTGAAACACAACTGGAGGATTCCAGATCGAGCCGGCCCCAAGCGCGGGGGAAGGTCAATCGCAGATTCCGGAAAGCTTCTTGGCGTCTCGGCCGCGAATTGACCTGCCAAACCTTTGAACCAATCCGCCACTCTCGAACCCGTCAAGGCGAGGGCGAAGTGCAGCAAAATAACTTCCTGTTTAATTCTATTTTCGGCAACCATTGTCCGGAATATCACTTCTGCGACCTGCTAAATTCTTGAGTTTTCTG
The DNA here is from genome assembly GCA_030066215.1 of Rhodobacter sp. Taxonomy (GTDB): domain Bacteria; phylum Pseudomonadota; class Alphaproteobacteria; order Rhodobacterales; family Rhodobacteraceae; genus JASJCA01. Next base: position 5,257 of record JASJCA010000039.1, on the reverse strand, counting down.
TAGTCACGCTCAATTTGGTTCGCCGATGAATTCTCATCCGGCTCGCGGGCATCAATTCTGATTTTTTCCGCCAATTTCAAGCTGGCAAGCGTCGACATAACGCTGTTCCAAATTCCCTGATTAGAGGGGTCGCTGAAATAGTATATCACACCGCAATATGAAATGTTATTTCCTGTTGCAATTCTCGCAAACTCATTGTCCAATGCTTGGTAAAACTTCTTTCTCAACGCTCTTTCTTGGGAAGACTGCGTTGTGGGATAATTCAGAAAGCAATTTTTGTCTTCCAAGAATGATTTAATATTCTCCTCTCGTATTATGCTCGACCAATGATCCTCATCGTACCCGGCATCGGCTGATGAGGACAAATCGAGCAGCACTAGCCAAACTTCCCGGTAAGCCCGCTTAACGTTGTTGTAAGAGCAAAGTCTGCGTAAATCCCCAGGCTCGGCTTGGTCGATCGCAGCAATGTAGGCATCGGCATGTCGCTTTGCCGACGGAAAATCTCCTAACTTGAATAGAAGTCGGGCTATATCTCCGTGCGCTTCCCTAGCAATCTTGAAGGGTTCGTCGCTGCCAGATTCATAGAATGAGTGTTCGTTCAACTCCGAGTAAAGTGCACCGATCTTCTCAGAGAGAAAGTCGAACTCCGAAACCAACTCTTCAATTACATTCAATTGGTTCTTGGAAAGCCCGGAATGACAATTCAGAATGGAAAGAACATGTTCGTGACCACTCTTGTCGCAGGGATTTGCGGAAACCAAGCGGTCACGGTCTCGTGTCAGACGTTTAATTTCGCGGCGGAACGAATTCAAAAACGAATTGGGGTGTTCGATTGATATTAGATCAATTTCCCTTTCCAAGATTGCAGAAGAAGATATTTCTTGTGATCTATGGATAATCTCGCCGTCAATCTTATCGTTGATTGGGCCCGGAACTTGAATCTTTGCTTTTGCAAATTCGTCAAGATATGCAGAATAGAGCCTTGCGGTTCTTTCTGTTATCAGATCGTCCCTCTTTGTATCAAGAAGGACCAAGGTATGGGCGCGCGGATTTGACTCTGGATCATCAAAAAAAAGTGCTGAGACTTTCCCGGCGAGGCTGTCTGGATTACTGAACTCTACGCCCTGAAAATCCCGAATTGTTACGGTTACGGGAAGACTTATGATTTTCCCCTCAAATGTGAGACCGGCGGCATCGAACGCGCGCTCGATATCTGAAATCATCACCGAAATTGGAAGGAGCCTGTTTTTGAAGACAGCATTCAGATCCGATAACCGTTTTTTGTCACGGCCGACATTGAGTCCAACGAAGTCGCCTGTGCTTCGCACAAATACACCGCCGCCGCTGTTTCCAGGTTCATTTAGACCGGAAAAATACAAGCTGAGTTCCCGATTGTGCTCAATTTTGCTGGTTTTTGCTTCCCACGTAAGGCTAGATGTGTCCAAATCCTCGATATCTGAGTTTATTCGCCCAAGATGAGGGAAAATAAGTTCTGCTCCATTCTGTTCAATGTGATTAAAGACTATTGCCCGATTTGCCTCCGTCACTAAATTCGCTCTTGGGGTTTCTGGGAAGTTTTGATCAAGGTAAAAAATTATGTAATCAAAGGATCTCCCCGCCGACGTCCCATCAAAATAGGCACGTATGGCATTGACAACATTGGCATTTCCGAAGTCCAAAGAACCATCAACATACGGCACTTCGTATCGAGATTTTGACGCTCTCGACACCTGCCTGATGGAGAATCTAATGCTGGTCGTACAACCTTCTATTTCGAAAATATGTCTCGCAGAAGCGACAATTCCGTTCTCATTCAGAATTACCCCAAAGCCAGTTTTGGAAGAATCCGATTCATTTCCTGCACATTCGGCGTGGATGACTACGCTGCGCGGCTCAAGAAACTCTCTGGGCGTCTCTGAATGTGCATAAAGCGGCCAAACCGCGCTGAAAGCGACGATTGCCCACAAGCGGTGCAGGTCTTCTGACACGGTACCCTCAACCTTGCCTAGGATAAGCCAAATTCAGTAATTCTCTGTCGAATTTGCTAAGATTCGGCTCACGGTTGTAAATTCGGTTGCAGTAGTTCATTATGGAATCTGGATCGTACTGCGTGAAAATTGCTAATGCATCCAACTGGCTGATGGAGCTGCCCTGAACCTTCGCTTTGAGTTGCTGCCTGACACCTCTGATACCGCCGGACGAGCACTCTACCCATTTTGTTTGCCCGCCTTGACCGGCTAGCTTCCCAATCTCGATGAGCCTGTTGTGTTCATGATAATAGCCGAGCGCGTGACCAAACTCGTGAACCGCAATTACCCGGATGTTTACGTCGCGCTTGTATGGTATTGTCGGTTTCCATTTTCTGAATTCAAAATTTAGGAGCATGGAGTATCCATACTTTTTCAGTAAATTTTTCATGCTAAGCTGGTTTCCGAGCCCGAGTGTGTGTGGACCAGAGTCAGAAATTTTGATGACGATTCCTTTGAAATTTGGAGTACAACTGTCGAACCAAGCGAACCCGATCCACCTATGGCTACCCCATGTGGTGTTAACCGCGGATATGACAAACGACTTCTCTTTGTCAAAGCCCTTTTGTTTCCAGCAAACTGATATGATACACTGCCCGTCCGCCGAGACCCGCGCACCTCTGGCTGACTTGCCGTTCTCACACCAAAGCTTATTTCGAGAGGTTATTGCAAAGTCTTGATTGTAGCCCAATTCATCTCTGAATTTTTGGAGTTCGAGTTCGAATTCCTCGTTGGACAACGGATTAGTAATCTCTCCTTCTTTGGGGAAGAGCTCAAAATCCTCATAGGTTTGAGCGCAGACCGCAACCGCAGATGCCATCTGAATCAACAATGTGAGGATTGTTGCTTTCGCCCAATACTTTTTCATTTTTGCCTCTCAAATAGGTCTCTGAAGTCCATGAAGGGTTCCAGCGGTCGGCTTCATTGAAGAAAGCTGCTACCTGCTCTGCAATGACCTCCTCTCATTTTCAAACGAGGCAAGTCCGAACGGCAGAGAAAATGATCCAACAGTTCTTCACACTCGAAGATCAGCCTCCGGATCGACGCTTAGGAGCTCCTCAGGTATCCCAATGTGGGGATCGTCTTCGAACCCTTCTTCTCTGACGATTGAGTCCAATTGCAAGTCGTTAATGACCTGGTCTGGCTCTGCTTCTTTCACCTCTTCGGAAAGGTATTTTGGAACAGACTTCCTTGCGAGATCCAGATAGCCCGCCACCAAATTGATGAAGTCCATCCAATTTACGCCGAGGACGCCAGCTCGAAGCCGCCTGGGACAGTTTTTTCCGCTCCAGAAATTGTGCTGTACGACCCTGTCTATGGGCAACCCGGTGTCATACAGCAGAACTGCGACAAGACGCGCGGCACGATCCCGCGTCGCATTAAGATCGCTTCCCGCATCCACGCAAGTTTCGATTCCAACTGATTGCCGATTGCCGGCGTTTGCGTGGATGCCACGTTCGTTCAGCCGAAGATGTTTCCATATCTTGTTTTCATCGACCGTGTAGTGCCAAGAAACTCTTCGGGTGCCACCGCCGTTGTTCAGAAACCGCCTATGGGCGTCTGCATCAGCTCCGCGTCTTGTATTGTCTGTCTCGTGTACCGTAATGTAGTTCAAAGCGTCCAGGTACGTGCGATCGCGGCCGTTTCTTGGCTGTGGGCGATTTGGTGCGTCCATTGGAAGAATGTCGACATTCAAATTCAAGGATGCCCCAAGCTCTTTGCGCCACATGGTCATATTCTCCTTTTCTTTGGATCGGCCCTACTGTTTTGTTGGGCACTTCGCCAATTCAACTTTGAATTCAGCCAGTCGTTCCGTTGGGGCGACGATCCCCAAGGCTTGCTCGCCTAGAACTCCCGATGCCTGTTGTTTCTGTTCGATTGCGTTCCGCATATTGTCGGCAATCGTGGAAAAGTCGGGCAGCTGTCGCATCATCGCTTTTCGAAGGTTTATTTTTATCAGTTCATACGTCGCAATCATCGCAAGATTTGCCTGCTCCGCCAGGGAGCTTTGTCCGAGGTCGTCTTGGAAAGTAACGGCATGCGTAACGACGCAGTTCAATTGGACCGCGGCACGCAGGAGCGCTTGTGTCGCTGACTGCGGGTCGATGTAGTTCACGACCTCATTTGCTGCAATTGTGCCCGCGGCGTACTTCGCCTGCTCGATGGCTTGCGCGCCTTCAATGGCCCGGTTTGTCGCCATAAGGGACAATCCCAACAGGGAAAAGAATGCGATGTCCTGTTGTGCCGAAGTGTTTTCAGCTTTCTTCAGATATTCCGCAGTCAGCGCGTTTCCGTACTCGACCAGCTGCTGGTAATTGGCCGTAGCGGTTAAGCTGAAGCGACCGCCTGGCGTCGCACGTGCAACTGCGGCTATCGCCGTTTCGTCGGTTGCACTGATATCGATTTGTTTTGAACAGCCCGCGAAAAGCAAAATGATTGGCAGTGCCGCCAGAATGCGCCCAGATTTTTGCATGCAACCCCCCATGATCGTCCCTCAGATTAATGGTGACGCGGCGCCCGCGGCGCCGCAGTCCCGGCACCCGGAGCGTTCCGCCGAGCCCCACAGGAGGATCCCCAGAGCAGTGCGCGGAAAGCCGCATGTGGATGTGAATGCAATCATCGTTCGCCCCCGTAACGTTGCCGCAGAAAGGCAGATTTCTGCTTGGCTTCATGGACTGTGATAGGTGATTCCGAGGCCTCGTGATGTGGCTTTTCTCACATCAAACAGGTCGCGTCGGTTTGCGGCGATCTCGATCCGGTTGGTCTGAAGATGCACCGCAACGGGCGGCCAGGCCGATCTTGCCTGGCGATTATGCCCGTCGTTTGGGGGCTGCAGAAAACGTCGGCGATCTAATCATGCCGATTACGACCGAAGCGCGCCTGCGCTGCGATCTCTTCACGTCCCGAGCGCAAAGATCCACCCTGCAGGCGCCCCAGGACATCCAGGTTGCGCATTTGGAGCTGCAGAACGCGCCGCGCACCCGCTGCGATTGGGATCCGGGACGTGCGTTTGGCCCGCCAGGCCTATTGCTTGGGTCGCGCGCGCCGGACGTCGTGCGTCGCAACCGTCCGCAATCGGCCCTTTCCGCCTCGCTTGTCCGGCAATTTGGGTGCGGGCGGTTTGTGGATTTGACGCTCGGAGGCTTCAGCCGCGGCTTGGATTTCGCTTCTTGAGGGCAACACACCACCTTGAACCTTGCCAGCGATCCATCTGCACAGTTTCGGCGCCG
>JASJCA010000124.1 GCA_030066215.1 Rhodobacter sp. | reverse complement strand
GGACAAGTTCGAGAACATGGGCGCGCAGATGGTGAAAGAAGTCGCCAGCCGCACCAATGACGAGGCCGGCGACGGCACCACCACTGCCACCGTGTTGGCCCAGGCCATCGTGCGCGAAGGCATGAAGTCGGTCGCTGCCGGCATGAACCCGATGGATCTGAAGCGCGGCGTCGACATGGCGACCTCGAAGGTCGTTGAGTACATCAAGGGCGCCTCGCGCGAGGTCAAAGACAGCGCCGAGGTTGCGCAGGTCGGCACCATCTCGGCCAACGGCGAGCACGAGATCGGCAACCAGATCGCCGACGCGATGCAGAAGGTCGGCAACGACGGCGTGATCACCGTTGAAGAGAACAAGGGCCTCGACACCGAGACCGAGGTTGTCGAAGGCATGCAGTTCGACCGCGGCTACCTGTCGCCCTACTTCGTCACCAACCCCGACAAGATGACTGCCGAGCTGGAGGACTGCCTGGTCCTGCTGCACGAGAAAAAGCTCAGCTCGCTGCAGCCGATGGTGCCGCTTCTGGAAACCGTGATTCAGTCGGGCAAGCCCTTGCTGGTCGTGGCAGAGGACGTCGAAGGCGAGGCGCTGGCGACGCTGGTGGTCAACAAGCTGCGCGGTGGGTTGAAGATCGCCGCCGTCAAGGCGCCGGGCTTCGGCGACCGCCGCAAGGCCATGCTGCAGGACATCGCGATCCTGACCGGTGGCCAGGTCATCAGCGAAGACCTGGGCATGAAGCTGGAAAACGTCACCATCGACATGCTGGGCTCGGCCAAGCGGATTTCGATCACCAAGGACGAGACCACGATCGTCGACGGTCACGGCGAAAAGTCCGAGATCGAGGCGCGCGTGACCCAGATCCGTCAGCAGGTCGAAGAGACGACTTCGGACTACGACCGCGAAAAGCTGCAAGAGCGGGTCGCCAAGCTCGCCGGTGGCGTTGCGGTGATCCGTGTCGGCGGCATGACCGAGGTCGAGGTGAAAGAGCGTAAGGATCGCGTCGATGATGCGCTGAACGCGACCCGGGCCGCGGTGCAGGAAGGCATCGTCGTCGGCGGTGGCGTGGCCCTGGTGCAGGGCGCCAAAGCGCTCGAAGGCCTCAGCGGCGAGAACAGCGACCAGAATGCGGGTATCGCAATCGTGCGTCGTGCGCTGGAGTCGCCCTTGCGTCAGATCGCCGAGAACGCCGGCGTGGACGGTTCGGTCGTCGCGGGCAAGATCCGCGAGTCGGACGACGCCAAGTTCGGCTTCAATGCGCAGACCGAAGAGTACGGCGACCTGTTCACCTTCGGCGTGATCGACCCTGCGAAGGTCGTGCGTACCGCGCTGGAAGACGCGGCCTCGGTGGCTGGCCTGCTGATCACCACCGAAGCGATGGTGGCCGACAAGCCCGAGCCGAAAGGCGCCGGCGCCCCTGGCGGCGGCATGCCCGACATGGGCGGCATGGGCGGCATGATGTAAGCCAGCCTGAAAATTTGGTCATCCTGGATGGAATCCAGGACGATCTACTGGGGTCGCTTCGGCGGCCCCTTCTTTTGTTTCCGTCTGTTTGGCTTTTCGCAGCACTTCGTCCCGTAGCTCGGCAAGATTGGCCAAGCGGCTCGACAACTCCCTACGATCCCACCAATGGCGCTGCCAGACATCATCGTCTTCGGCGATTTCTATGGCCTTGATAAATGTGACCAGCGCCATAGCGGTTTCGTCGATTGTCAGTCGAGCTTTTTTGCCCTGGCCCGCTCCAATGAGCGATTGGGTCAACTCGACCGCCTTGCCACGCCTGGCCCCTCTTGTTCTGTGAAAGCCGGAAATGAAGTAACCGGCGACCCCGGCAATTGCCCCACCAAGAGCGAAACTGGTTGCAACGGCCGTCACCAAATCATGCGTGCTCATTGAATTTCCCCATCAAGAAGCTGAGCGTGAATGCTGACATCCTATCATGAATCTCAGATCGAAGCCGGATTTGCCGAGGATCTTCCCTCCAAGAAGTTACCCTGCCCTTATGGGGCCACTCAGAACTCGGAGGATCCGGCAGCCGTTGATGCCGCGCGTAAACCGATCACGTTGAAGGATGTGGGGCTCGTCGCTGGAAGTAGTCGACCAAAATTCCTGTTGGCGCCGAAGATGGCAATGGGCGAATTAGCGTCGAGAGAAATGGCGCATCGAAAAGGGGAAAGGTGGAAGAGTTAGTTCAGTTCATTGCCCCAAACCGGCCCTGCCGTTCGCTGCGGGCGCGTTTCATGGCGAAGACTTCCTGACGGGGGACCCACTTGTATTTCTCGTCCTCCAACACCTTGCCCCAGTAGAGCACGCCGCCGTTGCGCCAGGGATCGACGACGATGCCGTCGTACGGGCCGTCGCCTCTGCGGCTGACGATGGTGGTCGAATGCTCGATGCGCAGGTTGTCGGCGTTGGCGATGGCGCGGTGCAGGTCGAGGGTTTGAAAGTTTTCTAGGGCGAGGCGCGCCTCGATGTCGTCGGCCCAGTCCTTGCACAGCCCGCGAGGTTTGATCCCCATGTTCACCTTGGTGTTGTGGATCAAGGGTGGGTCGGTGATTTCATACGCGATGGCCAGCTCGTGGGTATGCTCGTAGGTGATGCGGGCGGCGCGGGCGGCCTCTTCGGGGTCGACCTCGGGGCCGAGCGCCCGGATCGCCTGGGTCAGCGCGGCGATGTCGGCGGGGCCGCCCGGCGGCGGTCCCTTTGTGGCGACCACGTTCGACGAACAGGCGCCGAGCGCGAAAAGCGCCAGAAGCGGCAAAAGGCAGGCGAGCTTTCGAAGGGTTTTCACCAAAAAATACCCGTTGAGTTGACCTGATCACGTGCTAGCGCGTGGGCGCAGATTTGTCGAGCCGGCGCCGGCCGCGGCCTCAAGCGCCGGACCGCGGCGGTCTGGCAATTCGACGCGGGTCCGCTAATTGACAATCGCGCGGCAGGGGTTGCATCTTGCGCGCGGAGATTGGGGGCAGCATGACCGTACTGCAGACAAACGAGCCGGAGCGGCCTGGCGGGTTTCTCGACAGCATCTTCAAGATCAACTGGGTGTTCAACGCGCGTCGCGATCTGGTGTTCCTGATCGGCTCGGTGCTGGCCGGCTGGGCCGTGTTCGGCCTGTCGACAGTGCTGACCGGCGACCAGATGCTGATGCTGTGGTTCGTTTGGGTGATCACGCTGGACACGCCGCATTTCTTTGCGACCTACAGCCGGACCTATCTCGACCGCGAGTTCCGGCAGCAACAAAGACCGCTCTTGATCTGGACCTTGGGGGTATTCCTTCTCGGACCAGTCTGTTTGATCGTGGCCTATTCTCTATACGGCTTGGGGTCCGGGCTGTTCCAGCTGCCGTGGACCTTCTTTGCGATCCTCGTAAGCCTTTGGGCCTATTGGCATATCACGCGCCAGCATTACGGCATCATGCGGCTTTATCACCGCAAGAGCGGCGAGACCGGGACCCTGGATTCCAAGCTCGACGCCTGGGTGCTTTACGGCTGTCTGCTCGTGCCGTTCATTGCGCTGGTGGGCCGTCACCCAAGTTCACGCGGGCGGGTCGACCTGGAAGGCGCGGTGCCGTGGTTCCCCGAGCGCGTCGACGGCCAGTCGATCGTCGGCTACTTCATCGACCTGCGTTGGGAGCATCAGATCATCGCGATGACAATCGTCGTGGTGGCCGCGCTGCTGACGATCTTTGTCGGGCGGCAGATCCAACGGCTGATGCGGGGGGAGAAACTGCCCTTGCCGAAGCTGATGTTCATGGGCGCGGTGCTGCCGCTGCACATCTACATCTGCTATTCGGACCAGATGCTGGTGACGGGGCTTCTGACCTTCACCGTGATCATCACGATCTACCACGACCTGCAGTATCTCGCGATCGTTTGGTTCTACAACGAAAAGCGCTATGGCGGGGAGCCCGCGGAGGCAAAGCAGAGATACGGTGCCGCGCACACGATCTCGCGCCGGCTATGGCTGTGGATGGGCTGTGCGATCGCGTTCTCGATTCCGATCTGGACCTTGGGATGCATGATCAATCGCATCCCGGTCTGCGCCACCGGGCCGGCCGTGGGCAGCCCGACCATCCTCGGCAGCACGGACTGGATCATCTTCTTCGTGCTCGTGACCTCGGGCTTCCAGATGCACCACTATATCCTCGACCAGTACATCTGGCGGCCGGGCAAGGACAAACGGCTGCGGGAAGATTTGAAGGTCGAGTCGGTGGCACGCGACTCGCAGCAAGTGGCAAGCTGACTGGATTACGGAGCCCTACGCAAAGACGAAAAAGCGCCCAGCTTCAGCCGGGCGCGTTTTCGTTTGGGCCGGACAGTGACTGCCGTCAGATGCGCAGGAAAGGCTGCGCGATCCGCGGCAGGAGCGCGTTGAATTTCAACGGCGCGTCGGTGGCGGCGAGGCAGATGCAATCGGCGCCTTCTTCCGCGACCGGCGTGTGGTGCAGGTGTTCGTCGGCGACCTCGATGTCGCCGGGGCCGAAGCGGTCCTCTTCGTCGCGGAAGGCACCCTGCAAGACAAGCGTCAATTCGGTGCCGCGATGGCCATGGTCGGGGACACTGGCCCCCGCGGGGATGCGGATCAGCCGCACCGTAGCATTGGGCGACGTTTTCAGGATCGCCTGGCGCACGCCACCGCCGGCAGGGCGCCACTTCACCGCGTCCAAATCACCGCCGACATAGTCGCGCAACGGCGCCGGGAACAGCGCGCCAGCATCGATATCCGCGATGATGGCCTCGTCACCGGCATCCTCGATCAGCGCCATGGTGGCGGCGAAGGCGTCGTCATCCATTGCGACGCTGCCCACGTCCTCTAACACGGCGCCGCCAACGGCATCGAAGCTCGCCAGTCGCGCGCGGCAGTCGTCACACATCGAGATATGCGTCGCCACGACGAGGCTGAACGCCTCGGGCAAGGTGCCGGCGGAATACGCCATCAACAGGGCATCGTTCAGGTGGTGTTTGATACTCATCTGTCTATCCACTCATTGCATCGCATGGCGCAGGCGGTCCAGCGCCAGCCGTATCCGAGATTTGATCGTGCCCAGCGGCAGGCCCGTCGCCTCGGCGATCTCGCTATGGCTAAGATCGCCGAAATAGGCCTTTTCGATCAGCTCCCTCTGTTTCTCAGGCAATGCCGCGATGGCCTTGCCCAACCGTTCGCTCTCTTGCTGCAGGGTCATTGCGTCGGCCTGGTCCGGCTCGGCCTCGGGGCCCCAGGGAAGATCCTCGGGCTCGGGCCGGCGTTGTTTGCGCAGCGCATCGATCTTGCGGTTACGGGCGATGGTGAAGATCCACGTCGCCACGCTGGCCCGCGAAGGGTCGAACATATGCGCCTTGCGCCAGACGGTCGCCATGACCTCTTGCGTACATTCCTCTGCCATGGAGGCATCCGCCCCCGACTTCATCAAAAAGGCCTTCACGCGGGGCGCGAAATGCCTGAACAGCTCTGCGAAGGCCGACTTGTCACGGCCCGCATGCACACGCTGCATACAGTCGATCCATGTCGCGTCGCTCATCTCTGCCGTGCTCATACGAGACATCCTGGCCCGATGCGATCTAACCCTCGCAGCGTCAGAATACGACGGCGCCGCGACGGCTGCATCCGATTCCTTCAAAGTCTCGGCATTGTGCAACAACATGAACTGTATACGCAGGCACACCGGGACCGGATCACCGGACCGGCAAATTAATTTGTTCAATCCGGTCTTGGTCTTGCGCCGTAGACGAGGGGACAACGCGAGAGGCGGGAGATCGGCGGATGCCATTTGAGTTGAGCGGGGCGGGGATGCGCCGAATTGCCGTCATCGGCGGCGGGATATCGGGCATGGGGGCCGCGTATTTCCTGAGCGAAACCAATCGTGTGGTGCTGTTCGAGGCCGAACCGCGGCTGGGCGGGCATGCCCGCACGGTGCTGGCCGGCAAGCGCGGCGATCAGCCGGTCGACACCGGGTTCATCGTGTTTAACCGGGTCAACTACCCGCATCTGGTGCAGCTCTTCGAAGACCTCGACGTGCCCGTGGCGAAAAGCGACATGAGCTTCGGCGCGTCGCTCGACGGCGGGCGGATCGAATACGGGTTAAAGGACCTGCGCGCGGTCTTCGCGCAGAAGCGCAATGTCGCGAACCCGAAATACCTGCGCATGCTGCGCGACGTCCTGCGGTTCAACGCGCGGGCGCTGGAGGTGGCGCGCGACGGATCGATGACGATCCGCGAGTTCCTGGCCGAGCTGGGCACCGGCGACTGGTTCCGCGACTACTATCTGTTGCCGCTGTCGGGTGCGATCTGGTCGACGCCAACCGAGGACATCCTGGATTTCCCGGCCCGCGCAATGATCGAGTTCTTCCGCAACCACGCGCTGTTGGGCGTCACCGGGCAGCACCAGTGGTACACGGTGGACGGCGGAGCGCGCGAATACGTCTCGCGCCTGGAGGCGCGGATGGAGGCGCGCGGGGTCGACATCCGGCTCGGCGCGCCGACCCAGGCGGTGCGGCGGACGGCTGTCGGTGTCGAGGTGAAGACCCGGGGCGGCGACTGGGAGCCTTTCGATGAGGTCGTCTTTGCCACCCATTCCGACGACACGCTGCGGCTTTTGGTTGACGCCACGGGCGTCGAGCACGCGGCGTTGTCAGCAGTTAAGTACCAGCCGAATAGCGCGGTTCTGCATGCCGACGAAGGCCTGATGCCGAAGCGGTGCGCCTGCTGGTCGTCCTGGGTCTACACCGAGGACAAGGCCAAAACGTCGGACCGGATCGACCTAACCTACTGGATGAACTCGCTGCAGCCGATCCCGAAGGACGATCCGTTGTTCGTGACATTGAATACCACGCGCGCGATCCGCGAAGACCTGATCTACGACGAGGTGACGTTCCGGCATCCGGTGTACACGCTGGAGGCGCTGCAGGCGCAAGAGTTGATCCGGGCGATCAACGGCACCAACGGGACCTGGTTCTGCGGCGCCTGGATGAAGAACGGCTTTCATGAAGACGGGCTGGCGAGCGCGGTCGATGTGGTCGAAGCGATCGCGGCCCAGGCGCCTGTTCCGATGGCGATGGCGGCGGAGTGAGTATTGTCGATCATATCGCGGGCGAGACCTATCACGGTCGTCGCGGGGCGGTGGAGAATGCCTTCCGCTACGGCGTGGACTACGTGTGTCTCGAGCCCGAGGCAAAGGGACGAACCCCGTGGCTGTTTTCGCGCAACCGGGGCAATCTGACGTCCCTGCACGACAGCGACCATGGCGGTGCGCCGAAAGACGGGCGCGGGGTGGCCTGGGTGCGTGACGTACTGGCCGCGAATGACCTACCGTCGGATGGCCGTATTCTGCTGTTGGCGCAGCCGCGGGTGCTGGGGCACGTGTTCAACCCGGTCAGCTTTTGGCTGATCTACGACGCCAACGACGTATTGCGAGCGGTGATCGCTGAGGTCACCAATACGTTCGGCGACCGTCACTCTTATCTGTGCCATCACGTCAACCTGCTGCCGATCACCCGACAAGACAGCCTGCAGGCGAAGAAGATTTTCCACGTCTCGCCGTTCCAGCCGGTCGAGGGCGACTACAGCTTCCGCTTCGATATCCGCGACGACCGGATCGGGATCTGGATCGACTATCGCACGGGCAACGGCGGGCTGATCGCCACGCTGACCGGCAAGCGGCGGCCGTTGACCAATGGCGCAATCCTGCGGGCCTGCCTGCGCAGGCCGTTCGGGTCGCGCCGGGTGCTTGGGTTGATCCACTGGCAGGCGCTGAAGCTATGGTGGAAGGGCGCGGTCTATCGGGTACGGCCGGAGCCGCCCGCCGAGGATGTATCGCGGTGAGCAACGCGCGCGGGCATAATCTGGGCGGCTATGCGCTGTTCGCGGCGATGCTGGCGAGTGCCGGCCTGCCGATCTATATCCACGCGCCGAAGTTCTACGTGGATCAATACGGGGTGAGCTTGGCCGCCCTGGGCGGCGTGCTGTTCGTGCTGCGGCTTTTTGATTTCGTGCAGGACCCGGTTCTGGGCTGGCTGGCCGAGAAAGGCCGGGCGCGGCGGGGCCTGTGGATCGCGGTTGCGGTGGCGGTGATGGCGCTGGCGATGGTCGGGTTGTTTGCGGTCGCGCCGCCCTTCGCGCCGCTTCTCTGGTTCGGGCTGACGCTGACCGCGCTGTTCACGGCCTTTAGCTTTCTGACAATCAACTTCTACGCCCAGGGCGTGCAGAAGGCGGGTGATCTGGGGCCGAAGGGCCATGTCCGTCTGGCCGCCTGGCGTGAGACCGGGGCGCTCTTGGGCGTGTGTGTCGCTGCGGTGGCGCCGACGATTTTGGCGGCGTCCTACGGTTCGCCGTTTGCGATGTTTGCCGCCGGGTTCTTTGGTCTCGCGCTGCTCGCCGCCTTTGCGATGCGGCGGGAATGGGCCGCGGGCGGCGCGTCGCGGCAGGCCTCGGGGATTCGCGAGGTGCTGGCGGACCGGATCGCGCTGCGGCTGCTGCTGATCGCCTTGGTGAACGCGACGCCGGTCGCAGTGACATCGACCCTGTTTCTGTTCTTCGTCGAGAGCCGCCTGGCTGCGCCGGGGTGGGAAGGGCCACTTTTGCTGCTGTTCTTTCTGGCCGCCGCGGCGTCCGCCCCATTCTGGGGCCGTGCGGCGCAGGCCTATGGCCCGAAAGCGGCGCTGCTGGCGGGCATGGTCCTGTCGATCGTCGCGTTCGGCTTCGCGGCGACGCTCGGGGCCGGCGATACGTTTGCTTTTGCGGCAATCTGCCTCGCCTCCGGTGCGGCGCTTGGGGCGGACATGACCCTGCTGCCCGCTATCTTCGCTGGAAGAATGGCGCGGGTTGCGCCGAATGCGAGCCAGGCTTTCGGGCTTTGGTCCTTCGTGTCGAAATTTACTTTGGCCTTCGCGGCGGTGACCTTGTTGCCGCTTCTGGAGGCATCCGGCTTCCAGGCGGGGGCCGATAATCCCGCGGCAGCACTCGCCATGCTGTCGTATCTCTACGCACTGCTTCCGTGCGCCCTGAAAATGATCGCGATCGCCTTGCTCGTCGCGACGCCAATAGAAGAGAACTGAAACGTGGAAACTGTCATCTGTCTGATGGCCGGGGCGGTGGTCGCCCTTGGCGGGGTCTTTCTCTGGACCCGATCTATGAGCTTTCCGGCGCAGAAGCCCGGCGACTATGCCGGGCTTGGGCCGGACTTCAACCTGCGTGAGCACCTGGACGGTCCGATCCTGTGCGAGGGCGTGATCTACGGTCCGACGGGCCGTGTGTCGTCTCGGTTCGTGGCCGACATGCACGTCACCTGGGACGGCAATGTCGGCACCATGACCGAGGATTTCCGCTATGACAGCGGAACGACGCAACAGCGCTGCTGGACGCTGACGCTCGGCAACGACGGGTCGATCAAGGCCGAGGCGCCGGATGTGATCGGCGCGGGCGGCGGGCAGGCGCAAGGGCCGGGTGTGCAGCTGAAATACCGGATCAAGCTGCCCGAGAGTTCCGGCGGGCATGTGCTGGACGCCGTCGACTGGATGTACCTGGTCGAGAACGGCACGATCATGAATCGCAGCCAGTTCCGCAAGTTCGGCATCAAGGTCGCCGAACTGGTCGCCACGATGCGCCGGGTGGAACCCGCGTGAGACCCTGGACCGGCAGCCGCTATTGGCTGGTGGGCGCGTCCGAAGGATTAGGGCGCGCCCTGGCCTTTCAGCTGAGCCGGGCGGGGGCTGAGGTCATTGCCTCGGCGCGCTCGGAAGAGCGGCTGCAGGCGCTGGTCGAAGAATTGCCGGGGCCGGCGTCGTACCAGGTCGTCGACGTGAGCGACCGCGCGTCGGTCGAGGCGGCGGCGGCGGCGATCGGAAAGATCGACGGGATGGTCTATCTGGCGGGGGTCTATTGGCCGATGGCGTCGCAAGACTGGGACGCGGGCCAGAACGAGATGATGGCCGACATCAACTACACTGGCGCGGTCCGGTCGGTGGGCGCGGTGCTGCCGGCGATGGTCGAGCGTGACGCGGGGCATATTGTGCTGACCGGCTCGCTGAGCGGGTTCCGGGGATTGCCCGGCGCGGCGGGCTACGGGTCGTCGAAAGCGGCGGTGATGTATCTGGCCGAGGCTCTCTACGCCGATCTGCGCGGCTCGGGCGTTGAGGTGCAGGTGGTCAATCCTGGCTTCATCAAGACCCGGCTGACCGACAAGAACGATTTCTCGATGCCGTTCATCATGGCGCCCGAGGACGCTGCCCGGGCGATGTTCGAGGCGATGAGCGCGCGCGGCTTCAAGCGCAGCTTCCCGGGCCTGTTTTCACTGTTGTTTCGGGGCAGCCAGTTTTTGCCCGATTTTCTGTACTACAGACTGTTTTCCAAGGCGGCGTGAAACGCATTGTGTCGGCCCGGGTTTCGCGCGACAGTGCGTGGAAGCGGATTAGGCCGGAGGGGCGGACATGATGCAGATCTCACCGAGGCGGGTCGTTCACGTCATCATCCGGGCGCGCGAAATCGACGCAAAGGTCGGCACCTGGGACCGGGCGAGCGATACCGCGGATGCCGAGACAATCTTGGAATCGCGGCGCGGCGATGCGACCGAGGCGGAACTGCGCGCCTTCATCCGGCGGCTGCCCGAGGACGAGAAGGCCGAGTTGGTGGCGATCATGTGGATCGGGCGCGAGACCTTCGAGGCCGAGGAATGGGACGAGGCGCTGGACACCGCGCGGGCCGAAGCGACGACACCGACCGAGAGTTATCTATTGGGGGTGCCGCTGTTGGCGGATTACCTGGAAGACGGGCTGGAAAAGCTTGGCGTCGATGTGACGGACCAGGAAGAGGATTTCCTCTGATCCGGGGCTTGGTCTGATCTGATTGAGGCGCCTGCGGCGCCGCTGGTTTCTCCCCATCCTCGCCTTCGGCTGCGGTGGGGTGAGCGGCGTCTTGGAAACGGTCCAGTGGACCGTTTCAGCCGCGAACAAGCAAAGCCCCGGGGCGCCCAGGATCTACGAAGTTCATGTCAAATGATCGACGACCTGTAAGTGCTGGGATTGTGTGTCGACCTCATCCATCCAGCGGATCACGAGTTTCGGATCCGACGGGGCGGCGGTGACGCCGGGGTGGATGTCGTGGGTCAGCACCGCCTCGACGGCCAGCGCGACCGGTGTCGAGACCAGGCGGGCCATTGCGGTGCCGCGGGCGTCGCCCCAGGCGTCCATCGCGTAGGTCTTGTGATAGACCGTGCGACCGTGGTCGCGGGCCTCGAGCGCGACGCAAAGCACCACACGGTCGGGTTCGTCCTTGTCGTAGGCGTTTTCGGCCCAGAGCTGGTCCGATAGCTCTTTCAATCGGGCCTCGCCCGCCGCGCCGTCGAGGGTCTCGATCTCGGCGAAGATGCCGGACCAGGCGTCGGCCCAGCCGTTCAGCCGAAGCGTGCCGCGGACGAAGTCTCGCACCGGCCAGCCTGGTTCGAAGCCATACTCGGCCATGAACGGCAGCGAGTCGCGGTTGGGGTAGACCTCGAAGGTCTCCGGCACCGGCAGCGGTGCGGTGTAGCTGGTGATGGCGTCCCACGGGTGGGCGACGGCAAGCTCGCTGAAGTCACGGATCGAGCGGGAGGGAGACCTCAGCGCCTTCAACACGCCGAGCGGCGACCAGCTGAACTTGTAGCGGAAGGCGTTGGTGTGTTTCGGAACGCCGCCGCAATAGCTGAGGAAGCTGAGGTCGTTCTTGGCGCTGAAGGCCGTGCTGGCCCGGTAGTCGGCCATCAACCAGTGGGCCATCAGGTGGTCGATGCCGGGATCGAGGCCGACCTCGTTGACAAGGCAGACGCCGGCCTCGCGGGCCTTGCCGTCGAGGGCGCGCATCTCGGGCGAGATGTAGCTGGAGGAGACGAAATGCGCGCCGTGGGCGATAGCCATTTCGGCAAGCGGGACGTGCCAGTCGGCGGGCAGCATGGAGACGATGATGTCGTCCCTGGCCATGGCCTGGGCGAGGGCGTCAGGGTCGAAGGCCGCTATATGGTCAGTGAGGTCTCCGACAGCGTTTCGGGCCTTCTCGACGGTGCGGTTCCAGACCGTGACGTCGTGGCCGGTCTGGATCAGCCGGCGCAGGCCGGGGATGGCGGAAAGGCCGGTGCCGCACCAATGGATGGTCATGCGTTTGTCCTTTGCGTTCGCGCCGGAAGAGTTTCATGCCGCCGGCGGGGATATTTCTAGCCAGATGAAGCGGGGAGCCGGGCGATGTGGTCGTCGAAATGCGCTTTGGCGCGGGCCCAGACGCCTTGGTCGAGGTTTTCGAGCGCAAGGAGCGAGGGGAGAAGTTGCGCGGCGAAATCCTCCGACGACTCGGCGGGCAGGAGCGAGGGCAGGTTGTCGATTGCGGTGACGTCGAGAGGCGGGGCGTCGTGGACGCGCAGGGCGGGCTGTTCCCAGGTGGTGACACGGTCGTAGACCTTGATCGGAGAGTAATCCGAGGTGGGGTCGCAGGCGATGTCACCGATCACGGTGAGTTGGCGTTCGGCAGTCTTGGCCTCGGCGGGGACGAAGACGGGGCAGCCTGGCTGGGCGAGGATGCAGTTGAGGAAGATGTCGTGATCGAGCACTTCCGGGAACGGGCCGCCATGGGCGGTCTCCTCGATGTCCCACCGCGTGGGGGCCATGCCCATGGCGACGCAGAGGTCCGCAGCTCCGGTGCCGACGCGACCCTTGGCGCCGATGATGATCACGCTGGGGCGGCGCGCGCCGAGGGGGGCGATGTCTTGGTGCAGGTCGACGCGGAGCGCGATGGAATTGCCGTAGACGCCGACCGGGCCGGCGATCTGGCCGCGCTGCTGGGCGGCCCAGCATTTCAGCGC
>JASJCA010000120.1 GCA_030066215.1 Rhodobacter sp. | reverse complement strand
CCGTCATGCCCGCCAGGCGGCCATCTTGGCCTCGACCTGGGCGCGGTCGGTGATGCCCGCGTCGGAGCCGAGGCCGCTCGCCACCAGCGAAGCCGAGGCGGTGCCGAGATGGCCGCATTCCAAAAGGCTGCGCCCGTCGGCGAGCCCGGCGATGAAGCCTGCCGTATAGGCGTCGCCGCAGCCGGTGGTGTCAACGACTTCGATGTCATAGGCCGGCACATGGATGCGGTCGTCGCCCATGGCGATGATCGAGCCTTCGCTGCCCATGGTCAGCACTGGGCATTTCACGCCGCGGGTCTGGAAGAACCGGATATTGTCCTCGACGCCCTGGACCCCGCTCAGGATCTCGGCCTCTTCGATCGACGGGATGAAATAGTCGATATGCGGCAAGAGCGGCTCGACGAACTTCCAGGTGTCCGGCCCGGCGCCAACGAGATCCCAGGTGGTGATGCAGCCCGCTTCCTGCGCGGCCTTCAGGAGTTTCGCGGAGGGTTCGCCGTCGAGCTTCGCCAACAGCCCGGTGCCGCCGAGATGGAAGAACCGGCAATCGAGGACCTGGGGCAGCATCGCGTCGGAGACGTCGAAATGGTCGGAGGCGCCGCGGCAATGCAGCGCCGGGCGTTCGCCGTTGGGGCGGACGTTGAGGATAGTGGCCGAGGTCTCGACACCCTCAAGCTGCTGCATCAAGCGGATGTCGATGCCCATCTTGTCCATGTGGCCGAGCACGAATTCGGCCTTCTCGTCGTCGCCCACCGCGCCGACGGCCTGGCAGTTCAGCCCCAGCTTGGCGAGGTCGATGACAGTGCCGCCGGCGGTCCCCGCGACGGTCAGGCGGATTTCCTCGATGAATTCGACATTGCCGCCCTCGGGGATCGCGGTGACCGGACGGCCGAGGATGTCGAGGATGTAGAGCCCGACGACCGAGACGTCGAAATGGCTCACCTGAGCGTCTCCAGATATTCGACGTAGAGGAAGGCGGTGCCGACGCCCAACGCGGCGGCGGTGCCGAGGATGATCAGGATGATGATCGACACCTTCACCAGGGCGCGCACGGGCGTGCCTTCACGGCAGAGCGGTACGAGGTTAAAGGCGAGCGCGCCGATCACCACGGTTACGCAGCCGATGGTGAAGAGCTGGATCGAAAACGGCTGAAAGATGAACAAGATCGAGAGCACACAGAGCGCGATGATGCTGCGTTCGACCCATTTGGCTTGGGTGGCGGTCATGGCGCGCTCCTCAACACTTGCTCGTTCTCGGTGAAGACATGGGTGGCCCCGGGCGGGAACCGGGTGTGGACCTGGTCGCCTTCGCTCAGCGGCACGCGCCAGTCGGCGACGAGGCGCAGGTCGTGCTGCCCGTCGGAGAGATGCGCCAGGGTCTCGGCGCCCATCGGCTCGACGATGTCGATCTTGGTGGAGATGCCGTCGGGCGCGGGGTCGTGGCTGATTTCCAGGTTGCGCGGGCGGATGCCGAGGGTGACGTTGGCGCCCTGGGCGAGGTCGGCGATCCGGGGATCGACCTCGATCGTCATGCTCTGGCCGCCGGCGATGGCGAAGTCGGCCGTCCCGTGGCCGTTGGTGCCGGTCAGCGTCGCGGGCAGAAGGTTCATCTGCGGCGTGCCGATGAAGCCCGCGACGAAGAGGTTTTCGGGGCTCTGGAAGACGTTGTGCGGCGTGTCCACCTGCTCGATCCGTCCGTCGCGCATCACCGCGATGCGGTCGGCCATGGTCAGCGCCTCGAGCTGGTCGTGCGTGACGATCACGGTGGGCTTCGACAGGTCCTGCAGCACCTCCTTGATCTCACCCCGCATCTCCTCGCGCAGCTGCACGTCGAGGCGGCTGAGAGGTTCGTCGAACAGGAAACATTGCGGGTCGCGGATGATCGAGCGGCCGACGGCGACGCGCTGTTTCTCACCCTCGGCAAGCTGGCCGGGGGTGCGGGTGAGGATCTTGTCGAGCTGCAGGGTGTCCGAGATGCGTTTGACCCGCTGCTCGATCTCGGCCCGGCTGAGCCCGTCGGCGTGAAGCGGGAAGGCGAGGTTTTCGGCGACGCTGAGCGAGGGGTAGAGCGCGTAGAACTGAAACGACATCGCCACGTTGCGGTCGCGCGGGGCGAGGTCGTTGACGCGGGCGCCTTGCAGGTAGATGTCGCCCTCGGTGGCGTATTCGAGGCCGGCGACCATCCTGAGCGTCGTGGTCTTGCCGCAGCCCGACGGGCCCAGAAGGCACAGCACCTCGCCGTCGCCCACGTCGAGGTCGATGGCATCGACGGCGGTGAGCGAGCCGAAGCGCTTGGTGAGTTTCTTCAGCTCGATGGTCATGCGCGGGCCTCGGAGGGTTGTGACGAGGCCGGGTGGTCCGAGGGGGAGGCGTGCAGGCGCCAAGCCCGACCTCGGGAGGGCGCATGCCAATATCTCGAACGGATGCACTCTAGAGCATCGACGAAACGCGTGCCGCGGTCGACCAACGAAAGCCCTCCCGTCACGCCGCAGGCGTGCCGTGTATGGGCGGCGCACCTCTGGTGCGACGGGGAGGTCGGGCTTGGCGCTTGCGCGCCGGGGGTTGGGCGGTGCGGGCCGCTCATTTCTTCACCGTGCCGAAGGTGACGCCGCGCAGGAGCTGGTTCTGCAAGAGGAACGTCACGAAGAAGATCGGGACCAGGAACAGGGTGACGATGGCGGCGAGCAGGCCGTAGTCGACCCCGACCTCGCCGCCCAATGTCCGGGCCATGGCGACGGGGACGGTTCTCGTTTCGACGCCGGTCAGCAGGAGCGCGAAGAGGAACTCGTTCCAGGTCAGGATCAGGCCGAAGACGAAGGTGGCCGAAAGCCCGGCCAGGATCTGCGGGATGCAGAACCGGAAGAACACCCGGCGTTCGCTTGCGCCGTCCATCCGGGCGGCGTCCTCGATCTCGGGGTTGAGCTCGTCGAAAAACGACTTCACCAGCCAGATACTGAAGGGGATGTTGAACGCGGTGTAGAGCAGGATGATGCCCCAGTAGCTGCCGGCGAGGCCGCTCAAACGGAACATCAGGAAGATCGGGATGATCACGACGATGGGCGGCATCATCCGGGTGGTGAGGATGATGAAGAGATAGGTATCGTTGCCCCGCAGCGGGTAGCGCGAGAAGGCGTAGGCCGCCAGCGTGCCGACGATCAGCGCCAACCCGACCGAGGTGAACGCAATGAAGATCGAGTTGAAGAAATAGAGCCCCATATCGGTGGCCTGGCTGGTGCCGGTGGTGATCGAGGCGCGGAAGAAAACGGAGGTGAAGTTCTCCAGCGTCGGCGTGAAGAACAGCTTCGGCGGCACGGCGAGCGCGTCGGTGCGGGTCTTGAACGCGGTGAGGATGATCCAGAGCACCGGGAAGAAATAGATGAAGCCGACGACGCTGGTGATCGCGGTGTAGCCCCAGCCGGCCTTGCCGATCTCGCGGTATTTCCGGGCCATCAGTTTGCCTCCTGCGCGCGCCGGTTCACGGCGTAGAGGTAGAGGTTCGTGAGCACGATCACGATGAAAAGCACGATGTAGGCCAAGGCCGCCGAGCGGCTGGTCTGGAAGAATTGGAAGGCGTTGCGGTAGAGGAACACGGCGATGGTCTCGGTCGACGAGCCCGGCCCGCCCTCGGTGATGATGTAGACGATGTCGAAGAGCTTGAAGGTCTCGATGGTGCGGAAGAGAATTGCCAGCAAAAGCAGGGACTTGATGTAGGGAAAGGTGATCGTCCAAAAGGTGCGCCAGCTGGAGGCGCGGTCGATTTCGGCGGCCTCGTAGAGATATTTGGGCACGCTGACGAGTCCGGCCAGCACCAAGAGCATCACGAAGGGCGACCACATCCAGGCGTCGGCGATGACGATGCCCGCGATGGCGCCCGCGGGCGAACCGAGCATCACGAATTTCTCTGTGGTGAAGAGGTTCATGACGTAGCTGACGATACCGAAGGTCGGCTCGTAGAAGAGCTTGAAGAACACGCCGACCGACACGAAAGACAGCATCATCGGCGTCAGGACCAGCATCAGAACGATGCGGCGCAAGGGGAAGGCCTTGGCGAACATCAGCGCCAGCAGGAAGCCGACGATGAGCTGCAGCAGGACCGACGAGCCAACGATGACCGCGGTGGTCTGGAACCGTTCCCAGGTCTTGTCGTCGGTCAAAACGCGTTCGTAATTCGACAGGCCGCGGAACGACGGCACCCGCGGGCTCGAGGCCTTGTAGTTGAAGAACGACAGGCCGAAGGACCACATCAGCGGGAAGATGTTCATCACGAAGAGGATCGTGATGGCGGGCGTGACCAAGAGCGCGCCGCGGCGCTTGGGGTCCAGAAGCCAGGCGCCAAAGCCGCCTCGGGCAGCGCCTTGCGTGCCCAGATTGTCCGTTGCCAATTCGGCCATTGAACCCTCGCGCGTCAGGGGGAAATCGGAAGGCAGGGGCCCGGCCGTAGCCGGACCCCCAGGGAGAGTTCAGATCACTCGATGAAGCCGATGTCTTCCAGCAGTTCCTGCTGGAATTCGGCCACGGCGTCGAGCGCGTCTTTCGCCGAGATCTGGCCGGTGATCGCCTTGTCGAATTCTTCCTGCTGCTGGGTCAGAAGCTCGAAGAATTCCGGGATGTGCCAGACGTCCTTTTGCCAGTCGATCATCTCGACATGGGCGCGGTTCCAGGGCCGCAGGCCGTTGTATTCCGGCATCGCCATGACGCTCATCAGACCTGACTGGCCGCCATTGGCGGTGGCCGCAAGCTGGGTGTCGGGTGACAGCCACCACTTCACAACGTTCAGCGCCTCGTTGACCACCTCGTCCGAGTTCCAGGTGGTCAGGACGAAGGGCTGGCCGCCGATATTGCCGGTGCGGTCGATGGAACCGTCGGCCTTGCGGGTGCCCGGCGCCGGGCCGAAGGCTGACTTGTCGGATACGGTGGACGCACTCGGATCGAGCACCGGCTCGCCCAGGCCGACCCAGTCGATGATCGCGCCGACCTTGCCCTGCATGTAAAGGTCCTGGATCACGAAGATGTCCATCTGACCGGTCTGCGCCACGGGCGGCATGTATTGCAGGTAGCTGAGGTATTCCTCGAATGCGGCCACCGCGACATCGGAGTTCACGACGCCTTCGGCCTGTGCGTCTGGCATCTTGGATTCGTCCCAGATGTCGCCGCCCTGCTGCCAGATGAAGGCGTTGATCGCCATGGTCGAGAAGTCATAGCCCTTCCCGGCCTGATAGGCGATGCCGTAGAAGTCGTCGGCCAAGGTCTCGCCCGCCAGCATCTCGCCGGCCGAGCGCTGGAAGAACTCGCCGATCTGGCCCCACTTCTGCCAGTCGGTGTCCTGCCAGTCCTCGTAGGTGCAGGGCAGGTTGGTGCCGTACTTGGCCTGGAACGCGGCCATCTCGCCTTCATTGCAGAAGATGTCCTCGCGGTAGAACGTCACGTAGGTGTCCGGGAACTGCGGGAAGCCGTAGTAGTTCACGCCCTCCGCGGGTGCCGGACCCATGGCTTCGAGCTGCGCCCGCGTCTTGTGCGGGTAGGTCGAGTAGGCCGAGACCAAGGCGGGGTGCAGGTCCTGCATGATCGCCTGCAGTTCCGGGTCCTCTTTGATCTTGTCGGTGAGGTTCAGATAGTAGCCGCCCTCGACGAAGGCGCCGAGCCACTGGCTGTCGGTGACGATCATCTGGTACTTCTGCTCGCCCGATGTCAGCGAGGCGGCAACGCGCTCGTAGAAGCTCGGCCAGGGGATGAAGTCCATATCCAGCGTCGTGTTGTTGCCGTCGGGCGACTGATAGGTCTGGTCGAAATGCTCCTTCATGAAGCGGGTCGGCGGCCAGTCGGGCGCCGCCATGGTGATGGTGATGTCGGCCGACAGCGCCGGGGTGGCGCCAAGGCCCGCGGCGAGCACTGTGGCGCCCATCAAGCCGCTGAGAACGTTACGCGTTTTCATGTTCTTCCTCCACTTGTTGTCAGTCATTTTTTGTCTTCGTCTTGCTTTTGCTGCTCACCTAAACGCTGGCCGCCTCGCCGTTGCCCAGACGGGCGCCGGAGCTGCGGTCGAACACGTGTAAATCATGCGGGTCGAAGCCGATCTCGATCTCTTCGCCCACCGAATACTTCGCCGCCACCTCCTCGCGCAGGACCATTTTCATCGTGGCGTCCTGGGCGGCGACGTCGATGATGGTGACATCGCCCAGAGGCTCGGTGAGGTGGATCTTGGCCTTGAACCGCGTCGCACGGGATGACCCGCCACCGGCGAGCGCGATGTCGTGCGGGCGCAGGCCGAGCGTGATCGGCTGGCCCGAGGCGATGCCCTGGGCGGCGACCGGCAGGCCGAGGAATGACAGCTCGATCTGATTGTCGGCGCTGGCCTGGGTGTCGAGGAAATTGATCGGCGGCGATCCGACCATCTGCGCGACATACCGATCGGCCGGTTTTTCATAAAGGTCGCGCGGGGTGCCGATCGCGACGACGCGTCCGTCGCGGATCACGCCGACACGCTGGCCCATGGTCAGCGCCTCCAACTGGTCGGGCGTGGCGTAGAGCATCGTCATGCCAAGCTCGCGGTGCAGCCGTTTGAACTCGGCGCGCATGTCGTGGCGCAGCTTGGCGTCGAGATTGGTCAGCGGCTCGTCGAGCAAAAGCAGCTTCGGCTGGCGTACGATGGCGCGGCCGATGGCGACCCGCTGCTGTTCGCCGCCCGACAGCGTAGAGGGTTTTCGGTCGAGCGTGTGCGTGACCCGCAAAAGTTCGGCGACCTCATTTACACGTTTCTTGGCGTCGGCGCTGGAGAGGCCCGCGCGCAGCAGGGGATGTTCGAAATTCGCGCGCACCGTGAGGTGCGGATAAAGCGCGAAGGTCTGAAAAATCATCGACATGCCGCGGCCTTGGACCGGCGCGTGGGTCACGTCCTGGCCGGCGAAATGCACGCTGCCGCCCGCCAGGTCTTCAAGGCCAGAGATTGCGCGCAACGTAGTGGTCTTGCCCGAGGACGAGGGGCCCAGCAGGCAAAAGAACTCGCCCGCCTGGACGTCGAAGGTCATGTCTTCGAGCGCCACCACTGGGCCGTATTCCCGGCGCAGGTTCTGGACCTTCAGATCAGACACGCACCCAGGCTCCGTTGCGGCGCGAGGATTTCACGCAGGCGTCGACGAAGGTGACGCCCTTCAGGCCGTCCTGTACCGTTGGGAAGACCACGTCGCCGCTGAGTTTGCGTCCGTCCCGTTTGGCGCGGATCGCTTCCGCCGCCTCGGCGTAGATATTGGCGAAGCCCTCCAGATAGCCCTCGGGGTGGCCGGGCGGAATTCGGCTGACGCGGGCGGCTGCGTCCCCCGCGCCGGCGCCGTTTCTGGTGATCAAGCGCTTGGGTTCGCCCAGCGGCGTGTGCCAGAGATAATTCGGATCCTCCTGCTTCCATTCCAGCCCACCTTTCGAGCCGTAGACCCGGATCGCCAGCGCATTTTCGTTGCCCGGGGCGACCTGGCTGCACCAGAGCATGCCCTTGGCGCCGCCCTCGAAGCGCAGCATCACATGGCCGTTGTCATCGACGGGGCGCCCCTCGACGAAGCTGTCGAGATCGGCGGCAAGGCTTTCCAGTGTCAGCCCGGTGATGAAGCAGGCGAGGTTGTAGGCGTGGGTGCCGATGTCGCCGGTGGCGCCCCCTGCCCCGCTGCGTTCCGGATCGGTGCGCCATTCGGCCTGCTTCAGGCCCGTGTGCTCCATCGGCGTCGACAGCCAGTCCTGGGCGTATTCCACCTGCACCACGCGGATCTCGCCGATCTCGCCGTTCGCGACCATCTCGCGGGCGTGACGGACCATCGGGTAGCCGGTGTAGTTGTGGGTCAGCACGAAGATCGCGTCAGAGCGTTCGGCCGCGCTCACCAGGGTCTTGGCGTCGAACAGCTTCGAGGTCAGCGGCTTGTCGCAGATTACGTGGATGCCGCGGCGCAGGAATTCCTTGGCGACGGGCGCGTGCATGTGGTTCGGGGTGACGATGGCCACCGCCTCGATCCCGTCCTTCAGCCGGTTTTCGCGGATCGCCATCTGGCGGTAGTCGCCGTAAGCCCTTGGGATGCCGAGATCTTCGGCCGAGGCCAGCGCCTTTTCCTCGGTCGAGGACAGCGCCCCGGCGACCAGGTCATAGTGGCCGTCGAGCCGCGCGGCGATGCGGTGCACCGCGCCGATGAAGGCGTCGCGGCCGCCGCCGACCATGCCCAGACGAATGCGATCCTTGGCCATCACGAAATCCCCAACATGCGTTTGTTCGCCGCCTCGTCGGTGCCGCCGGCGGCGAAATCGTCGAAAGCGACCTCGGTGACGCGGATGATGTGGTCGCGCACGAATTCGGCGCCCTCCCGCGCGCCGTCCTCGGGGTGTTTCAGGCAGCATTCCCATTCGACGACCGCCCAGCCGTCGAAATCATTGGCCGCCATCTTCGAAAAGATCGCCCCGAAATCGACCTGCCCGTCGCCGAGCGAGCGGAACCGTCCGGCGCGGTCGACCCAAGCTTGATAGCCTGAATAGACGCCCTGCCGGCCGGTCGGGTTAAACTCGGCATCCTTGACGTGGAACATCCGGATCCGGTCTTTGTAGATATCGATATTGTCAATATAATCAAGACATTGCAGGACGTAGTGGCTGGGGTCGTACAGCATGCAGGCGCGGGCGTGGTTGCCGGTGCGGTCCAGGAACATCTCGTAGGTGGCACCGTCGTGCAGGTCCTCGCCGGGGTGGATTTCATAGCAGACATTGACGCCGCAGTCCTCGGCGTGGTCGAGGATCGGGCGCCAGCGCGCGGCCAGTTCGTCAAAGGCGGTCTCGACCAGCCCTGCGGGCCGCTGCGGCCAGGGATAGACGAAGGGCCAGACGAGCGCGCCGGAGAATGTGGCATGCGCCCCGATCCCCATGTTCTTTGACGCCGTCAGTGCCATCTTGACCTGATCGACGGCCCAAGCCTGGCGTGCCGTGGGGTTGCCGCGCACCTCCGGCGCCGCAAATCCGTCGAATGCCTCGTCGTAGGCCGGGTGCACGGCGACGAGCTGGCCCTGCAGATGGGTCGAGAGCTCTGTGACCTCGACGCCGTTCTCCGCCGCCTTGCCCTTGAACGCGTCGCAATAATCCTTCGACTCGGCCGCCTTGGCGAGGTCGATCAGGCGTCCGTCCCAGCTGGGCACCTGGACGCCTTTATAGCCGCAATCGGCGGCCCATTTGGTGATCGCATCCCAGGAATTGAACGGCGCGGCGTCGCCCGCGAACTGCGCCAAAAACAGCGCCGGTCCCTTGATCGTCTTCATCCCTCATCTCCCTGTCTGACGACCCTACCCGCTCAGGGCAGGTTGTCGCGCATGAAAATCTCGATCCTGATGCGTTCCTGTTTCTCGTTCACCGCGGTGCCGTCGGTGAACGCCTTGAGGACGCGGATTGCGCTACGCACCTCATGGCTGGGGTCCTGGACCAGCACCGCGTCGATGTCACCGGCGATCAGCGCGGCGCGGGTGTGTTCCGAAAGCTCGGTCGTGACCACGCGCAGGTCCTGGTCGGCAGCGCGAATCGCGTCGATCACGCCGCGGGTGCCGCCGCCGAGGCTGTAGAGCCCGACGACCTCGGGGTTCTCGGCCAGAAGCTTCGACAGCTTCTCTTCCACCACGCCGGCCATCTCTTCACCCTCGATCCAGGGCAGCACGGTCAGGTGCGGGCATTCGGCGCGCATCACCTGTTCGAACCCCATGCGGCGTTCCACATGGTCGCGCAGCGTGCCCGAGCCGGCGACCACCGCGACGTCGCCCGCGGGCGCGCAGACGAAGCGTTTGAGCAGGCTCGCGGCGACACGGCCGGCGGCGACATTGTCGATCCCGACGAAACGTTCGCGGGCGGAATTGGGGATATCCGAGATGAAGGTGACGACGTGCACGCCCTTGGCACGCAAGCGCTTGATCGCGTCGCGCACCACCTGGCTTTCGACCGCGACCAGCGCCACGCCGTCGCCGATGGTCTCGCCGCGGCCCTCGATGGCGTCGACGATGGCTTGCGGATCGAGCGGCGGCACCGCGACCATGCCGACCTCGATCCGGTCCTTGGCGGCAAGCGCGCGGGCGGCGTCGATCTCGCTGCGGATGTCGCTGAAGAACGCGGTCTCGCCGGCCGAGACGATGAAGGTGAAGCGGTAGGACCGGCCCCGCGCCAGATTGGCGGCGGCCTGGTCGCGCACGAAGTTCAGCCGGTCCATCGCCTCGGTCACGCGCTCGATCGTGCTGTCCTTCACGCCCTTGCGGTTGTTGAGCACGCGGTCGACGGTGGCGAGGCTGACCCCGGCGGCTTCGGCGACGTCCTGCGCGGTCACGCGAGCCATGCATCCTCCCTGGGGCGTGACTTTGCGGGATGTTTTGATGTACGTCAATCAAAACACGTCGCGGAATACGTCAAAAAGCGACCAGGGAGGGCGATATGCTGATCGGGATAGACAGCGCCTTGACGCCGGATTTGCTGAGGCATCTCAGGGCGATGGGCCATGGCGACGAGCTGGTGATCGCGGATGCGAATTTCCCCGCCGAGGCCTGTGCTGCGCGAATCGAGCGGCTGGCGGGGGTGTCGGCGACCCAGGCGCTGGCGGCGATTCTGTCGCTGATGCCGCTTGATACCTTCGTCGACGCCCCGGCCCGGACGATGCAGGTGGTGGGCGAGCCGGACGCAGTGCCCGAGATCGTCGCCGAATTCCAGCGCATCATCGACGCCACCGCGGACGCGCCGGCGCAGATCGCCGGGGTCGAGCGGCACGCGTTCTACGACGAGGCCCGGCGCGCCTATCTGATCGTGCAGACCGCCGAGACCCGGCTTTACGGCAACATCATCCTGTCGAAGGGGATCGTGGCGCCGGCGTGAGCCGAGGGCGCGGCGCACCGGCGCCGGCAAATCCTCGACGAGGATTTGGGCCCAGGATTTCGTCGAAATCCTGCCCGGCGCGGGGCTTGCGCGGGGGCCGGCGCGACGCTCTAGTGAGGCCGGTGATGCGGGGAGGCGGACGATGCGGACCAAGAAGATCATCAATGCCGGCGAAGACGCCGTCGACGAGATGCTGGACGGCATTCTGTTGGCCCATGGCGACGTGCTGCGCGCCGCCGATGCCAGCCCGCGCGCCATCGTCGCCCGCGACGGCCCGCGGCCCGGCAAGGTCGGGCTGGTGATCGGCGGCGGGTCCGGGCACGAGCCGACCTTCGTCGGCTTCGTCGGCCGCGGCCTGGCCGATGCCGCCGCGATCGGCAACGTCTTCGCCTCGCCGCCGCCCGACCCAGCGCTGGCCTGTGTGCAGGAGGTCGACGGCGGCGCGGGCGTTCTGTTCATGTACGGCAACTATGCCGGCGACGTGATGAATTTCGACATGGCGGCCGAGATGGCGGCGATGGAGGACATCGTGGTGCGCACCGTGCTGACCACCGACGACGTGGCCTCGGCGCCGCCGGACGCTAAGGAAACGCGACGCGGAGTGGCTGGCAACTTCTTCATCTTCAAGGCGGCGGGGGCGGCGGCGGACGAAATGATGAGCCTCGAGGAGGTCGAGCGGGTGGCGCGCCACGCCAACGTGCGGACCCACACGATGGGCGTGGCGCTGTCGCCCTGTTCGCTGCCGCAGACGAGGCGCTGGAACTTCGATCTGGGGCCCGAGGAGATGGAGATCGGCATGGGCATCCACGGCGAGCCGGGGATCGCACGCGGGCCGCTCAAGCCCGCCGATGCCATCGTCGACGAAATGATGGACCGGATCTTCGACGAGATGGGTGCCGCGCGGGGCGACCGGGTGGCGGTGCTGGTCAACGGGCTCGGCGCGACGCCGCTGATGGAGCTTTACATCATGAACCGGCGGGTACAGGCGCGGCTGGTCCGGGCCGGGCTGACCACCCATGCGACCTGGGTCGGCAATTACTGCACCTCGCTGGAGATGGCCGGCGCGTCGGTGACGTGCATGCACCTCGACGACGAGCTGGCGCGGCTGATCGACCGGCCCTGCCACTGCGCGATGTTCCGGGTGGTCTGAGATGGCGGTGACGGGGGCGGATCTAATCGGGGCCTTCGCGGCGATCGCGGCGAAGATGGCGGCGGAGCGCGACGCGCTCTGCGCGCTCGACGGCGAGATCGGCGACGGCGATCACGGCATCGGCATGGCGCTTGGCTTCGGCGCGGTGCGCGAGGCGTTGGCGGAGCTCGGCGACGACGCGGCGCCGACGGAGGTGCTGAATACGGCGGCGCGGGCGTTCTTGAGCGCGGTGGGGGCGTCGACGGGGCCGCTTTATGCAACGGCGCTGATGCGGGCCGGCGCGGCGGTGAAGGGCAAGGACGTGCTGGCCGACGGCGATGCGGCGGCGCTGATCGCCGCGATGGCCGAGGGGATCGCCCATCGCGGCAAGGCGGCGCCGGGGCAGAAGACGATGCTCGACGCCTGGGTGCCGGCGGCGGCGGCGGCCGAGGCCGCGGACGGGTCCTTCGCCGAGGTGCTGGCAGCGGCAGCGGCGGCGGCGGAAGCCGGGGCCGAGGCAACGGCGGAGATGCAGGCGACGATGGGCCGCGCGGCACGGCTGGGTGAGCGCTCTCTCGGCCACCGCGACCCCGGCGCGGTCTCGGCGGCGATGCTGATCGGGGTGCTGGCGGAGACGCTGCGGTAGGCGGGGCGTTGGGCCAGAACGCGTGGGTGGGCTTTGGGGCGAACGGTACATCGGTGCGCTGCCCGCGGCGCGGAATCAAGGCCGCAGGCCGCCGCGCCATCGCCAACCCGCCCCGGAGGGGTGGCGATTGGTCGA
>JASJCA010000121.1 GCA_030066215.1 Rhodobacter sp. | reverse complement strand
ACATCCAGAGGATCCGCAGGTACCAGTCGATGTACGACAACCTAACCATCGTTGCCGACTATGGCGGAGTAGCCAAGAGCATTGTCAGGGAGCTGAGGGAGGTCCACCGGATCCCTATCGTAAATGCCGAAAAGACCGATAAGATAGCTCAGATCCAATTCATGAACCGCGATCTTTCCCTGGGGAACGTAAAACTGTTTTATGCGAGCGACCCTAGCCGACCAGCCTGCTCGGAGGGAACTAGAACTGGAAGAAGTACCCGAGGAACATGATTTTTGCCAGATGTGTGACGAACGCCGCAAGGCCTTCCACCCCAAGCCTTGTCAGTGGAAACGAGAGTGGAACATGAACCCATGGGATATCGTCGGGGCGATAGGCCTGATTGTTATCGCGGTAATTTACATCGTGGAGGATTCTAGTGACAAATAGAGTAGACCCAGAGGCTTCCCCTGACAAGGTGAGCCTGTTTGAAGGGATTGTCGATAGGCTCAAGGATGAGGGTTACTTTACCGAACTGGAGGGGTCAGGCGAGGGTGTCGATGATGCGGGGTATGACGAAATTAGCAACCCTGCACACTATACAGCAGGGAGATCTATAGAGCCCTGGGATGTCGCCGATGACTGGGACCTAGGGAGGTACTACTACGCCGCGATGGGGTATATTGCGAGGGCCGGCCGCAAGGGGGACCGCATTGAGGACGAGCTGAGGGACGCAAGAAAAGCAATTGCTCATCTTGAGCGTCAGTGCTTTGTGCTCGAGAGAGCAATGGCCAGAAGAGACGGGTTCTAAGGTGCCGAAGTGGACTGACAAGAAAATTAAGCGCATGGTCGAAATCCTCGGCTCCAGCAAGACCGTTAGCGACGCGTATCGCGCTGCCGAGGCCGAATTCGGACACACTGTCAGTCACGGGCACATGCGCGTGCTGTTTAGCCGGGATTTCGGCAAGCCGCCGTCGCACTACCTTAACCGTGACGAGAACAGCGCAGACGAGCTTCTACTGCTCAAGCGCAAACTCGAGAGCACGAACAGGCGAATCAAAGAACTGGAAAAGGAGTCTTCGAATACTGCCTTGATCAAGAGCCTGCTTGGCCGGCTAGACACTGGCGCCGAGGTAGAGGAGTGGGCCGCTCCAAGCCCCAAGACTGTCAACCACGGAACCCCTACGTTGTTTCTTAGCGACCTTCACCATGGCGAGGTTGTTCGGCCGGGGGAAGTTGAATTGGCCAACGAGTTTAACTCGGAGATCTCTAGGCAGAGGATCAGAAGGGTATTTGAGCGGACGTGCAGCCTTCTAAACGACACCTTCGCGGAGCCAGATTGGCCGGAAATTATCGTAGCTGTTGGCGGAGATATCCTATCGGGGAATATTCACGAAGAGATCCGGGGGACCAATGACCAGCCTATATTCGACGCCTTGGTCGACGTTGCGATGTGCCTGGCCTCTGGTCTGAAAATGCTGGCTGACGTCTTCGGGAAAGTGCGCGTTCCCTGGGTCGTAGGCAACCACGGGAGAATTGACAAAAAGCCAAGATACAAGGCGGCAGTTGAGGACAACTACGAATATATGCTGGCGCACTATCTCGGATCGCTGCTTAGTGACGACGACAGGATCAGAGTCGAGGTGTCGGATAGCTTTTCGATAAGCTATAAGGTTCACAATACGCGCTACTTACTAACTCATGGTGACGGATTCCGTGGAGGGTCTGGAATATCTGGTCCGATACTCCCGTGGACGCTTGGGGATCACCGGCTAAGGAAGCAGCGCCAGGCGATAGACCGATACAAAGAGCTCGAGACGTCGTATGACGTTCTACTGTTTGGTCACTGGCACCAGTACTTCCCGACCCCTGGTTTCATCGCTAACGGCTCACTTAAGGGATTCGACGAGTTTGCATACAAGCGAGGATTCGCCTTTCAGAGGCCACAACAAGCATTGTGGATAACACACCCGGAGCGGGGGCCGACGTTCCATATGCCGGTATTCGGAGACTGACATGGATGTAGATCGCTGGGGCAGACTGCCCAAATGGGCTCATGAGTACGCTAAACGCCAGTCTGAGACCATCGAAAGACTGGAAGCTGAGGTGAAAGGGCTTAAGAATGACCTAGGATTGGCGCTTAAGATCAAAGAGCAAGACTGCGCAATAACTTGGACAAGAGACCATGTAGAATTGTTCCAAATCCCTGCCAGCGCGAAGATCAATTTTAACGCGGATCGCGGCTTGCGAGAGCAGATCAGCGCACACCTTCTTAGCCGTGGCGGCGAGAGAGTCTTGTACGTATCAGGACACCAGATAGCGATCAAGCCAGTCGACCGAGGGCTGGTGGAAATAGTGAGCGAGTAAAATGGCCAAAAGTAGAGATAAGGGACTGGCAGGCCAGCGCGAAGTCGTCTACTTGCTCCGCAAGCATTTAGGGCTTGGCGACAAAGATGTCTACAGCGGCGGCTGCGGCTCGTCTCAAAGGACAACGCAAGATGTGGAGGTTGTCCCGGACGTCGTTGCCCCTGGGCTATGGGTGGAGGTTAAGCGCTACCGTGCCATTGCGCCAAACGTCTGGAGATCTGGTCTGGAGTCTGCTGCCAAATCGGCGAGGTCTGGTTGCATGCCCGTGTGCTTTTACCGTGGTGATCGGGAGCCGTGGCGCGTCGCTTGCTACCTGGCAGACCTGGCCCTAGCTGTTTGCAAAGAGCAAAAAACCGTAGTGCACCTTGACGGGTGTGATTTCGCGGAGATTTGGCAGACAATCCGTGCAAAGAGGTGATCAGGTGAGGGAGATCGCAGCGATACGACGCTATTTGCACTATACGAACGGCTTTGTAGCCCGCAAACAGATACGAGATTCGCGTGACGAACTGGATGGAGCTAAACGATGAAGAAAAAATACACCATAATCTACGCTGATCCAGCGTGGCAGTACAAGGACCGAGCGCTAGCCGGCAAGCGCGGAGCTGGTTGCAAATACCGGGTCAACTCGGACCAGGCAATTATCGACTTGCCGGTAAGGCAGATCGCAGCGGATAACGCTTGGCTATTTATCTGGGTGACTATGCCCAAAATCTTTGTAGCCCAGAGAGTGATAGAGTCCTGGGGTTTTAAGTATAAGACTAACGCCTTTACCTGGGTTAAGCGGAATAAGTCTGGTAAGGGTTGGTTTTGGGGCTTAGGGCACTACACGCGGGCCAACACAGAGCTCTGCCTCCTAGCAACAAGAGGAAAGGTAAAGCGAATCAGTGCCAGGGTACACTCGGTAATTGACACACCGATCCAAGGCCACTCGCAGAAACCACAAGAGGCAAGGAAGCGCATCCTCGAATTGTGCGGAGACCTGCCCCGAGTTGAACTATTCGCGCGCGGCTCAGTGCCAGGCTGGGACACCCTAGGGGACGAATCAGAAGACGGAAGAACTCTGGAAGAGGCGCTATCCAGTTAAACTTGGAAGCCAAAAATGAGGGACAAAGAAGATGACAAAAGAGCTAGCAGAAAAGAAACCGAAGCTTACAGGGGCGAATAGGGCAGGTAGTTCGAAGCATGACTAAGCCGATAGAGGAGATGTCCATCACCGAGATCGTGGAGACTGCCAAAGAGCACGGGGCGTGCGATGAGGTAGAGGACCTGCTGGAGTTCGGATCCCTTGAAGAGATCGCAGCCAATGTGGGAGCCAAGCTTAGCTCCTGGGCTTACTGGTGGGCTTATCACGTTGGCGATCGATATTACCTGCGCCAATTTGTTACCGAGCCCGAGTGGGCCTATTGGTGGGCTAAGAACATCGGTGATCAGGGGTATATGCGCAAGCTTATCAGTAGCCCGAGCTGGGCCTACTACTGGGCTAGGAATATTGGCGATCGGGAGCATATGCGGAGATTTGTTACCAATCCAGGTTGGGCTTACCAGTGGGCTAAAAACATCGGCGACCGGGAGCATATGAGCGAATTTATTACCGATTCAGCGAATGCCTGCTACTGGGCCAGGGATATCGGCGACCGTGATTATATGCGGCGATTCGTCACTGATCCAGAGTGGGCTTATCACTGGGCCAAGGATATTGGAGATCGGGAGCATATGCGCCAATTTGTTACTGATCCAAGATGGGCCCGCTACTGGGCTAACAATATCGGCGACAGGGAATATATGGCCAAGATTTGCAAGGGCACAGATTGGGAGTTCGAAGCATGAATAAGCCGATAACAGAAATGAGTATCGCCGAGATCATAGAGACGGCTAGGAAAAGAGGCGCGTGCAAGGAGGTGGAGGATCTAACGGAGTACAGCTCCTTTGAGGGCATCTTAGAGAGGGCCACGAAAGATAGACTCTGTTACTGGGCTTACTGGTGGGCTCTTAGCGCTGGGGATCGCGGTTATCTGCGCCAGTTTGTCGTTGACCCAAGTTGGGCCTACTGTTGGGCAAAAAATATCGGTGATCAGGAGTATATGCGCCAATTTGTTACCGGGTCAAAATGGGCTTACCGCTGGGCCAGGAATATTGGAGATCGGGAGCATATGCGCAAATTAGTTACTGATCCAAGGGATGCTTACTGCTGGGGCAAGTATATCGGAGATCGGGAGCATATGCGCAAATTAGTAACAAGTCCAGAGTGGGCCTATCGCTGGGCTAAGGATATCGGCGATCGGGATCATATGGCCAAGATCTGCAAGGGCACAGATTGGGAGCTCGAAGCGTGACTAAGCCGATAACAGAGATGAGCGTATATGAGATCGTAGAGACTGCCAAGGAGCACGGAGCGTGCGATGAGGCGGAGGACCTATTAGAGTTTAGATCCCTTGGAGAGATCGCAGCCAAGGCGGGACCTGAGCTTAGCTCCTGGGCTTACTGGTGGGCCCTTAGCGTTGGGGATCGCGATTATCTGCGCCAGTTCGTGTCCGATCCCTACTGGTCCTACTGCTGGGCTAGAGATATCGGAGATCGGTATCATATGATCCAGTTTGTCATTGGCCCAAGGTGGGCTTACTGGTGGGCGCGATATATTGGCGATCGGAAGCATATGCGCAAATTTATCAATGATCCGTATTGGTCTTTCCGCTGGGCTAAGGATGTGGGTGATCGTGAGCACATGGCCGAGATTTGCAAGGGCACAGAATGGGAGTTTGAAGCATGAACGAGACTTTAGGTTGGCTGGCGTTTTGCGCAATACTCGTCGGTTGGATGTATGCCTGCATCAGGTACAGGTGACTAAGTCCGTTTTAAGCCGATAGCCTCGAGTGCGCCCCATGGAAAATTCTTACCGGGGTCTCGTCGCCTTCCGGGCACAATGTCCGAATGCCCCGTGCAAAATCTCAAATTCGGGCACATTTCCTTCCAAGCATAAGCCAGACGGACCAGCTCTTTTATGCTCCCGTTGTCGTAAGGTGCGTCCACGTCGCCGGACTCCGCCGCGTCGAACTCAACACCTATCGATCTGCGATTGTGACTCCGGCTTCCTGCGTGCCACCCGATCTGATCCACGGGCAAGTGGAGCGTAGACCCGCGTTTAAACCCCTCGTAATGCACCGTAGCGTGCCAGCTGACGTGTCTACCGTGGGGATTAGCGATATAGCGAGGTCCAGCTTTCCCGCGTCCCTTGCTATATCGGTGGACAACTAGAGTATCAACAAGGCCGATCGGCCTTCTTCCGCCAGACCACTTGGCCCTTACTTTCTTAATCCCGTCCACCCAGCCGTCGCCGTCCTGGTCGGTGTATCTTTTCAGCGCAATTTCCGGTTGGCTGTAGCACTCAGGACAGTAGCCAGACTGGCCAGTTGCCCAGCGCTGCAGATCAACGCAGGTCCATTCGCAAAATTCGCATCCGCTGACAAGGACGTCACCCTGCGCCTTATCCTCCTTTGGTATCTTCGATATCAAGGGTGCTGGATTGCCTTCCACGTGGATTAGGTTGCCCCGGCGAGCTATCTGCGGGAACACAGTCATTGCAAACGGCCCTTCCGTCTGTGGTGATTTTGCCGCAAAGAATACACCTCATCGATCCCTCAGTGCGGCGATCTCTTTCGCCTCGTGGAGCGCCTGGCGCTTTTGGACCAATTCGATTGCTTTCTCGATCTCGTCGGCAGAGAATAGCTCGGGCTCCTCGACTATCAAGTCAATGGCCTTGATGGCAAGGTCAAGAACTCCGGAAACTATGGTACTTGTCATGGCGCAACTCCTAGCCGCTTAGCGATATCAATCATCTCTTTCGCTTCCCTGAGGGCGGTAGCCACTGCCCTGCTAAGTTTCTTCTTCGATTCCTCACTGTCGGTTGCAACCGCCACGATAAACGAGCCACGAGCCACCCCGAGAGATAGATAGGCGACAACTAGGCCTCGGTTGAAAGCCTTCCGTTTGCCCTGGCAGTCCGCTAGCTCCTTTTCGTCGGTGCTCTCCAGACAGCGCTTGTGCCAAATCCTAGCTGACGTTTCTGCCAGCGAGTCAAGGGAAATCTTGGTCGCATTGAGACTGGTGGCCGTGTTTTTTTGCCATCCGCTGCACGCTGAAATGGATAATGAGGCCGCTAAAAGGATAATAAATGGATAATGGGTGTTTTTCTTCTTGATAACCTCGTTCTGCTTCGCCGGCTCCACCGACTGCAGCGGTAGCTTGAGCTTGCCCGGTGAGTTCGCCGAAACAATGATCGAAAGCATTTCCGAGATAAAAGAGAGAGCCTTTGCAAGCCCTTTTTGGTCACTAAAGTGTCGCGTTGCTGCGTTGAGCACAGACGCCAGAACGGTTAGGCCCATAACGATTAGCGGCCAATTTTCTTTGATAAATTCCATTTTCTGATCTCTCCTGTGAGCGCCTTAAACGCCGTTTCGAAGCGGTCTATCCTGCGCATAATGCGCTGTTCCGAATCCTTGATTGCCGTTCGTATTCCTGGGTGAGATTGCTCACTATGGGAGTGAGCCTCGATTGACGCCTTTCGGGCTGCGATAGACCTATCGTTGCGGCTCTCCAGAAAAACCAGAACGCTCGCAGCGCCAGCGATGAGGGCCACTAGCAGGCCAACGGTTAGCGGAATAGATCGCCAGCGGTCAACCGCCATCGGCTTAGCGTCGCTTCCTGGACACCCATCTTGCTGGCACTTGTCTGTGTCGATTATGGCAAGACTCATTGGGTGTCAATCTGATTGCTGTGGCAGTCCGCGTCGAGCGAAACCGGACCGAGGCCGTTGCCGCTAAAGTAGTTGCTCTTAACAGTACTGTGGCTAACGTCCTCAAGCCGTATCCCGAAACTGGAGTTATTCAGGAGAGAATTTCGACGAATGTCAATTGAGACTGACCTGTCAATCAAAATCGCAGATGTGATATCGTTGATTACTATATTTTTGTAAAGCCGGACGTCCGAAGATTGACTCACCGCGATTCCGTAGCAGCTCCCAGAATAGACTTGATTACCCATAATCAGGGATTTTTCAAGGACCGCCGTGATACCGTCGCCGCTCGTCCCATTGCCAGAGTATTTGATATCGTTGTTGATTATCGCTGCGTACCGCCCGTTAACGACGATATTTCCAAAACTGTTGCGAAAAAAACTATTACCTGAGACGAGAGGATTTCTGACGTTGGATAGATACAGAGCACCGTGAAAGCCGTCTACAACGTTAGAATCCCACGTCAGATCTTGATACTCGGCGCCCGGGACGTCGTAGGTTATCGCTAGGCCAACAGTGTGCTCATTTTCGGCCTCAAATGTCGACTCAATCACCGAGATATCGACCAGGTTGCTCCTGTTGCCGCGCCCGACCTGGAAAAGCCATCCTGCTGGTCCTAAATATGGGTTTCGCTCGCCCTCAGCCCAGGACTCAACCCGGAAGTGACTACGCTCGATCTCGATCCCGTCGCAGTTAAGGCCAATAGCTCTATTGGCGTGCCCACCGTGCGTTAGATCTCGGCTCCAAACAACACGAACGCCCCTTAGGACGATATTTGGCGACCCGTCGTAACCGTCGACCTCAAATAACAATCTCCCTTCGCCAGATATACGGATTTCGCCCCCGCGCCAAAGCCCCTGCCCGACAAGAGTTGTCTTCTTGTCAAGAATAACCGTCTCGGTGATGTCGATACCGGACTCAGGGATTTCAATGATCCCACCGACCATTAACTGAGAAATATTCATCGATGTGCCCTCCGTTCCTATTGTGCACGCAGAAAGGCTCACCGCAATGACCAGTATTAGCTTGCCCATTCGGCGTGCTTCCCTGCGGCAGCTGCTGCCCAGTCGGACACCCCACCCCAGGCAGAATTCCGGAACCACATGCCAAAATTGCTTACCTTACAATCAGCGGGGGCTAGTCCACCGGACTGGAGGCCTCCTATTGCGAGTCTTCTGGTTGATGTGTTAATAGAACTGAGGTTTAGAAAGTTCCCACTCCGAAGCGTGCTGGCCGTCGATCCATTAAGGTACAGTCTTGACGCGTCTGGAGCTGACGCTGCCCCGATGTCTACGACACCGAACACAGACACCCAGGTAGACGAGAGACCCGTTACGGCGACGGATTCTGTACCAAAGATCCCTCCGTCTTGGAGATATAGCCGAAATACGTTACTGAGCACGTCAATTTGAATCCTGTCGCTGCCCGAGATACCTTTGCCGCACATGGCTCTAATCGAACCGGACGACACGTTTGCAGGTAGCTCGCAGGTCAGGAAAAAGGCCATAACGCGGGTGCTACCCATCTCGCCAGTTGACGTATCATCACACCCGCTAAACTTCGCTGTGGTTAGACCTCCACCGGCGTACTGGGTGGACGGAAACCCATTGGGGTCGAGCCCCCCGTCTACGGGGTCGACTCCAGTTGATCCAAGGATCGTCCCCATGCCCCCGCCGGCCCGTGCGACATAACCGCCGGCCCCGTTGGCGACATAGAGCGCTTCGGCTGATTCAGTAACCCCGGCGATCGTCAGGTCAGACGAGATGACCTTCCCAGAGGATGGCCTGCTTGCAACTCTCTGCATGCGACGAAGCGCAGCTATTCTAGTCGGTATGCTCATCAGCTAACCGTCTGGCACTTCCCGACGACCACATCCGTAGCCGACCCCGCGATTGCATTCACCGCAGCCCCGGCCTCGTGGTCGATGAAGTCTGCTACTCCAGACTTGAACAGGTGACCGCTAGCAACAGCGGCATCCTCCCCCTGCCTAATGTAGATATCACCAGCCGGGACGATCCTGTAGAGGCCCGGAGCTGCCCCGGCGGCGATTATAACCGTGCTACTAGCCGTGACGCTCACTGTCGACGCGGCAGCCTTGCAGTCAAC
This sequence comes from Rhodobacter sp., assembly GCA_030066215.1. Lineage (GTDB taxonomy): Bacteria > Pseudomonadota > Alphaproteobacteria > Rhodobacterales > Rhodobacteraceae > JASJCA01. Next base: position 3,475 of record JASJCA010000121.1, on the reverse strand, counting down.
GCCCAAAGCCTGATGCGCCAATCCATTCAAAGAACCACTCATCTCATCCTCCGAGACCGGCGCTCATCTTTTGCGTCGGTGTTGAAAAAGGGCTTGAAGCCTGCCCCGTAGAGGGCTGAGCACTGCCCATGGGCTTGCCCTCAGGGTACATCGTCTTCCGCATCGATGCGTGTCTTTGAGAAGATGCCCCGTAGTCTATTATCTTTTGAAGCACTCTCCTCTGTCCTGCCGGGAGCTTCTTCAAGGAAAGCCGGCTCTGAGCCTCCGACACCATGGCAGAGTATGTTTTGGGGAAAGCTATGCGGAGGACGTCGATATCCTCTCGGAGGACTAACCCAGACTTGAGTCTTTTCATGATCCTTTTCGGAGTATTCAGGGCATCGAGGTACCTGGAGAAGCTGGCTCGCCCCTCCGGGGTGTCCCGTCTCGGGAAGTTATCCCTCAATATCTGAAGCCGATTAACATGGAAGCTGGATATCTCGTCGGCTAGGTCATGCTCGACGCCACTCCCAGTCAGGCCAGAATAAATGTCTTGCTTGACCTGAGATGCGTCTGTGTTCCTCAACTGATCAGACCAATCGGACATCATGGAACTCGAAATCGTCGGGCCGATAATCCCCTTGATGCCTCGCCCCGCCGACACGGCCTTGGCCCCGGCGCCGGCAGCAGACAGAGCCGCCCTCTGGCCAACCCTGGACCTGAGGGCGCTGGCCGCACCATACATGGTAGCGCCAAGAAGAAAGCTCTCGGATGAGATGTATCCACCGACTGCTAGGGCTGTTCTGGCCTTCTGTATTGTCCCGCCAAGCGATCCCGCAGCCTTGAGGCGCGCCTCGGTTAGCCCCTGCTTGGCAGCCTTCAGCTGGGATGCTAGGGCGTAAGCTGGAACCCTGGACTTACCCAGCCAGGCTGGCCCGAGGATTTTCTGGATAGACTCAGCTTCGACCGAAGCCGGTGCGAACCTTCCATTTTTTATGGTGCCCATCGAACTATCTAACAGGTGACCCTTGTCACCTAAGGCCCCTCTCGCCGCTGCCAAGTCATCTTGAAGGGTGGAGACACGTTTATGTAGACCGTCCAGAGTCTTGGAGTCAACGCCAGCCTTTTTCAGGGCTACACTCTTAGCCTTGGTCAGTCCGAGGCCTATTCCAGATCCTATAAGGCTCGTTGCCGCGCCAAATGCGGAAGACAGAGCGACCTGGGCTGCTACCTCGGTTGGATCAAACCTTCCCTTCTCGGCCGCTCGCGTTGTCGCCTGGGAAAACCCGACAGCAGCTGACTCCGCCGCGCCTGCTGCAACCGCCGGCAGAGCCTTCTCTATCGCGCGCGCGCGTAGAGATAGCTGAGCCGAGGCCACCTGTTCCGGTAAAATGCCAGGAGGGGACGGCTTGGGGATCTTCGGCGAAACCATGCCTGGCCCGGAGGTCGTTGGTATCTCAACGTTGGCCCTAACCGGTCGACCCTTGGGCATGCTTGCTGGCGGCTTGAACTCCCAGGGCTTAGCGGCCTTGCCCATTCCTCCGCCTCCGAGAGGGGAGCTATGCCACGCTCCTCCGCCCGGAGCCCCTCGGGCTTTCCTGGCTGCCTTGGCCGCCTTAACGACATGGGGCGAAGCCTTCCCTAATGCAAATCCTGTGGCGTCCGCCCCTGCGGCAAACCCCTTGGATTTCATCGCCTGAGCTATTCTCTCTGCCCGCGTGAGCCTCGCAGCGGCCTTAGCTCCCAGGGAGGCGCCCTTGGCTGCCACCCTGGCCAGGGGAGCCCCAGGAACAAGGAGGGATCCGATTGCCCCAGCGGCTTCTCCCCCGCCATAGGCAGTCGGGTTATGCTTTGAGAGCTTCCCAAACTCATCGGGGACAGCAAGGGCCGGGATTCCTAATAGCGCAGCATTAACCGCGCCAGCCCCGAACGCCTTAACTGGAGAGTCGTACTCTATTGCTTCAAGAGCACGCGACCTTTCGGCCTCTGACAAGGGCGTGGCTTCTCCGTTGTCCATCAGGCGTTTAGCCTCGGACTCTGGGACGTTGAAGGGCTCCCCAGTCCGGGAGTCCTTCATGTTGACGCTTCCGTCGGAGAGAAGCCTGTACCGAATGCCCATTACTTAACCTTCCCTCGGACGACAGGGCTCCGAGCTCGAGCCAACGATCCGGACATTAGCCTTCTCAGCGGCTTGACATTGTAGCCGTACTGTTCCCGCATGTCGATGTCGCGGGTTACCGTCTCCTTGAGACGGTTTCTGGCGTCAGAAACTCGCGTGAGCGTCTCCTTGCCTCCGCCCAGGAAAGAGTAAACGACACCCCTTGCATTTTTCCTCTCTTTGTCCGTGACATCGCCCACGCCCCCGTTGGCTCGGTTGAGGGCAACGGCGACTGCCTCGATGTACTTTCGGGCTCTATCCTGTTTGGCGTCGAAGAACTGCCTAACTCTACCCAATCCGTTTTTTCTGATGAGTCCCTCAATTTCATTAAGGGCCCGAATGCCTTTCGCTGTGTCAGCCACTCGGTTTTTGAACTTCTCCTTGGGCTCCTTCCCAACCTGCTCACGAAGAGCCTTGATCGTGCCACCGCTTAGACCGGGAGTCATCACTTGTCGCCAGCTGCTCGTCTTTGTCGTTTGGACAACATCACGTGAATCGGCTTCGGCCTTAATTTTCTTCTCACCTACGCCGGCAATCAAGTCATCGATTGCTTTCTTGGCGTCGACTCCGGACATCCTGTTCCGGTGCTGCTCCATCTGGACGACGGCCATGTCCTTGTAGGCCTGCCTTTGGATCTTCTCTCGGCTAAGCAGCTGCTTCATCAGCCTGTCCTGGCGGTCTTTTGACATGTTCGATTGTTTAATAAGGTTGGCTAGTTGGCCTTTCTGGGCTGCAACATCTCGGTCGATGGCCTTGTTGATTATCTCAAGGGCACTGTTCTTGGACCCTGGCGCCGTCCCCTGGGCGAATGCCCCCAGCGCAATAGCGACAGTCGCCCAAGTCCGGCTAGCCCCGGGCTGCTTCCAGATCCTGTCATAGTCGACGCTGTGCTTCTCAACCCGACCTTGGATCTCCTTGAATCTTTTGGCTGAGGCTTCAAGCTCGGACTTAATGCGCGTTATTTCCTTTTGGGAAGTAACTCCTAGCTGCTGATACTGATCAATCCTGTCTTTCAGGATCTTCGCATGCATCCCCCTCACTGAATCGCCGGCTTTCTTGGTCTGTCTGGCCGCCTCAACTTGGGCGTCCCAAACACCTCCGAGCCTCTTAGCTTCCTCCGGCGTTAATCGCCCCTGGCGCCTGGTTGTAGTCGTCGACCCAGATCCCAGGGACGTTTTCCTGGGCCGCAACATGTCCGCAGTTATCTTCAGGCCTTGCTGGCCGGCCTGCGCCTGGCCCTGGGCCGACGAAGACATGAAAGGAGTGTGCTCCTTCAGCGCCCCGGGGCTCGCGGGAGCCTCCTCTTTTCCTTTGAGACTGCGGCTCAGTGCAGCTAGC
>JASJCA010000122.1 GCA_030066215.1 Rhodobacter sp. | reverse complement strand
CACTGGGTGACTATAGCCCGCCCGAGCGATTGCCGCCGGATCGCGGAAGAAATCGGGCAGCGTCGCCTCTCGCCGGACATCGGCTAGATCGAAATCACCGTCGGCGGTCAGACCCACCGACCAGATCGTGTTGCGCCACTCGCCCGGCATCGTCAGGTGGTCGAGGTTGCCCAGGCCCTGGCTGCTCCACACCGCGTAGAACAGGCGCGAGACGCCGCCCACGGGATCGCTCCGCACCGCGAGACCCCAGACCCGACGACGGAAATCGGCCACGTTCCAGCACGACGGATCGCGGGCGAAATCGCCGCTGGGACAGTCGTCGATCCGCGCCGTGGTGGCCGGGTCGAAAGCGACGGTCGGCAGCGATTCGGTGAGGCCCGTCGCCGCATCGAAGAAACTTGCTCGGCCGTCGAGCCCGTGGTCGTAGCGCCCCAGGTCGAAGCCGTCAGACAGCTGCAGCCTATGGATCATACCGGTCTCGAGGTCCGAGACGAAAAGCTGCCGGTTGCCCGGGTCGTAGGCGATGTTGCCAAGCGCCGCGCCGCTATTTGGCCGGCCGTCGAGCGTGATCTGTGCAAAGACCTCCGGCGCGTAGCCGTTCAACGCCGACAGGCGGTAGACCGTGCCCGGCCCGCCGCCCGCACCCCACATGCCGTCCATCCAATCACTGCCGTCGCCGGCGCGGTGCAGCCCAAAGGCCGACGTGGCGGTGAGGTAGATGTTGGGCTCCGGCGCATCGTCAATCGCCACGCCGAAGACCTGGCCGGTCTCGGCAGCAGTGGTTCTGAACAGTTCCGGCGGATATTGCCATTGGCGCCCATCGGGTCCGTGCGGTGGGCTGGCGACATCCATCGCCGATCCGGTCGTCCCCGCGGTATCGAGCACGATCTGCGAGATGCCGCCGATCTCGACCTCGGTGGTGCCCGAGAACTTGGTCAGGAACCCGGCTCCGACCGGAAGCTCCTGCGCCGCCGCAGGTGCCGTCGCCGAAAGCCCCGCTGCAATCGCAAATGCCAAAGTTCGCGCCAAGCCCCTCAAACCGGCGCAATTGCTCGTAGCCATACTGCTCATGAAAAGCCCCCTCCCCTGGACCAGAGCGGCACGTTACACCCCTCACGCCCGCCCGGTCTTGATCCAAATCAAGTCCCCGCCTCGAACGCCGCGCATTCGCCGGCGTGGTGATCTCTTCGATGTGCAAGGGCGCCAGTGCCACGCCACCTTTGCGCCTCAGCGCCGCCGCATGGGATGACATCTGTTACCGGTGCTTCTGCCGCAAGGAGAGCCCCACCCGAGACCGCGGCAAGAGCGGCCAAAACGCTCCCCGATCACATCCGCATCTTTTGCCTGACCTTGCCTAATTGGGGATGCCGCTTTTTCGAGGCGTGGGAGTTGGCGCCCACTGCGTGCAGGTCGGAGGCGAACTGCTGTCCGTTCGCACTGTCGAGTTACGCGACCAGCATCACAGACGCGAAATCCCTATCCTGCCAAACCTCGTTTCTGATCTGACCATCCAGGGACGTGATGGAGTCAGCGGACAACCACAGACCCCAAGCCTGCCCAAAAGGCCTGCTTCATGGCTATGGGATCCACGTCGTCCGCTCCAATATTCAGTTGAATGGGTTGCAGGAACGGATGGGTCACAGTTCCATCGAGACAACGGCAATCTATGCTAATGAAGCTGGACCAGAAGAGGTCGAGATCGCCGAGGGCATGTGGACGTGGGCGATCAATGCGGAGGAACTGGCGGGGTGCTCAATACCTCGCCTGGTCCTCTCAATTCGGCGTTTGGGACGCTTAACCCAGTCTTCCATTTTCTCCCGGCAGAGGCCCCATTTTTTGGCAGGGACCGCGCGCCTCTCGCTGTAGGATGGAGTGACCAAGAAATGGTCCTTCGACAGTTGCCGGCGCTGACCTTGCGGCGAAAAGCGGCCAAAAGGAGCATTTGTAGGCAATTCGGTTGCTGCAGCGCGGTACGCCGAACTCACCGTTCTTGCATTGCGCGGCTTCTCGGAAGTCGAGTGACGGCAACGCCGACAGAGCCGCCATGTGGCCGGGCGGTGGACTCTCCACAATTCGGTGCCTCAGCCAGGCGACGAGGGCGAGGCTTCCCACGACAAAGCCCAAAAACGGGATGCGGAAAGACCCCGTGGATGTGGTGACGAGGCCATGTTGCACCAGAAATGCAATGTTCAGAGCAAGATAGACTGAGGCAGCGAACAGAATGGCAGGCCTATTCAGACCCAGTGCGAGGATAGCGACGATTGCACCGACGCTTATGATCGTCTTCGAAACCGCCAAAACAACGATCCAAACGACAGAAAGCCAAGCAAGATGTCCATGAGATGTCCTGTGTAGCGGTCCGCTAACTTGGGTGGCCCCAGCAATTAGCGGTTTGGTTCGTCGGGGCATTCACGTGGCGCGTCGGTTCCAAGGCCACCACCGGCGGCGGTCCCAAGTGCGCGTTGCGGCGGCAGCGCCGGGTTTTTAGCCCAAGAGGCGTTCGTTCTTCGGATCGTAGACCGGGTCTGCGAGCACAGTGGCATGGTACGTTTCGAGCAGTATCTGCACCTCCAGCGTTTCGCCGATCTCGATGCCCTCGGCCGCGACCCAGCCGACGGCCAACATCTTGCCAGACCGCCAGCCCATGCCGCCCGAGGTCACGAAGCCGATCAGATCGCCGTGCCGAAACACCGGCTCGGTGCCCCAGCATGGTGGCGCCGCGGGGTCGACCTCGAGCGTCACAAGCCGCCTCAATGGCGGGGTCTGGCGCTCTGCATCGACCGCGGCGCGGCCGATGTATTCCTTTTGGGTCGAGCAGACCCGTTCGAGACCGGCGGCATGGGGGGTGACCTCGGTGGTCAGCTCGGCGCCCCAACTGCGATAACCCTTTTCGAGCCGCAGCATGCCCATCGCGCGGCTGCCCAGCAGCACCAGCCCGTAGGCCGCGCCCGCTGCCATCAGCGTCTCGAACAGGGTCTTCTGGACCTGCATCGGGCAATGCAGTTCCCACCCCAACTCGCCCGAGTACGACACGCGGATCGCCTTGCAGGCGACCCGCCCGATCTCGACCGGCTTGGCGCTCATGAAGGGAAAGTCGTCGAAGGCGCCGCCCGACAGCGCGTTCAGCAGCGCGCGGGAGTTCGGCCCGGCGATCCCGAGCGCGGCGTATCGGTCGGTGACGTTCTCGATTTGGACCTCGAAGCGGCCGGCGTGATCCTGCATCCAGCGCTGGTAGAGCGCGACGCCGAGGGTCGCACCGACGCAATAGAACGTCCGGTCACCCAGGTTCTCGACGGTGAGGTCGCCGACGATGCCGCCGCGGGGGTTGAGCATCAGCGACAGGGCCACCTTGCCCGGATGCGCCGGGCACCGGGCGCTGCCGATATGATCCAGAAACGCCGCTGCATCCGGCCCCGAGATGCGGAATTTTCCGTAGGTCGACATCTCGGACAGCCCGCAGCCCGCGGCCATCGCCATCGCCTCGTTGCCGACATGCCGCCACCAATTGGGCCGCTGGAAACTCGGCACGTCGACTGGGTCCACCTCTTCGGGAGCGTACCACAACGGTCGCTCCCAGCCATAGGCCTGGCCCATCACCGCGCCCCTGGCCAGCAGGTCTTGGTAGATCGGCGTGGTCTTCAGCGGTCGGCCCGAGACGCGCTCGATGCCCGGATAGATCAGTTCGTAGCGGATCGGCAGGATCTCGTGGGTGCGTTCGCGGGCAAACTCGCGCGTGGTCCAGTCGCCGAAGCGGGCGACATCGATGAAATGCAGGTCGAGCTCGGGCTCGCCGCCCAGGATCCACTGGCTCATCGCCAGGCCGATGCCGCCGCCCTGGGCGATGCCGCCGAGAAAGCCGCAGGCGACGAAGAACCCCGGCACGCCCGGCATCGGTCCGATCATCGGCCGGCCGTCGGGAGCGAAGCTGATCGCGCCGTTGACGCCGCGCTTGATCCCCGCCGTGGCCAGGTCCGGGACCCGGTGAAAGATCGCATCGAGCGGCTCTTCCAGACGGTCCCAATCGTCCTCGAAGAGCTCCTGGCCGAAGTCCCAGGGCGCCCTGCCGTCGGTCCGGTCCCAGGCGCGGCGGCAGTCCCGTTCCCAGGGGCCGAGCAGCAGGCCCTGGCCTTCCTGGCGCAGGTAGTATTGGCTGTCGCAGTCGCGGATCATCGGCAGTTCGTGGTCCAGCGCCGCGACCGCCGGCATCGTGTCGGTGACCAGATACTGGTGCTCCATATTGGTGATCGGCAGGCGCGTGCCGATCATTCCCGCCACCTCGTCGGCCCAGAAGCCGGCGCAATTGACGACGATCTCGCAGTCGAAGATCGCGTCGCCGGCGGTCAACCGCCACTGCCCCGAGGGCAGCCGCGCGATGCTGTCGACCTGGGTGTTGCGGCGGATTTGGCCGCCGTATTTTCGCGCCCCGGCGGCCAGGCCCATGGTTACCGAATAGGGGTCGACATAGCCCTCTTCGGGGTCCCAGGCCCCGCCTTCGAGGTCCGCGACGTTCAGCAGCGGGTGTTTCGCCTTGATCTCGTCCGGCGTAACCAGATCGTAGTCCAGGTCCAGGGCTCGGAATTTGCCAGCGAGGTGCTTGAACTCCTCCATCCGCGCCTTGGTCTGGGCCAGAAAGAAACCGCCGACCACGTGGCTCCCCACCTCTTGGCCAACTTCCTCGGCGAGGCCGTCGTAGAGGCGGAGCGAATAGGCCTGAAGCGCCGAGAGATTGGCGTGGGCCGATTGGGTGTGGACGTTGCCGGCTGCGTGCCAGGTCGCGCCGGCGGTCAGGTCCCGGCGTTCCAGCAGCAGCGTGTCGGTCTCGCCAGCTTTGGCCAGGTGATAGAGCGTCGAGACCCCGACGATGCCGCCGCCGATGATGATGATCCGGGCATGTGTGGGCATAACAATTGCTCGTCTTGTCTGACCAAAGGGGAGTCGAATTCCATTTGGAAATCAACTCGACTTGCGACCCATGGGTTGCGCAAATCTCTGAGGTTGGTCGTTTCGGTCGCAGGCTGCGCCTCGCTGCTATTCGTCATTCGGAGCGAACGGAGCGTTTCTTCGCCGCTTGGCCTTAGTGGGAAACGGTTGGCGAGGTCGGTTTGGCTGACGCTGGGCACCAATTTCTTGCATAGCGAAGCACGGCTTTGATTGTTCCAGATTGGTCGGGATCACGATCAACCCTGCTGCAACAGTATCTGCTTCCAGATCGCGGTTTCGTCGTAGAGCGTGTATTCCCGCCGAAGCCCCCTCGGCCCGAATTCTGCATGGGTGATGCCCATCACATACACAGTTGCGCCGGACGGTGGGCCGAACACGCCCCAGCCGTCGTGTTTGCCCCAGAGAGACCACCGAATTGCGGCGCGCGGTGGTAGCGTTGGGTCTTCGCGGCCGATCTTATGGTCGACGGAGAACGTGGCGGACGGGAATGACGCCCGCAGACCGATCCAAAACCTGTCAGCAGCGTCACGCCCGTGCTCGGTGACACCGCCAGGGTACTCCAGATGGCAGGCGCGGTCGTAGTCCTGCGCGATCGTGCTCAACTCGGCGGACATGATGCGGGCGAGGATCTCGGCGAGCTTGTGACCCCAGGCGTGGTCGTTGCCGCGGCCTTGGTAGGGGCCGAGCCGGTCGGTCTCTGGCGTCAATGGCCTTACGCAGGCCTCGGGCCCACCCTCGCGGGCGATCAGGTCGGCGCTGTAAGCCCGGGGCTCGAACCCCATTTGGCGGACGATTGCGCCCTGATCACGCACTAGCCATTCATCGTCGATGCGGTTGTCTCGGACATGGCAATCCGCGAGTATTCGATAACGCAGCCGTTTCCCGGTGGAGGCGCCATAGACGCCCGCGCCACTATGCGTGGCCGTCGAGATCAGCCGATGCGACGACAGCATTCCGGTTTCGGGGGCGCCCGACCAGATGACGTCCTCTCCCAGTAGCATGCGGTCGGGGAATTCGTGCAACGTGGCCATCGTGGCGGCGATGACGCCCTGATTGCCGACGACGACCGAAGCGGGGGAGCGGACCACGATATCCGATGCGTAGTGGTCGTTCAGCGAATGTATGCGGCGGTCTTCCCAGATCTCCTTGGTCACGCCAAGGATGTAGTCGGGCAGGTCCCTGAATTTGGGATCGAAGTCCTTCACGCGGTCCAGCCTTCCGGTATTCGGGCCGAGCTGCGGATGATCAACGGGCCATCGATGGATACATGTTTCGCTGTAACCGCATCCGGGGCCTCGATGAGGGTCAACAACGCGTCGACGGTTTCCTCGACCATTAGATTGGCCCTCTGACGCACCGTGGTGAGGTCGTAGGCGGGCCATGCGGAGGCGGGTACGTCATCGTATCCGACGACCGACACGTCCTGCGGAACGCGGAGACCCAGTTCATAACGGATCACGTCCATGGCGATCAGCGCCATGTGGTCGTTTGCGACGAAGACGGCGTCGGGGCGGTGAGCTGCGGACGTGTCGAACATAGCGCGTGCCGCGGTGCGAGCGGTTTCGGTGCTGAAGTCGCCGACGGTCCGGGCGAAAAGGTCACGGCCAGCTGCGGCCAGCGCTGCGCGGAACCCCGCCTCGCGGTCGCGCTGGGTCGAGGCGCCTTCCCAGCCGGCAATATACCCGATGCGTTGGTGCCCGCCCGCCAGCAGAAATTCAGCCACCTTGCGCCCGCCGGCGACGTTGTCCGAGGTGACGGCACTGATGCCGTTCACGTTCTGGCTGCGATTGAATAACACCACCGGCACGCCGGCGGCCTGGCAGCGTTTGGAAATGTCAGAGGACATCGCCACCGAAGCCATGACGATGCCGTCGACCTGGTAATCCAGGATCTCGTCGACCACCTTGTCGATATTGCCGGCCGCCTGTGAAGCCATCAGGACCAGCACGTGGTAGCCATAGTCCTGCAGCGTGTTCGACAGCTTCTCCAGGACGTCGGGATAGAACTGGTTCTCCAGGTAGGCCACCACCAATCCGATGATCCGGCTTCGTCCCGAGGCCATGGCGCGGGCCAGCACGTTGGGGCGGTAGCCAAGTTCCGCCGCCGCCTTGCGCACTTTTTTCACGGTCGCCGGCGAGGCCGAAGCGCCGGGGGTGAATACCCGCGACACGGCGGACCGGCTGACCCCGGCGCGGCTGGCGACCTCCTTGGACGTGATTTTAGGCTGTTCCATGTCTCGGCGGTTCCTTGGCCCAGGGCGAGCCACATCGAAAGTCGTCGACCGGGATCGGAACCGGGCCGAGATTGCGGGCCTTGGTGAACTCCTGCAGCCGTTGGCACACGTCGACGCAAAGCTGGCGGAAGGCATCCAGCAGATCGACCATCGCCCAGTTTTCGCGGATCGGCCCGTTCTCGATGCGCCAGACATCGAGCGCGCAGTTGGTAATCATTTGCCCCGTCGGAGCAATGCCGATCGAGCTGTCATGGGTCGCCGGCACAGGCACGTGACATTCGCGCCCCAGACTCGGCGCCATCGGCCAGGCGCCGGCCTGCATCGTCTCGGGGATGTCCCAAAGCGCCTGGATCTTGACCACCTTGCCGCCCACGATGCGGCAGACCGCGTCCTCGGTGATCACGCTTTCCAGGGCAGAGAGCACGCCTGGTTCGGAAAAGTCCCGCATCGCCGCCCGCAGCGGGGCGATCAGCGCCTTGTTGCTGGCGTGGATATCGCTCATGCCGCCTCCCGGACGCCGGTCAGCGCGGCCATGCGGGCGAAGACGTCAACGCCGAGCTGGCGATAGAGGTCGAGCATGTCGACCATCACCCAGCATTCCCGCACCAGCCCGTCCTCGACGCGCCAGAAATCCAACGACCGGCGCGTGATGCGGCGTCCGGAGGGGGCGAGGCCCAGGAACCCGTCGCCGGAATGCGTCGCGGTGCCCGAGGGCCAGCCGGTGAAGGCAACGAGGTTGTGATCGCCGAAGAACACGCCGTCTTCGAGGTGGCGGGCATTGTCCGAGAGCCCCTCGCGGAACTGCCGGAAGACCCGATTGGCGATGGCGTCGTGACCGCGCGCCGTACCGAGCCCGGTCGGACCGTACCAAAGCGCGTGCGCGTGCCAATGCCCGCCTAAGCCCCGGCCTGGCGTATCCGCATCGCCCTGTTTGAGATCATGCAGCATGTCCCAGACGATCTGCACCGACCGGTCGGCGGTCTCGGCATCGAAGGGCGCCGTGACTACGCCGAGACCATCGGCGGGACCGGGACACAGCCACTCGACGCCCAGTTGCGGCGCCATCGGCCAGATACCGGCCTGCAGCATGACCTGAGGGATATCCCACAGCGCCTCCATCTCGATGACCAGGCCGGCCTCGAACCGCAAATACTCGTGATAGCGCATGAAGACCGGCGCCCGCGCCGGAGGGATGCCGAGCCACGGTGCCACGAAGGTGCCGACGACATTGCCGCCGAGCCCGACCCAGTCGCCGGAATTTGCGCCCCAGCGAGGCCCGGCCATGACGATGAACTCGCGCCGCTCCAGGTCCGGCATGGCGGCAAGTAACGGCGCGTAGACCCGAGACCATAGGTCGTCGGGGCCGGCGATGTCCTGAAACGGGTGGCCGAGGCGAATTCGGGCGTCCGGCGCGAACAGATCGAAGATCGCCCGACGCATCGCTGTTGCGTCACCTTGCCGGAATGCCGTCCGCAGCGGAGCGATCAGCGCCTTGTTGCGGTCGTGGACCGACATCACCCCTTGACCGCGCCCGCCGTCAGGCCCGACACGATCTGGCGCTGGAAGAACAGAACCAATACCAGCAGGGGTGCGGTCACCGAGACCACGGCCGCGACGGCGAACATGATGCTGCCCTCGACCTGATCACTGCCAAGGAAGCTGTTGATGGCGGGGATGATGGTCTCGTTTTCCTCGCTCAGAAGCATCGCGGTGACGGCGAAGTCGTTATAGGCCAGAAGGAACGAAAACAGCCCCGTGGTGATCACGCCGGGCCACATCACCGGGATGATCACATAGCGGAAAGCCTGGAACCGGGTGCAGCCATCGACCATGGCGCTTTCGTCCATATCCTTGGGGATATTGAGGAAAAACGAGTGCAGCATCCACAGCGTGAAGGGCTGGTTGATCGCCACAAGAACGATGATCGTAGTCGGTTTGATGCCCCAGATATTCCACTCGAAGAACGGCAAAAGGTAGCCCGAGACCAGCGTGATATGCGGCATTGCGCGGAACACCAGCGCGGCGAAGAGGATCCAGAAGGCATAGCGGAAGCCGGACCGCGCCAGCGCGTAGCCGCCGAGCGTGCCGAAGGTCAGCGAGATCGTCACCGTGAAGAACACCACGACCGTGGAGTTGATCGCGTTCTTCCAAAACTCTTCCTGCACCCAGGCGCCCTCATAACCCTGCCCGGTGAACGACCCGCCAGTCTCGCGGATTGTGTTCACGCCGTAGACCGCATAGGTCCAGTCGGCCTTGGAAAAGAAATCCGCCTGCACCTTGAAGCTGCCCCAGAAGGTCCAGAAAAACGGGAAGGCGGCGATGATCAGCCACAGAGCCACCGCCCCGTAAGAGACGATGGCGAGGGGCGTGAGGCGGGTGTCGCGCGTGGTGGCCATGGTCGTCCCCTTAGTGGGCTTTGCGGTTGAAATCGCGCCAGGTGCGGATCAGCACCGGGGTCAGCAGGATCACGACGCCTAGGATCGTCAGCATCGAGGTCGCCCCGGCCGACGCGTAAAGCGGGTTCCCGGCTTCGCGCAGGTCGTTGTAGATGAACCAGGAAAGCGACGTGGCATGAGCCTGGGCGTTGAAGCTGACGATCGGCTCAAAGACGCGGAAGTTGTCCATCAGCAGCATCAGCGTGACGAACGACACCAGCGGCATCAAATGCGGCACCACCACCAGCATCATCGATTGCCATTTCGACGCGCCGTCGATCTGGGCGGCTTCCAGGATGTCCTTCGGCACCGTCTGCAGCCCGGCATAGAAAGTGATGAAACTGAAGGGCAGCGTGTGCCAGACCCCGTAGACCATCAGCATGATCCACATCAGCGGGGTCGAGGCCTTGACGCTGAGCGAGGGATCGTTGAACAACAACTGCAGCGAGGCACCGATGATGCCGTCGCCGTCGACCATCCAAAACAGAATCAGCGAGCCCACCAGCGGCGTCACCAGGAACGGCAGCAGTGACACGAAGATCGACGGGCCTTTGATCAAGGACGGCAGCTTGTTGACACCAACCGCGATCGCCAGGCCCAAGACGATGACCAGGGGCGTCACCACGAAGGTGTAGCTCAGTGTGAAGATCAGCGCCTTGTAGAACGGCAGGTCCATCACCGCGTCGACGAAACCGCCGAGACTGTCCGAGCTGCGCCAGGCCTCGCCGACCTCGGCGAAGGCCAGGTGCGAGCGGTTGCCGTAGGTGGCCAATCCGTTGAACCGGCCGAGTGGCTTTTCCTCGCGCAGTCTCTCGGTGGCTTCGGTGTCGACGGACGTGGTCGGCGTGCAGCCGAACGGCCCGCAGCTTTCCGAGACCACGATGACCTGCTCGTGCTGGATGAACAGCGACTGGATGAAGACCGAGACGATGGGCAATGCGATGAAAAGGACCATCGCGCTGAGCGTCGGCAGGATGAACCAGAAGAACGTGCGGTGTTTCATCTCTTGCGCCTCTTCTCGGGCTTATCGGCCTCGGAAAAAAGGGGCCCCGCGGACGGGACCCCCGGGAGGATCAGTTCAAGAAACCGGCTTCCTTGGCGGCGGTTGTGTAGGCCGCTTCGACATCCGCCAGCGCGTCCTCGGCGCTTTCGTCGCCCTTGTAGAAATCCACCAGTTCCGACCCGAGCGCATTGTGCATCAGGTTGACATACGGGATCATCGGGTAGGGCTTGGCGCCGCCGGCCGCAGTGGCCGCGACACCGGCCGCCGCCGGACCAGGTTGGAAGCCCTCGATCAGCCAGATCGCATCGTCATTGTGCTCGGCCACCATGTCGGCGTTGAGCGCGCTGACCACGGCGGCAAAGGTCGCCTCGGCATCCTCGTCGGGGATGTTGGCGGCGATGGTGACGCCGTCCCACCAAAGCGTCGCCGCGGGGATCGAGCCGCCGCCCGCGGTCGGCGCGGCGGCCAGGACGGTGTTCGACGTGACTTCTTCGGTCGCGCCCTCGTCATCCAGGATCGCCCCGCCGCGCGATCCCCACATGATGCCAAGCGCCGCCTGCCCGGCTTCCCACAAGCCCTGGGTCTCGTTCGACGCCTGGCTCAGGTGATCGGGATGGGCGTATTCGACCAGCGATTTGATCGAGTTCAGCGCCGCGACGCCGATTTCGTTGTTGACGTTCGGTTCTGCGCTGCCGGCCTTGAAGAGCTCCCCGCCATGCGCAAAATAGAACAGGTTGAACACTTCGCCGACATTCCAGCCGACATTCATGTTCATCACCAGCGGATGTTCCATGATGCCTGCGGCCCGGATCGCTTCGGCCGCGGCGACGATCTCATCGACGGTCGACGGAATGCCTTCGACCCCGGCCTCAGCCAGAATATCGGAGCGCGCATACAGATGCTGCGAATTGGCCATGAACGCCACCGCCATCACATTGCCGTCAATGGTGATCAACTGGTTGGGGTTCAAGTTGGCGCCATATTTCTCGACCAGATCGTTCAGCGGACGCACAAGTCCGTCATTCATCAACTGGGTCAGAGTCGAATTGGCGACGATCACCGAGGTGTACTCGGCCGGGTTCGGCGTCAGCGCCTGGTTCATGATGTCCCGCGTGTTGTCCCGCAACGTCACGGAGAACTCAGCCGCATTTGCCGCGCAGTTCGCTTCTGCTGTGCCGGATACGGCCTGGATCGCCGGGAAGTCGCTGCCAAGAATGCGGACCGATTTTCCCGCCGGACCGCAATCGGCAGCATATGCGGCCGTGCCCATCAGCCCGGCAAAGGCACCCGCGATGGCTACTTTTTTCAGAAACATCCGTGTCTCCCTGTTTCTTGTGTGGATGTGCCTTGCAACCGCACACCCGAGTTAAACCCTGGGGCGCATCCCAGAGCTCTATTGCCGGGGTCAGGCCCCGATCCGTGCGCCTGTATCCCTGTCGAAGAGGTGACAAATCTCGCAGGGGATCGAAATCGCGATCGGGTCGTCGATCTCGGCCCGGTAGTCCTTTTGCGCCTTCACCGCGACCAGTGCGCCGCCGGCCCGCACGGTGATCATCGTGGCATCGCCCAACAGCTCCATTGTGTAGACCGGCGCGTTGATCTGGCCGCCGTCTTCGGCCACACCGGCGTCTTCGGCGCGGTAGCCCAGGGTCACGGGTCCGTCCGGCCCGGTCAGCCCTTCGACGCGCACATTCTCGCTCTCGAAAACGCCGCCGGTCAGCGTACCGTCCATCAGGTTCATTGCCGGGTTGCCGATGAAGCCAGCAACGAAGGTGTTGGCCGGCCTGTCGTAGATATCCACCGGCGTGCCGACCTGCTGCACGATACCTTGTTTCATGATCACCACCCGATCGGCCAGCGTCATCGCCTCGATCTGGTCGTGGGTGACGTAGATCGTCGTGACCTTGAGCTCGTGGCTCAGGTTCTTGATCTGCGCCCGGGTCGAGACGCGCAGCTTAGCGTCGAGATTACTCAGCGGCTCGTCCATCAGGAACA
>JASJCA010000123.1 GCA_030066215.1 Rhodobacter sp. | reverse complement strand
CATGGCTAGATCAGGGTTTCCCCCATTGTCTAAGATTCCCCACTGCTGCCTCCCGTAGGAGTCTGGGCCGTGTCTCAGTCCCAGTGTGGCTGATCATCCTCTCAAACCAGCTATGGATCGTCGGCTTGGTAGGCTTTTACCCCACCAACTACCTAATCCAACGCGGGCTAATCCCAAGGCGATAAATCTTTCCCCCGTAGGGCACATAGGGTATTACTCTCCGTTTCCAGAGGCTATTCCCTACCTTGAGGCATATTCCCACGCGTTACTCACCCGTCCGCCGCTAGACCCGAAGGTCTCGCTCGACTTGCATGTGTTAGGCCTGCCGCCAGCGTTCGTTCTGAGCCAGGATCAAACTCTCAAGTTGAAAAGCCCTTGCGAGCTTATCCTTGACGTTCGAACCTCTGCACATCCATCGGCCCGGCTAGGGACCGATGAGTCATCTGTCTGATGCGTGCTTCAGTCTCCGAGGAAACCGAAACCTGCTCAAACAGTGAAGCTGACACTCCGATCATCGCCCGAGGGCTACAGAGCCGATATACAGATGTTTGATCCATCGCATGAACCAAACCGCCCGCATATCTCTTCAGATACCAGCGATTTCAAAGAGCGTAGAGACAAAACAAACTGGCTGCGCCCTATTGTGATTCGGCGCGCCCGGCCTCAAGTGTCTCTAGTTGTTGTCTCCGCCGCGTTGCCGTTTGCGTTTGCATCGGGCTCGTTTGACGTCCCCGCAGCACCTTGGCGCCACCGGTGAGGGGCTATGTACGTCCCCGGACCGGCGTCGGCAAGTGGTTTTTTCCCGAAAGGTCATATTTTTTTCACAACGCCCAAAAAGCGCGCGATTTCTGGGGGTTGGGGTGTGGCGAGCCACAAATTCCTGGGGCAGCCTACAGGCGAAGGGTGCGGGTATACCCCAGCTATTCGCCTTATCCACATCAAATCCACAGACTCACCGTGCCCGAAGCCTGCCCGCAGGGCTGTTTGGGGCCGGGAATCACCCCGATTGGCGGCCCTTAAGCAAGCGCGCGGCGCTCATCACGCCTTGGCGGGGCTTCAGCCGCAGGGCCAGCAGCGCGGTGACGATGGTCAGGTAGATCAGCGGCTCCAGCTGCCAGCCCTTGGTCAGCAT
This sequence comes from Rhodobacter sp., assembly GCA_030066215.1. Classification (GTDB taxonomy): domain Bacteria; phylum Pseudomonadota; class Alphaproteobacteria; order Rhodobacterales; family Rhodobacteraceae; genus JASJCA01. Next base: position 11,284 of record JASJCA010000123.1, on the reverse strand, counting down.
GACGAAATGCACCGCGCCGAGCGCCACCGCGACATAGGTCAGCTTGTGCAGCCGCCGCCAGCCGACGGGCCCGAGCTTGCGGATCGAGAGGTTGTTCGAGGTGAGCGCCAGCGGGATCAGCAGCGCAAAGCTCGCCATGCCGATGGTGATGTAGGGCCGCTTGGCGATGTCGCGCAGGATCTGCTCCCACAGCACGCTCATGTCGAGCACCAGCCAGACCAGAAGGTGCAGCACGACGTAGGTGAACGCGATCAGGCCGATGGCGCGGCGGAACTTGATCAGGCTGACGCCGAAGAATTCGCGCAGGGGCGTCACGCAGAGCCCGGCGATCAGAAGCTGCAGGGCGAACTCGCCCAGGCGGTGTTCCAGTTCCTTGATCGGCTCGACGCCCAGGCCCCCGGTCAGCCCGAGATAGAGCCACCAGGCCGCCGGCAGCGGCGCCAACAGGTAGAGCACCCCGGGCGGCACCCGGCGTGCGATGTCGTTGATCCGTTGCGCAATGCCCATGAGCCTAACCTACCCGCAACAAGCCGCGCCGTCCTGCACCGGCGGACAGGGCACCGAGCCGTAGGAGCAGAAGACGCAGCAGTCCCCGGGCTTGGGGCGCAGGACGGTGTGGCAGGCGCGGCAGTCGTAGAAGAACTGGCAGGCGTCGGTCGGCATGGTCTCGACGGCCTCGGCGCCGCAGTCGGGGCAGGTCAGGGTGGCGCGCAGCACGGTCATCGGGCGGGTCTAGGGGATGACATGGGCGTAGGGCGGGATGGCGTTGGGCGGCTGCAGAAGGACGTTCGAGCGATGCCCCGGGCCGGGTTAACAGCGCCGCAGGCGCCCCGGCTTAGGTGAGCTTGCGAACACCCGCCCCGGTGGGTCGGCGCCGGGCCGTGCGGGCAATATCCGCTGACCGTCGTGTGCGGTCCGGCAGCACCCCGGGGTCGCACGCCGTGGCTCAGTAGAACTCGGCGAGGTCCATGCCGTCGTAGAGCGACGCGACCTCGGCCTCGTAGCCGTTGAACATCAACGTCGGAATGCGACGGGCGAAGAGGCCACCGCCGACCTTGCGCTCGGTCGCCTGGCTCCAACGCGGGTGGTCCACGTTCGGGTTGACGTTGCTGTAAAAGCCGTATTCGCGGGCGTTGGACATGTTCCAGCTCGTCGGCGGCTCCTCGGCGGTGAGCGAGATGCGCACGATCGACTTGATCGACTTGAAACCGTATTTCCAGGGCACCACCAGCCGGATCGGAGCGCCGTTCTGGTTCGGCATCGGCTCGTCGTAGAGCCCGGTGGCCATGATCGTCAGCGGGTGCATGGCTTCGTCGAGCCGCAGCCCCTCGCGATAAGGCCAATCGAGCACGCCGAAGCGCTGGCCCGGCATCTCGTCGGGGCGCACCAGGGTCTCGAAGGCCACGTATTTCGCGTCCGGCTGCACGCCGACGCGGTCGAGAAGGTCCTTCAATTCGAAGCCGACCCATGGGATCACCATCGACCAGGCCTCGACGCAGCGGAAGCGATAGATACGTTCCTCGAGCGTCAGGCCGGCCATGATGTCGTCGAAGGAATAGTCGCCGGGGGCGTCGACCAGCCCGTCGATCGTGACCGTCCAGGGGTCGGTGGTCAGCTTGTCGGCGTATTTCGCCGGGTCGTCCTTGCCGGTGCCGAATTCGTAGAAGTTGTTGTAGCTGGTGATGTCCTCCCAGCTATTGGGTTCGGCGTCGGTGGAATAGGCGCTTGGCACCGCGCCGAGCTTGGCCAGAGCCGGCCCGGCAATGCCGCCGATTGCCGCCGCGCCCGCGCCGGCCATGATCTGGCGGCGGGTCAGGTAGGCGGATTTCGGGGTCACGTCAGACCAATTCAGGTCGTTCTTCCAACGGCCGGCCATCGCTCTCTCCAACTGTCCCAAGCGGCCCACAGGTAACGGGCGCGCGATCAAAAGCCAAACCAAGCCTTTTCACGATGTCGTTGGCGCGCTGTAACGTGGGAAGAGTTCGCTCATCGGGACCGAGCGGCCGTTGTCCTGCACGATGCGCACATGGCGCCGCCGCATCTGCCGCGGTTCGGCGACGCCGACGGAATGGGCGATGGTCTCGACTTCCTGGATGATGCCCCGGGCGTAGTTGGCGACCTTCTTGTACTTGTCCTCGGGCACCAGGCCCTTCTGGAACCGCGGGTCGTGGGTGGTGATGCCGGTCGGGCAGGTGTTCTTGTTGCACTTCAGCGCCTGGATGCAGCCGAGCGAGAACATGAAGCCGCGGGCCGAGGTGACGAAGTCGGCACCGGCACAGAGCGCCCAGGCGATGTCACCGGGATTGACCAGCTTGCCGCTGGCGACCAGCCGGATGCGGTCGTGCATGGCGTATTCGTCGCGCAGATCGGCCACCAGCGGCAGGGATTCGCGGATCGGCATGCCGACGAGGTCGATCAGCGGCATCGGCGCGGCACCGGTGCCGCCGTCGCCGCCGTCGACGGTGATGAAGTCCGGCGCGTCGTCACGGGTGCGTCCGCGGATCAGCTGGAACAGCGGTCGCAGGGCGTCGGGCGATCCGATGACGGTTTTGAAGCCGACCGGTTTGCCGGTGACCTCGCGGATCCGGCAGATCAGGTCGAGAAGGTCGCCGAAATCGTCGACCTCGCGGTGCCGGTTCGGCGAGATGCTGGCCTCGCCCACCGGAATGCCGCGGATCGCGGCGATCTCGGCATCGACCTTTGCTGCCGGCAGGATGCCGCCTTTGCCGGGCTTTGCGCCTTGGGAGAGCTTGATCTCGAACATCTTGATCTGAGGATGGGCGGCGACCTCGCGCAGCTTGTCATCGCTGAGATTGCCGTCGGCATCGCGCACGCCGTATTTGGCGGTGCCGATCTGAAACACAAGGTCGGCGCCGCCTTCGAGGTGATAGGGCGAGACCCCGCCCTCGCCGGTGTTCATCCAGACCCCGGCCTCTTTCGCGCCCCGGCTCAGCGCCAGGATCGCCGGCTTCGACAACGCGCCGTAGCTCATGCCCGAGATGTTGAAGATCGACTTGGCCTCGAACGGGTGCCTGGTGTCCGGGCCGATCACCATTGGCTCAGTCTTGGCGTATTGGTCCTCGAGCGGCGGGAAGGCGGCGTTGACGAAGATCGGCGTGCCGACCACACCGAGGTTGCGGGTCGAGCCGAAGGCGATGGTGTTACCCTCGCCCGAGGCGGCGCGCGCGACCCATTCCCGCTGGGCGCGGTTGAACGGCAGTTCCTCGCGGTCCATTGCGAAGAAATACTGCCGGAAGAACTCGCCGAGGGTAGAAAACAGGTGCCGAAAGCGGCCGATCACCGGGTAGTTGCGGCGCACAGCGTCTCCGGTCTGCATGCGGTCGACGACGAAAAGCCCGGCGGCGGCCAACACCACCAGCCCGACGAGCAGCACGAAGGACAGCGCCAGGAATTCCAGCGCGCGGGCGGTCACTTCCATATAGAGCATGTCGCGCGCCTTCCCTTGGTCTGCATCCGCCGCGAGTGTCGGGGGAAATCGGAGCGGTCGCAAGCGGCCTCAACAGAGCTGTGAGGGGCCCGTGAGGTTCACGCCGATCTCACCGGCGCTCAAACGATCGTGACTGGCCCGCCGGCGCGCCCCGGGCTTAGCGCGCGGCACCTGTCCGTCAATGCGGCAGAGCGGCTGATCGGCGGTTTTTCCCGGTCATCCGCCGCGTTGGTCGGCACGTATTCCGTCCGATGCCACAAACGGCATTGAGACAGCCAACTGGAGAGAAAGCTATGATCCGCAGAACGTTTCTTGCCCTGACCACCGCCGCTACCCTGGCCACCCCGGCGTTTGCCGGCGGCATGTCGAAGGACATCGTCGACACCGCCGTCGAGGCCGGCAGCTTCGGAACGTTGGTCGCCGCCGTGCAGGCCGCGGGCCTTGTCGACACGCTGAAGGGCGATGGTCCGTTCACCGTCTTCGCGCCGACCGACGACGCCTTCGCCGCGCTGCCCGCCGGTACCGTCGAGGACCTGCTGAAGCCGGAAAACATCGACACCCTGACCGCGATCCTGACCTACCACGTTGTCCCGGGCAAGGTGATGTCGGGCGATCTGTCGGACGGCATGATGGCCGCTACCGCGCAGGGCGGTGAAGTTACCATCAAGACCATGGGCGGTGTGACCGTCGATGGCGCCAACGTCGTGACCGCCGACATCGAAGCGTCGAACGGCGTGATCCACGTGATCGACCAGGTGATCCAGCCCCAGGGCTAAGCGCACCGAGTTGACGAGAAGGGGCGGGCCGCACGGTCCGCCCTTTTTTTGTTGCGCGGGGGCTCGCCGGTTCAGGGCCGCTGGCTCGGTGGTGCTCCGCCAACGCGACCGCATGGGGCTTTTCCGGCAAGGCTCCGCTTTCGCCATTCAAGCTGTTTCGCGGGCCGCCGCGCAAATCCGCCGTTTCGTGGCCGGGGGCCTGCCAAGCGGCACGAGATATGGCGATCTCCTGGGGCGCGCCACGAGCGGGCGCGCGATGATCCACAGGAGACACCTGACAATGACCCGCAAGATCCTGACCGCCGCCGCGATCCTCGGCCTTGCCGCCGCGGCCTATGCGATGACCGACATCGACGCCAACGGGGATGGCGGCGTGAGCTATACCGAAATGCTCGCCGCGCATCCCGAGGTTTCGGAGGCCGCGTTCAACGACGCCGACACCGACGGCAACGGCATGATCGACGAGGCCGAACTGGCCGCCGCCCGCGCCGCCGGGCTGTTGCCTGACGACCAGGGCTGATCCGGAGCTGCGAATTTCCCCAGGTTCCAACCGGACCAGCCCGCCCCCGCCGAGTTACCCCGGCGGGGGTTTTTATATTTGGTGGGGGATGCTGTTTGGCGTTGGACGTGCAACCCCTAACGCGGAGCCGAGCCCATCGCCGACCCGCGGGGTGGCGATCCGACCTCTGAACGGCGGCGCTCTATGGTCGTCAAGTCCGTAGGGCCTTTAGCGGTGCGTTGCCGTCGACCAATCGCCACCCCTCCGGGGCGGGTTGGCGATGGGCACGGCGGCCTGCGGCCTTGATTCCGTGCCCAAGGGTGCAGCTCGACGGTCTGGTTCAAATTGCCCTAGCCAATCGGTCGCGCCACCCGCCCCCCACCGTCAGTGCAGCACCGCGTCCTGCGGCGGCTGGCGGCTCGACGACGACACCCGGTCGCCGACGATCAACCCGTCGGCGCCGGCGCTGACATGGACCGTATCGCCGTCCTGGACGTCGCCGGCCAGGATCATCTCGGCCAACTGGTCCTGCAAACTGCGCTGGATCACCCGCTTCAAGGGCCGCGCGCCGTAGACCGGGTCATAGCCCTCGTCGGCAAGCCATTTGCGCGCGCCGTCGTCCAGCACCATCTCGATCTTGCGCTGCGCCAGCCGCTTTTCGAGCTGAGTCAGCTGGATCGTGACGATGCCGTCCATATCCGCCCGCGTCAGCCGGTCGAAGACGATCATGTCGTCGAGCCGGTTGAGGAATTCGGGCCGGAAATGCGCCCGTACCGCATCCATCACGTCGCGCCGCGCCTGGCCGGCATCCGACCCTTCGGGCAGTTGCGACAGCGCCTGGCTCCCTAGGTTCGAGGTCAAGACGATCAGCGTCTGCTTGAAGTCCACGTGATGACCCTGCCCGTCGGTCAGAACTCCGTCGTCCAAGACCTGCAGAAGCACGTTGAAGACCTCCGGATGCGCCTTTTCGACCTCGTCGAACAGCACCACCTGGTAGGGCCGGCGGCGCACCGCCTCGGTCAGCACCCCGCCCTCGTCATAGCCGACATAACCCGGCGGCGCGCCAATCAGGCGGGCGACCGAGTGCTTTTCCATGAACTCCGACATGTCGATCCGAACCATCGCCCGGTCGTCGTCGAAGAGGTACTCGGCCAGGGCCTTTGTCAGTTCAGTCTTGCCGACGCCGGTGGGCCCGAGGAACAGAAACGACCCCAGCGGGCGGTTTTCGTCCTGCAGCCCGGCGCGGGCCCGGCGCACGGCATTCGAGACGGCGGTCACCGCGGCCTTCTGGCCAATCACGCGCTTGCCGATCTCGTCCTCCATGTGCAGCAGTTTCTCGCGCTCGCCCTCCAGCATCTTCGTGGTCGGGATGCCGGTCCAGCGCTCGACCACCTGGGCGATCTGCTCGGGCCGCACCGCCTCTTCGACCATCATGTCGCTTTCGGCCTCTTCCGCGGCGGCAAGCTGTTTTTCGAGCTGCGGGATCACGCCGTAGGAAAGCTCGCCGGCCTTGGCCAGGTCGCCTTCGCGCTTGGCGTGGTCGAGCTCGGCCCGCGCCCGGTCGAGCTGTTCCTTCATCTCGCGCGCCGATTCCAGCTTGTCGCGTTCGGCCTGCCATTGCGCGGTCATCTCGGCCGATTTCTGTTGCAGATCGCCTAGCTCTTTTTCCAGCTTCTCCAGCCGGTCCTTCGAGGCCTGGTCGTCCTCTTTCTTCAGCGCCTCGGCCTCGATCTGCTTTTGCAGAATCTCGCGGTCGAGCGCGTCGAGTTCCTCGGGCTTCGAATCCACCTCCATCCGCAGCCGGCTCGCGGCTTCGTCGACGAGGTCGATGGCCTTGTCGGGCAGGAACCGGTCGGTGATGTAGCGGTGCGACAGGGTCGCCGCAGCCACGAGCGCGCTATCGGAGATTCGCACGCCGTGGTGCAGCTCGTACTTCTCCTTGATGCCGCGCAGGATCGATACGGTGTCTTCGACCGTGGGCTCGTCGACGAAGAGCGGCTGGAACCGGCGGGCGAGGGCCGCGTCCTTTTCGACGTGCTTGCGGTATTCGTCGAGCGTGGTGGCACCGATGCAGTGCAATTCGCCCCGCGCCAGGGCGGGCTTCAGCAGGTTCGAGGCGTCCATCGCGCCTTCGGCCTTGCCGGCGCCCACCAGCGTGTGCATTTCGTCGATGAAGAGGATCACTTCGCCGGCCGCCGCGGTGATCTCCGACAGCACCGCCTTCAACCGTTCCTCGAATTCGCCGCGGTACTTCGCGCCGGCGATCAGCGCGCCCATATCCAGCGCCATCAGCTTTTTGTTCTTCAGCGATTCCGGCACGTCGCCGTTGACGATGCGCATCGCCAGCCCCTCGGCGATGGCGGTCTTGCCGACGCCCGGATCGCCGATCAGCACCGGGTTGTTCTTGGTCCGGCGGCTCAAGACCTGCATCGCGCGACGAATCTCCTCGTCGCGGCCGATGATCGGGTCGATCTTGCCCTCTTCGGCGGCCTCGGTCAGATCGCGGGCATATTTCTTCAGCGCGTCATAGCCTTCTTCGGCGCTTGCCGTATCGGCGGTGCGGCCCTTGCGGATGTCGTTGATCGCCGAATTGAGCGCCATCGCCGTGACTGCGCCGGCCTCCAGCGCCTCCTTGGCCTTCGACTTGACCACGGCGAGCGCGGTCAGGATGCGCTCCACCGGCACGAACGAGTCACCGGCTTTGGTGGCGATCTTCTCGGCTTCGTCCAGCACCTTGGCGACCTGGCGGTCCATATAGGTCTGGCCCGCGTCCCCGCTGACCTTCGGCAGCTTCGACAGCGCCAGATCGACGGCCTCGAGCACCCGTTCGGGCGCCCCGCCGGCGCGTTTGATCAGGTTGCTCGCCAGCCCCTGGTCGTCGTCCATCAGTGCCTTGAGCAAGTGTTCGGGGGCCAGTTGCTGGTGGCTTTCCCGCATCGCGATCGTCTGGGCGGCCTGCAAAAAGCCGCGCGACCGCTCGGTGAACTTCTCCAAGTTCATCGGTCTCTCCTTTTTCAAGCGCTTGGCCCCCGGCGCCCGCTTGGCAGCACGCCGGCCCGCAAGCCTCTGCCTAGAGATGGGAAGATCACGCCGACGTTACAAGGCGGTGCCTATCCGTCGAGCAGCGCGACAAGCTTGCGCGCCCGCGCCCGGACCGAGGCTTTCGGGTCCGCCAGTGCCGCCTGCACCAGGTCGCGGGCACGGGGCCGCTCCGCGGGCACGACGGTCGCGGCGCGGCAATAGGCGTCGAGCGCCCAGGCGCGCACCAGCGTCTTGTCGTGGTGGAGCAGGCGCGCGATCTCGGCCAGTTGCGCGGCGGCGGCCTTAGGCGCGAATTGCGCCATCTGCAGGATGTGCAGCGCCACCTCCCAATGCGGCGCTTGGCCGAGGGCGGCGAAGATCCGGCCGATGTCGAGCGCGTCGGCGCGGCCCGCCTCAAACAGCGCCTTGGCGATCCAGGTCGCGGCGACGGCGCAGTTGCTTGTTGGGCTGTGGCAGAGCTCGGCAAGCGTCTCGGCGTCGGAGGCCTCGAATCGGTCCGCCGCGGCGGCGAGCTTCGACACATGGACCCCGTCGAACGCCAAAATCGTCTCAGTGAGTTCCACAATGAAACCTCGTCTCCGCCACAAAAACGCGAGATCCCGCGGCGATATTCGATCCCGCGCGAACGCCATTCACCCGCCATTCATGCCTTTGCGGCAGAATGTGCGCAACGAGAACAAGAACCGAAAGAGGCCGACATGAATGTGCAGAAGACCGATGTCGCGGTGTCGTCGTACGATGCCGAAAACGGCCGCATCACCGGCGATGTGACCTTTTTCTTCGAAGTGCCCGGCGAGATCGAGCAGGGGACGGCGCATTTTCAATGCAGCGCCGACCTCGACGATCCGTCGTCGAAGGCCAAAGCCGGCCGCGCCCTGGTGCGCGAAGCCTGCCGCCAGATCAGCCGGATGCCAGAGTTCATCCTCGGTCAACGGCGGCTGACCTTCGCCAACGGCGTACTGCCCTAGGCGCCGGTGGCGACCCGGCGGACGACGCTGTCCGTGGCCTAGCGGGTTCACTTTTGACATAGAGAAGAGCCGCCACTTTGCCGACCCGCGGGGTGGCAAACCGACGCCCGTTCGGGTGCGCATTATGGTCGTCGAGTCCATAGGGCATTACGCGGTGAGCTAGTGTAGACCAATCGCCGCCCCTCCGGAGTACGTGGCCGCCCGAAAATGGTCCACTGGAGCTTTTTCAGGCTAGGAACCGGCGATGGCACGGCGGCGCTAAGCGCCTTGAGTCCGCGCCTTTGGCGAGCAGTTTTCGACTTCTTTTTCAGGTCACGGTCACTCAATTGCACTTCCGGCAGCCATCACCCGGGTTCCAGACCGGCTTGACCCCGGGCGTGGTGTGCCGCAAAGCAGGCGCAAGCCCTGACAGGACCGCCGCATGTCTGACGACCGCCTGATCCTCGCCCTCGACCTGCCGAACGCCATGGAGGGGTTGGCGCTCGCCGACCGGCTGGGCGAGACGGTGTCGTTCTACAAGATCGGGCTGGGCATGCTGACAGGCGGCGGGCTGGCCTTGGCCAACGAGCTGAAACAGGACCGCGGCAAGCGGGTCTTCCTGGACCTCAAGCTCTTCGACATCGGCGCCACGATCGAGGCGGCGGTGCGCGGGCTGGCGGGGTTCGATCTGGATTTTCTGACGGTGCAGGGCGACCCGCACGTGGTGCGCGCGGCGAAGGAGGGGGCGGCGGGCTCTGGCCTGAAGATCCTGGGCGTCACGGTTCTGACCTCGCTCGACCGCGCCGACCTCGACGCCGCCATGGTCGTCCCGGGCGAGGTCTCCGACCTGGTGGTCGAGCGCGCCGCGCGGGCCTTCGAGGCCGGCGCCGACGGGGTGATCTGTTCGCCCAATGAAGCCAACGATATCAGAGCGTTGCCGGATGCGGCGGGCCGGTTGATCGTGACCCCGGGGGTGCGTCCGCAAGGCGCCGGTCTCGACGATCAGAAACGGGTCGCGACGCCGGCCGGGGCGATCCGGGCTGGGGCAGATCATATCGTCGTCGGCCGGCCGATCTGGCAGGCTTCGGATCCCAAGGCGGCAGCCGAAGCGATCCTGGGCGAGCTCTCCGGCCTCTGAATTCCACGATCGGAAACCCGTCGGAATTCCGTCGGCCGAAGCGCTGCCAGAAGCACCTTTTCACCAAGCCGGCTAGCCAATCCTCGAAGCCGCACACTTACGAAAGGCTGGAGCCCGGCGCGCGAGCCGAAGATCGCAGCTATTCAGCGGCGGCTTGGGCAGGCCTGAGAATTGGCCGCCGCGGCCGGGCGGACTTATCGACGTCAGGACGCGGATATACATTGATTGGCGAACGCCAAGCCGGTCGCCCTTTTCACGAATAGATCGCCAACGCGTTGCCTGCGGGGTCGGTTCGGCATGCGACGTCCTGCGCTACGGCGCGGGGTAGCGCGGCAGGCCTTCGGGAAACGCGGCCCAAGGCGGCGCGCGGTCGGTGTAAACGGCGAATTCGGGGACAAACAGCGCCGGGTCGTCGAGGGTGCCGGCTGCCACGCCGACGACATCATCCTGGGCGGTGTAGAGGACGCCGTCGATCTCGGGCCAAACAAACAGGCACGAACCGCAGGCGCCGCAGAACCCCCGGTGGATCGTCGCTCCGTTGTCGGCGGTGACCGCGTAGTGCGCCGGACGCCCGTCGAGCAGACGAAAGGACCTGCGCGGACCACCGATATTGGGCATGCCGATGGAGCCTGTGAAACGCTGGCAGTCGCGGCAGCAGCAGATGTAACGAAACGTCGGAGGTTCGGAGAACGCGTAACGAATTCTGCCGCAGCGGCAGCCGCCGGTGAGACTGTGGACCATGGCATGGGCTCCCGGTATGATTTGTCGCGACAATAGCACGGCGCGGCGGAGTCGACCGGCTGCGGATCACCGGCGCGACAATCCAGAGGCCTGATCGGCGGGCATTGGTTGAACTTGCAGTGCGGTCGAAATCCCAGATCGAGACGCCCTGATTTCGCCGCATCGCCGCTGTGCAACCGCCATCATCGCGCACTAGCCTCGACGGCTAAGAGCCAGGACGCCGGCGATCTGCCCGCGCCGCACTTGGCCGACCGGAGGAACCGTCATGCTGCCAACCGACATCCTGCCGGGTCTCGAGGCGTTGCTGCGCCATACGCCAGGGCCCCAGGTGCTGAAGGACATTCTGGTCATCGGACATCTCGGTGCGCTCGCTGTCGGACTCGGTACCGTGATGCGGACCGACTGGCGCATGTTGCGGCGGATTCGCGCCCAACTTACCCGGCGCGACATCGCTGCGTTGATCCGAGCGCACCGCAAGATCGCCTGGGCACTGGTGGCGCTTTGGGCGACTGGGCTCGGCCTGTTTCTGTTGAAGACCGGCGGCGATCCGGCAGCGGCCATGGCGAATTCGCCGAAGAACGGCTGCACGTCGCGGATTTGGGTGGCGCCCTTCGAGCCGGCGGTGGAATAGCGCACATGCCCGATTGCCAAATGTCCGGGCAGCTTTTCCATCAGTGAGGCCGAGGTGAAGGT
>JASJCA010000042.1 GCA_030066215.1 Rhodobacter sp. | reverse complement strand
GGCGATTTCGACCTCACCGATATTCGCCGCGAGGTGACGCTGCCTGATTTCTTCCGCGACCCTGCGGCCATCGCACGGGCCGGCTACAGCCACCCAATCGCCGATATCGCCTTCCCCAAGCAGGGCGACAAGACGGTGATGCTGGTGGCCGAGCGCGGCGGGCTCCGTAACCGCGGGCTCTTGGCCGACGACGCCTTTGCGATGCGCCAGGAATCCCGCGTTTTGCGCTATGAGATGGATGTTGCCGGTCTCTGGCAGGCGACCGGCCGTTACGACGTGGCCTATCAGGACCGCGAACTCGACGGTCCGCCCTATCTGCGCGCCGGTGCAGCCGGTGGTGTGGCCTTCGGAATGGGCTATGGCCCGGACGGGACGCTTGACCCCGCCCAGGCGGATGCCTTCGTTTGGATGACCGGCGATGGGCTGTGCGCGCCCGAAGGCGCGTGTCGCGACGCCGCCGGGGATTTGACCGACGTCACTCAGGTGCATGGGGTGCAAGGCAGCACGCGCGCCGTCGCGGCCGAGGTCGAACCCGCCGCCGCGTTCCAGCCCTACCCGGTGCCGGGCCCAGCGACCCCGCCGGACGGGCCGGATGCAAGTTTCATGGTCGATGCAGATCTGGGCGCGGATGACGGGTCGAATGATGCCACCCGGATCGGCGACATCGCTGTCTACCAGGACACCCCCGCCTTTGTGTGGGAGCCCGGCGACTATCCCTGGTGGCCAATCCCCATTCCCGATCCCGACCCGGGCGCGCCCGAGCTGCAGTTGGTCAAGACCGGACCGGCCTATTGCGACTGGGCTGGGCTCTGCGAGTTCCTGATCACCGTCACCAACAATGGACCGGGCGTCTACGAAGGGCCGATCCATGTGGCCGACCACAGCGATCCGGGCGGCTTCTTCGGCGCCTCGCCGGACTGGGTCTGCGACCACGGCTTCGGTGCCCTGCCGGTGTCGTGCTGGCACGATACGGTGGTGCTGGCCCCCGGCGACAGCCTGTTCCTGGTCCTGAGTTTCCTGATGCCGATGCCGGCCGACCCGCCGCTGTGGGATGTGGAGGGGCTGAACTGCGCCGCCATCCTGTGGCTCGGCGCTTTCGACGACCCCGGCGCCCAGGTGCTGGCCATCGAACTGGCGCTGGCCCATCGCGGCTACGATCCTGGCGTGATCGATGACATCGCCGATGCCGACACCCAGGCCGCCATCGACGATTACCGCGCCGACAATGGACTGCCGCCAGGCGGGATCGACGAGGAGCTATATCAGTCGCTCTATCCCGGCCATGCAGGCATGCCTGGCGATGCGGTGCCCGCGAACGATTCCGATTGTCACCCGTTCCTGCTGCCGGGCGAGGACGAGCCCGATATCCCGCGCGAGCGGCGCGACCTGGCGGTGACCAAAGAGGTTTTGTCCGCCGAGTGCTTCCCGGGTGACGTCTGCGATTTTCGTGTGACCGTGTCGAACGACGGCACGGAGACCTACGAGGGCCCGATTGGCTTCCTCGACATCGCTGGGTTCGAGGGGATCGGGGCGCTGGATCCGACCTTCATCGTGCCAGGAAGCCCTGCGCTCGACTGCCCGCCGGTCGGACCGTATGCGCGCTGCGCTTTCGACGGGTTGGCCACCGTCAGCCTGCCGCCGACAGCCGGTTTCGGCTTTGTCGTCCGGGTCGCAATCCCGGACGATCCGCCGAGCCGCGATTTCGTCAATTGCAGCATCCTCGACTGGGGCGCGATGGGGGCACCGGGTGACGACGACCCGGGCGACGACCATGCCTGCGCCTATGTCCGGCTGCCCGGCGACGAGCCGCAGATGATCGACCTGGCGATGGAAAAGCGCCTGGTGTCAGAGGGCTGTCAGCCCGGGGCCGAGTGCCGGTTCTTCATCGGCGTGACCAACAACAGCCCAGACGAGCACTTCACCACCGACATCGTCTGGGGCGACTACCTGGACATGGACGGCGCCGCCGGCCTGCCGCCCGAGGTGTTGACGAGCGAGTTCAACCCCGAAGGATGCACCTCGTTCGAAGGCGGCTCGATGCGCTGCCTTTGGGAGCAGGACGAGGATGGGCTGGAGCCCGGCAACGACCTGCGCGACCGGGCAATCGTGATCTGGCCCGAGGGCCTGCCGGTCCTGCGCAACTGCGCCACGATCCGTTGGGACGATATGGGCATGCCGGAAGGCGACCCCGACCCGTCGAACGACGAGGTCTGCGTTGAACTCGAGGCGCCGGTGATCCCCGAGGAAGAGCTGGTGCCGGTGCTGCTTGACCTCGCGGTCACCAAGTCGGCGCCCGAGATCTGCCAGCAGGGGTCGAGCTGCGTCTTCGACGTCACGGTGACCAATAACGGGCCTGGCGCCTTCGAGGGGCCGCTCTTCGTGACGGATGTGCTCAGCGAAGGCGGGATGGAGGCGCTGATGGCGGCCTCGTCCGGGCTCAGCTGCTATGTGATCAGCGACGACAGCGGCTACTGCGTGCAGAATCCGCTGACCCTGGCCGACGGGGCCTCGGTCGATCTGACCATGGTCTGGCCGGTGCCCGGGGACTACCCGCCGGGCGTCGTCGAGAATTGCGCCTCGGTCGGGTTTCCGCGGGCGCCGGGCGGCGCGCCGAACCTGCTGATGGTGCAAGCCGCGCTGTTGGATCAGGGCTACGAGGTCTATCTGACCAACGACATGGACCCGCCGACCGAAGGCGCCATCGCCGCCTATCGCGCCGCCAACGGCCTTCCGCCGGGTATTGGTGTCGACGGCGACTTGCTGGACGCGCTCTTTGGCGATGCCGGCGGATGGTCGGACGACCGGATCGCTGGCAACAACGAGGGCTGCGACACGTTCGAGGTGGTCGAACCGCCTGCGGCACGCGCGGCCGACCTTGCGGTCATGAGCCAGACCGAATGTGTACGCGGCGAGTCCTGCGCGGTCGAGGCCTGGATCGAAAACGTCGGCGACGACACATTCGAGGGCATCGCGGGAATGCGCGGCGCGCTCGACCCGGCGCTGCAGATCACCTCGCTGAAAAGCCAGCTTGGTGGATTTCTCTGCGCCACCACCGGTGCGGCCACGTATGAATGTCTCGGCGCGCGGCTGACGCTGGCGCCGGGCGAACGGGCCGGGGTCGATCTGCTGCTCGACGTGCCGGCCAACTTCGGCCCCGACGTGGTGATGCACGTCAAGTCGATGATCTGGCCTGATGAAGCGGTGAAGGACGGCAACGACGTCAACGACTCCGACAGCGCGCCGATCGACATCGTCGATCCGCCGCAGCCGGTGGCGCCACCGATGCCTGACATCGCGGTCAGCAAAGTGGCCAATCAGGGCGCGTGCCAGGCCGGGTCGCTCTGCCGGTTTTCGGTAAATGCGATCAACAAGGGGCCCGGAGCGTTTGCCGGCGACATCCGGATCACCGACACGATCCAGCCTTCCGCGACGCTGACCGGATTCAGTCCGTCCGGTTGGTCCTGTACCGGAAGCGGCGGGCAGGTGAACTGCACCTTTGCCGGCGCGACGTTGGCGCAGGGCCAAGGGCAGCCCTTGTCGCTGACCTTCCGCACCAGTTCACGCAGCCGCGGCACGCTGGAGAACTGCGCCGAGCTGAATTGGATCGGCGATGTCTCGGTGCGCGAGGTGCAGTCGGCGCTGAATGGGGCCGGCTTCAACGCCGGCGTGGCCGACGGCATCCCGGGCCCGCGCACGCAAGCCGCGATCCGGGCCTACCAGCAGGCGATGGGCCTGCCGGTCACCGGCGCGATCGACGCCAATCTGCTGCAAAGCCTGCTGGGGCTGGCAAGCGCTGGCGATCCGGTGGCGGGCAACGACCGGGCCTGCGCCCAGGTCACCCTGGTCGCCCCGCCCGAGCCCGAGGCGCCCGATCCGGTCTGCGCGCGCGGTTGGACCCAGGTCAGCGCTGCGCGCGGCCAGCAACTCGCCGCGCAAGGATGGCAGGTGCAACGCGTGACCAGCGGCAACAAGGCGATCACCTGCGCACGCCAGCGGATCGTAACGCCGGATCCCGAACCGGCCGGACCGCAATGCGCCGCGGGCTGGAGCCAGGTGACGGCGGCTCAGGCCAACAGCCTAAGGCAGCAGGGTTACTCGATCCGGCAGGTCACCGTTGGCAACCGCTCTATCCTCTGCGCCAAGGCGCCTACGGTTACGCCTGATCCGGAGCCGACCTGTCCGTCGGGGTTCACGCGGGTCTCGCGGGCCCGCGCCAAGGCACTGGCGGGCCAAGGTTACGAGATCCGGCAGGTCGGCAATCTCTTGTGCGCTCGGCCGCGGGTTGTGATCCCGCTGCCAGAGATCCAGCCGATCCCGCAGCTGCGGATCGTCCCGCAATTGCGACTGCCCTAGCAAGCCGCAGACCGCGTGACGATGCCAACCATGGATGGGGCCGTTCCTAGAGCGGCCCGAGACCTCCATCGAGGTCGGTCGGTTGGGGGGGCGCTGACGGTGCTTGAGCGGTAGATCGAGACGACGTTACAGTGCGAGGCCAAGTCTTGGCCCGAAGCGGATGTCGGGAAGTGTAGGCGGTTTCGGATGAGGCCTGACCGAGACACCGCCCGGGTCAACCGGCGCCGTATATGCCGTCGCTCGCACTACGATCTCCGCGCCCCGCGATTCCTGTCGCATCGTCCTGGGGTTGCCGCTTAGTATCGCGGCCATGCACGTCCTGCTGATCGAAGACGATGCCGAGACTGCCCGGTTCATCCAGACTGCGCTGCGCGAGCAGACGTGGGCGGTGGAATGGTGTGCCTCGCCCAAAGACGGGCTGCTGAAACTCGGCGCAGGCCGCTTTGATTGCGTCATTTTGGATCGCATGCTGCCGGACATGGACGGGCTGGGCGTGCTGCGTCTGCTTCGGGGCGCCGGGATAGACCTGCCCGTCTTGATGCTTACCGCCCGGGGTGGGCTGGAGGAGCGGGTTGAAGGGTTGGACGCTGGCGCCGACGACTACCTCGCCAAACCCTTCGCAGTGTCCGAACTGGTCGCGCGGCTGCGGTCGCTCGCTCGGCGGCGGCCAATGGTGTCGGAAGAACCGGTCCTGGAGGTCGCGGACCTGCGCCTGGATCGCATCGCTCGAACCGTGTCGCGCGCGGGCGTGCCCCTGGATGTGTCACCGCTGGAGTTCAAGCTGCTCGATTGCCTGATGCGGCATCCGGGCGAGGTTGTGACCCGCACCATGCTGCTAGAGAAGGTCTGGGGATATTCCTTCGACCCCAAGACCAGTCTGGTGCAGACCCATATGAGTCGCCTTCGGGCGAAGGTCGACAAACCGTTCGAGGCCGAGCTGATACAGACCGTGCGCGGATCGGGGTACATCCTTGCCGGCGCTTAGCACCATCCTGCGCTCGACCGTGTTTCAGCGGGTGTTGGTTTCGTCCGGTGTGTTCGTCGCGCTAACGTTGGCGGCGATCTGGGCCATCGGGCTGGTCCTATTGTGGCAAATCGACCGGGCGGAGCGGGCCGAGATCGCGCGCCTGTTAACGGAGGCGCGCGAGTTTTACCTGGTCGAGGGCCGCGACGCATTGGTCGACGAGTTGCGACGCGAGGGCACAGAGCCGTTGTGGTCGGAGGACGACATCTTCGTCCTGCTGGAAGAGGAAGAAACGATCGTCGTGCTACGCGACCCGGAGTTCGAGCCGGTCGCGGGGTTTCCCGGGCTCTATGCGGGAGAGACCTTGGAAGAGACCGCGCTGGACCACCCCGAAATTGACGATCCGCTGCTGGCACAGTCGGTGGAGTTGTTCGACGGCAGCGTTCTGACGGTCGGCCGCTTCATTCCCGAACAGATATATGAGATCTGGCGCTTTCTAGTCTCCGGCTCGGCGGCGCTGGTGGTGATCGTTCTTCCGCTTTCCCTGGTCACCGGCTACTTCCTCAGCCGCGGGGTGTTTCGACGGCTCGAGACGCTTTCGACAGCGGCCGAAGCCGTCGCCACTGGCCAGATGTCGGCTCGCGCGCCGCTGACCGGAACCGGCGACGAATTCGACCGGCTTGCGGCCGGTGTGAACCAGATGCTCGACCGGTTGGAGGCGCTGACCCGGAACATCGAGGCGGTCTCCGTTGGGGTGGCGCACGACCTGAAAACGCCGCTCTCCAATATCCAAGGGCGGCTGGAGCTGATCCGGCGCGACGTTGCCGATCCGGATGCGGTGGTCGAACATCTCGATCTGGCCGAGGCACGATTGGCGGGGCTGGTGCGGGTCTTCGATGCGATGCTGCGGCTCGGCGAGATCGAGGCGGGGCGGCGCCGATCGGCCTTTGCGCCCGTCGATCTAAGCGCGCTGGCGCAGGACATGGTCGACAGCTACGCGCCTGTCTTCGACGATGCCGACAAACGCCTGGACGCCGCGATATTGCCTGGGCTGACCGTCGAGGGCGACCGCGAGTTGCTGACGCAACTGATCGCCAATCTCTTTGACAATGCCCTGGAGCACTCCCGAGACGCGGCACGGGTGCATATCGCGGCGATGTCGGTGGATGGCGGTGTCCGGCTTGAAATCGGCGACGATGGCCCCGGCATTCCGCCCAACCTGCGCGCGCGGGTGTTCGAGCGGTTCTTCCGCGGCGAGGCCAGCCGGACGACCCCCGGGAACGGGCTGGGGCTGGCACTGGTCAAGGCCATCGCTGATCTGCACGGTGCCGGGATCGAACTGCTACAGAATCGGCCTGGCGCAGTTTTCGTACTGAATTTCAAACCCTTGGTGGGACCTTACAAAACTGTATGACAGCCGTACGGGTCTTGTAACACATGCGGCGCGTAGGGCGTGGTAGGTCACGTCTCGGATGCAAGATGCCCCCGAGGATGCCCGATGAGACCAACCCTTCGCCACTGGATCGGCTCCGCCGCCCTGGCGCTTTGCCTGCCGTCTGCCGGCCTTGCCGGCCCGGATGCGATGACCGTCGCAGAGGCGCGCCACTTGCTATCGCGCACCGGGTTCGGTGCGGCTCCGCACGAAATCGAAGCATTGGTCGGTCAGCCGTGGGAGACCGCGGTGGAAGCTCTCATGGACGGGATAGGAACCCGACCTTCTGCGCCAATGCCGGCCTGGGTAGAGGGTTGGGGCTTGCCCTACGCGCAGATCGAGGCCTTGGGACCGACGGCGGAAGAGCTGTTCTATGCCAACCGTTGGATCGAAATCACCGAATTGCAGCATTGGTGGCTGGGCGAAATGATCGCCACACCCTCGCCGCTGACCGAGAGGCTGGTGCTGTTCTGGCACGATCATTTCGCGACCTCTTTCGAGGCGCATGAGAACCCTCAATGGATGGCGGCGCAGAACCGATTGTTCCGCACCCACGCGGCCGGCAACTTCGCAGATCTGGCGGACGGAATCCTGCGCGACCCGGCGATGCTGGTCTATTTGACCAACACCGAAAACCACCGTGATGCGCCCAACGAGAACTTCGCGCGCGAGTACTTCGAACTGTTCACGCTCGGCGAAGGTCGCGGCTACGGCGAAGGCGACGTGAGCGAGGCCGCGCGAGCTTTGACCGGCCACACGATCGACGATTTTGGTGCGCCTGCCTATGCGTTCGACGCCGAAGCGCATGACTTCAGGCGCAAGACCATCCTCGGCCGGACGGGCATGTTCGACGCCCCCGATCTCGCGACGCTCGCGATGGAACACCCCGATTTCGGCCCGCACGTGGTCGAGGCGCTGTGGCGCACTTTCGTGTCCGACACGCCCGACCGAGAGGAGGTCGAAAGACTGGTTGGCCTCTGGCGCGGCGCGAATTGGGAACTGCGTCCGCTCTTGCGCGCGCTTTTCCTGTCAGACGCGTTCTGGGCGCCGGAGGTCCGTGGCCGGTTGGTCAAAAGCCCTGTCGAGTTGCTCGTTGGGTCGATCCGCAGCCTCGGGCTTACCGTGCCGAACCTCTCTGACCTGGCCTGGGCCATCGACGATCTGGGCCAGCCGCTGTTCTTCCCGCCGAACGTCGGCG
This sequence comes from Rhodobacter sp., assembly GCA_030066215.1. Classification (GTDB taxonomy): domain Bacteria; phylum Pseudomonadota; class Alphaproteobacteria; order Rhodobacterales; family Rhodobacteraceae; genus JASJCA01. The sequence continues at coordinate 21,759 of JASJCA010000042.1, read as the reverse complement.
GTTGGCCTGAAGGAGCCGATTGGATCAATGACGCCAGCGTCAGCGCGCGGGCGACGGTCTTGACCGAACTGCTTGAGCTTGAACCGGATGATGAGGTGCGCGACCGCAGGCCGATGCCGAGAATAATCGGCGCCACGGAACGAGAGCCAGAGCGGGTAGGGCCCGACGATCTGCGGATCGGCCAGGCCTTTGCGCTCGAAGCTGAGCGGTTGGAGGAGGGTGGCGCCGCGATACTGCTGACCCTGTTTGATGTCGGCTTTGACGGTGCGGATTGGCGATCCCTGTCGATCTGGCTGGAGGTCTGGCCCGAGGACGACTTCGTGCTTGGTCTTCACATTGCCGACTGCGCGCCGGACTGCTTTGCAGATTGGCCGCACACTGCCGACGAGGATCCGGGCTGGATCCTATTCGAGCCGCGGGACGGTTTGCGCCGCGACCTGGCTACGCTATCCGAAACGGACCGGTCGCTTCTGGCTGCTGTTTTGGGACACTTGCCCGACATCCTCTCCGGCACCCGGGATCAACCTGTCTGGTCGGGGCGCTTTGCCGAAGACCGGGAAGACGTCCACCCGATCGACCTGAAGACCGCAACAGAGGCCGCCGGCTGGATCGCTGGACTTGCGGCCCAAGCGATCGGCCCCGCGCCGGGCCGGCTGGTCGATGCCGCGAGCGATCCGCAGGCGCTCGGCCTCAACGGACCGGTCCCGCAGGCGATGCGCGCGGACGAAATCGACGGCTACATCGAGGCGCGCGAGGCCGCGCTCAGATCCGCCGGTCTTCCAGCGGTCCGATACACGTCCTTCGACAAGTGGCTGCGAGCGGTACCCCTGCAGGGTCTCGACAGCAAGCGGGCCGAGGCGGCGTTGTTGGCGGTGCCGCTGGGGTCGCAGGGACGTCGCGACGAACTGGCCGCAAGCGATCCAGAGGCACTGATCCGCCACATCATCCTGTCGCCGCACTATCAAGTGAATTGAGGAGCCGCTTCGATGACCAATGAGCTGACCCCGTCCCGTCGTCGGTTCCTGCAAGCCTTGGGCGGTTGTGCGTTCCTAAGCCTGCCTAGCGTTACCCTGCCGGGTTTCGTCCAGGCTGCAGGCGCCGCGCCACCTGCCGGAAACATCCTGGTTTTGGTGGAACTCGCCGGCGGCAACGACGGGCTCAACACCGTCGTTCCCACTCGCGATGCCGCCTATCGCGCGCTGCGCCCCGAGATTGGCATAGCGCGGCGAAACACTTTGGGTCTGGACCGCCGGACCGGGCTTCACCCCAGCATGACCGAGGTCGCCGCCCTGTGGCAGGACGGCGAGTTGCGGATCGTCGAGGGCGTTGGGTATCCCAGCCCGAACCGATCGCATTTTCGGTCCATCGAGATTTGGAACTCCGGACGCGGCGCCGACAGTCTGGACCGCCAAGGTTGGGTCTCGGCGGCCTTCGCGACGGGCGGCCCGGATCGGTCGGATGCCGACGGCTTGGTGCTTGGCGGAGCGATGGGGCCACTGGCCGGGCCGGGGCGGTTCTCGGCGATGCGCGACGAAGAATTGTTCTTCGAGACCCAAGCGAACTTGCCCGGCGGCGGGCACCAGGTCCGGCCTGCGGCGGCCAGTCCGCTGGCCCATGTTCTGAGAACCTATGACAGCGCCCAAATCACCGGCGCGGCGATCCTGAAGCGGCTGGAGGCCAGCCCGGCCCGGCGGTTTCCATTTCCCGACACCGAGCTTGGGCAGCAGTTGCGCACCGCCGCACGGCTCTTGGACGCGGGCGTCGAAACCGCAGTGTTGAAGGTGGTGCAAGATGGCTATGACACCCACGAGGCGCAGCCCGACACCCATAGTGGTCTCCTGCGCGATCTTTCGGCGTCGCTCGGCGCCTTTGCGGCGGCGCTGCGTCGGATCGGGCTATGGGAAAAGGTGACTGTCGTCACCTATTCCGAATTCGGTCGCACGGCGCATGAGAACGCGTCTGGCGGCACCGATCACGGCGCCGCTGCGCCGGTGCTTGTGGCGGGCGGCAGCGTCGAGGGTGGATTGGCCGGGGGGCGACCCTCTCTTGAACGAGTCGCCGACGGCGATCTTGAGTACACGACCGACTACCGCAGGGTTTACGAGGCCATTCTGCGCGACCTTTGGGGCATAGACGCGGGCCTTGCGGGCGGCCCGGGCACGCCGCTTCGGCTGCTCGCGGCCTAGGGCAAGATGGCTTGGAGGAAGTCTGCGAGTTTGGGTTCAGCCCCGAGCGGACGTTCTGCGGTACAAGCGGCTTCGTGTGGCCTTTTACGCCCTCCAATCTACGGTGGGCTCAGGCGCAATGATGGGTCGATTGTGTTTGGGGCACGAAGGCAGGAATGACCCTGGGTTGGATTCGACGAGATGTGCAGGACTTTCTGTATGACAGAGTATTCCAATTGGATTGACCCGTCGGCATGCGATAGCAAAGGGGCGCTTCCGTGCAGAGTTGAACTGCCGAAATGAAAGGGTCGGGCACTGGGCATGTCGGACAAGGCTGTGGCGACGGTGCTGCTGTCATGCCAGGCGTGGCGAGAGCGGTTGCCGGCGCTGCGGCCGGTGCTGACCGCGCGCGAGCGGGACGACTGCGACCGCGTCCGCCTGGGCAGCGTCCGGGAGCAGAAGCTGCTGGCGCGGGCGGCGTTGCGGCTATTGGGCGGGGCGCTCTGCGGGGTGTCGCCGCGCGACCTCAACATCGCGCCGGACGCGAACGGAAAACCGCAGATCGCCGGGCAGCGGTTGACCGCCAACTACGCCCATGCCGGTGATTGCGTCGCGCTGGCGTTGGCTGGCGGACGGGCGGTCGGTGTCGATATCGAGGCCGTCGACCGCAAGGTCGCGCATCTTGACCTCGCTCGCAGCCAGTTTGCGCTGGCCGAGTTCGAGGCGCTGGCCGCCCTGCCGGAGGCAGACCGCGCGCGCAGTTTCACTGCCTGCTGGACCCGGAAGGAGGCCTTCATCAAGGCCTTGGGCCTGGGCCTCAAGCGACCTTTGAGCAGTTTTTCCGTGTCGGTGCCGGCGTCAGAGCCACCACGGCTTGTGTGGTCGGCGACCGCCCCAGAGGAACCCGACGCCTGGGCCATGCGAACCCTTGCGTGTCCGGACGGGTATTTCGCTACACTTGCCTACGCGCGGGCCGGGGACCCGGCAGTGGTGAGCGAGCACATTTGGTCGCCTGAGACGGCGCCAGAGACCCTGGCCGCCGCCATCGCCGCGATGTGAGCCGCCTGACGGCCGGATGGCGCGCCTCAGCGCTCCGGCGCGCCGACTGCTTCGGCGAGTGCGGCGCTGGCATGGGACTGCACCTGCGCCTGCGCTTTCTGGCTCTCCATGCTGCGCAAAGCCTTGTAGCGCGCCTCCGCCAGTAGCGCCTGGATCAGCGGGGTGTAGAACGGGCCGTCGCCGACAAGCCGGATCGCGCCGTCGTCGACCTCGGCCAGGCCGAACTCGACCAGCGCGTCCCAGACCCCGGCGAACTGGTCGTAGACATCGACTTTGAACGCGCGCTGGAACGCCGCGCGGTCGAGGCTGAGCCCGAAGAGATTGCGGAACACCATCGAGATCTGGAAATCCTGCCAATCGTGCTGAAAGCCGCATTCCACGGGAAAATCGCCGCGGTCGATCGCCGCCTTGTAGTGTTCCAGGTTGCGCCAGTTGATGAACGACCAGTTCGACCCGGGATCGAGCGCGGTGTCGCCGAAGAACGTGATCGCGGCATAGCCGATGCCCAGTGTGTCCATTGTCTCGAACGAATGCGTCACGCCCTCTTCGTAGCCGCGCGACAGCGGGTCCTCCTTGCGGAAGTTGTAGGCGGTGATCTGTTCGTATCCGTTCGCCAGCATCAGGTCGCGTGCGGTGCGGTACATCTCCAGATTGGCCAGCGGGCTCGGCAGTTCGTGGAACCGGTTCAGGGCGAAATCGGTCGGCCCGCCGACGTTCAGCTCGTAATGCGTGATGTCGTGCACGCCCCAGCCGATCACGGTTTCGAGGTCCTCGACCATGGTATCGACGGTCTGGCGCGGCCAGCCGAAGATCAGGTCGAGATTGCACGCCAGATCCAGCTCGCGCGCCCAGTCCACCGTCTGCTTAACGTGCTTGGTGGTCTGCTTGCGGCCCGACAGCGCGTTCAGCTCTTCGTTGATCTGCTGCACCCCGACGCTGATGCGGTTCATGCCGCTGTCTTTGATCGCCTGCAGCTTGTCCTTTGTGAAAAGCTGCGGCAGGCCTTCCAGCGTGATGTCGATGTCGCCCGCGGTTTCGGGAAACAGATCGCGCACGATGTCCATCAGCCGGTGATACATCGGTTCTTTGTAGAGGTTCGAGGTGCCGCCGCCGAAATAGACTGCGCCGAGCTTTTTGCCGTCGAGCTTGCCCTTGTACATCGCCGCTTCGCGTTCGAGGTAGTCGAAATAAACCTCGAGCGCGTCGTAGCCGGTGAACTCCTCGACCGGGAACAGGCAATAGCCGCATTTGCCGGGGTTGGTGCGGATGCAATAGGGCACCCCGAGATAGAGGTTGACCGGCATGCCGCGGCCCATGCCTTCGAGGCTGCGGCGGGCGTCGAGCGTGCGCTCGACCGGCACGTCGCGCTCGGTCCAGTAACGCGGCGAAGGGAAGCCGTGCTGGATCTTGTTGACCTGCCGGCGGTCGATGTTCTTTTGGATGAACCGGCGCGCGCTGGCGAGATCGACCGATGGGGAATTGCTTATCATTCTCAGAGCCTTACATCATTTGAAACGTCGGTTTTTGGTGCTGCTTGAGGACCGGCGAAGATCGCTATTCCGCCGGTTCGGGTTCGGGTGTCGCGGCCTCGGAGCCGTAGTTCAGGATGCTCTCGACGATGTGGGTGGCGAGGCTGTCGATGCTTTCGTAGTCCAGCGCCTCCATCGCCTCGAAGCGGAATTCGAGCTTCTCCTGCAGGCGCCGCTGCAGCTCTGTCACCAACAGCGAATCGAGGCCGATCTCGACGAAGGCGGTCGAGGGGTCGATCTCTTCGAAGTCCATCTCGTCCATGCCGTCGCCGAGGATCGTCTTGATCTCGGCGATCAGCCACTGGCCGGTGGCCGCGATGCGTTCGTCGTGGGACAGGGGGGCGAGGTGGCGCACCAGCTCGTCGCGGGACCGGGCGATCGGGTTCTCGGCCTCGGGCGCGGCGGCGCCGCGAGACAGCGACAGCCCGGCATAGCGCAATTCGACGCCGCCGAAGGTCGCGACCGTCGTGCCGGCGCCGTCGACCACCGCGATGTCGGCCAAAAGCGCCCGGCCCTGGCGGTGCGAGGCGACCTTGGCATGGGCATAGACCTCGCCCCGCGGGATCGGACCGACCACCACGCGCTCGATCGAATGCGGCACGAAGGCGCCGGTCATGCCCTCGAGATCGAGGGTGCGCATCGCGGCGGCGAAGCTTTGCAGGCACCCGTCGAGGACCGTGGTCATGGTGAAGGCATGCGGGTCAGTATCCGAGCTCTGGGCCGCCGCCGAGATCTTGGCCAGCGCCGCGCCGGAGCCCTGCGCGCCCAGCCAGACCTCGCGCATCGTCGCGAACGACATGCTGTATTCGAAGCCGAGCTTGCGCAGATCGCCATAAAGCATGCCGACATCGACCTGCTGGTCCATGCCCTCGATCACCTCGGCGGGCGGCGTTCCGGCCTCCAGCTTGGCTTCGGCGCGGGCGATCCGGCCCTTGGCGAAGACGTCGGCCGAGCGCGCGTCGTCCACCGAAAACTCGGTGCCGTTGCGGATCGACAGTGTGGCAAGCGCGGTCTGCCCGTAGCCCAGCGTCAGCGGGCGTTCGAACCGCAGCTCCTGCAGTTCCACTGTCCTGTCGGCCTCGCCGGACGCCGCCTCGAGCCCGCGCACCACCGCTTCGATGTAACCGGTGGCGGGGAAGATCGTGGTGCCCATGATCCGGTGGTCGACGAAGGGCTGGGTGGCGGACAGCTCCAGCCCGAAGCGCGGGCTGTCGGCGGATTTGTCCTTCCACCGCGCCAGGATCGGATGCAGGTCATCGGAGACCTCTGCCGCCGGGGCCGCCGCCGCTTCGACCGGCATCTGCGCGGGCTCGTGAAAACCGCGGTCGTCGTCGAGCCAGTAGCGGTGGCGCTGGAACGGGTAGAGCGGCAGCTGCGTCCGCATCGACTTGGCCCCGTCGTGGATCGCGGCGAAATCGAGCGCCACGCCTGAGGTGTGCAACTTGCCCAAGGCGCCAAGCAGGCTGGTGCGGTCGTCGGACTGCCGCGTCAGCGTCGGTATGCAGTTGATCTTGGCGCCCGGCGCGGTGGCGGTGATCGCCGGCGTCAGCGCCGGGTTGGGGCCGATTTCGAGGAAGAGCGTGATGCCGCTGTCGGCCAGGGCGTAGACTCCGTCGGCGAACCGGACCGTCTGGGCGACCTGGCGCGCGTAGTCGGCGGGCGCGGGCGCCGCGTCGAAGAATTCGCCGGTGACGTTGGATACGGTCGGTATGGTCGGGGCCGACAGCGACATTTCGCCTGCGGCGGCCTCCACGCCCTTCAGCGCATCGGCCATCAGCGGCGAGTGGAAGGCGTGCGACACCACGAGCGGCTTGCACGCGATGCCCTCCATCTCGGCCTTGCGGGCGATGGCGTCGACCGCCTTGGCCGCGCCTGAGACGACGACTCCGCGGGGCGCATTGACCGCCGCGACTGCCACGTCGCCGGCATCGGCCAACCAGTCGCGGATATCGGCCTCGGCGGCGGTCAGTGCCAGCATCTTGCCGCCCTCGGGCAGCGCGCCGATATGCCGGCCGCGTTCCACCACGAAGCGCGCGGCGTCCTGCATCGAAATCATGCTCGACACCGTCTGCGCCACCAACTCTCCGACGCTATGGCCAAGGACGGCATCGGGGGTCACGCCGTAGGCCATCAGCATCTCGGCCATGGCGTATTCGATGGCGTAAAGCGCGGGCTGGACGTAACGCGTGTTCGACAGGTAATCGGCTGCTTTGTCGCCGAAGACGACGTCCTTTAGGGGCGCACCAAGCGTCTCTTCCATCGCCGCGGCGCAGTCGTCGAAGGCGGCGGCAAAGCGTGGCTCGCTGTCATAGAGCGCCCGGCCCATGCCGGCATATTGCGAGCCCTGGCCGGTGAAGACGAAGGCGAGTTTCGGCGCCGCGATCCCGGTCTTTCCCGCGCTGAGCCACTCGGCGGCGTTCTTCAGCCGCCAGGCGCTCAAGGCATCGGCGGCGGCCGCGGGGGAGGCGGCGGTCAGCGCCAGCCGGTGGCGCATGTGGCTGCGGCCGAGCGCCGAGGTCTGTGCGATCGCCGCGAGGCTGGCGTCGGTCTGGTCGAGAAAGTCGATCCAGTCCTCGGCCAGTTCCGCCAGCGCGGCCTGCGACTTCGCCGACAGCACGATCAGCTCGGGCCGGTCGCCGGACTCGCGGGCGGTCGGTCGCGGCCCCTCGGCCAGGATCACATGCGCGTTGGTGCCGCTGTAGCCGAAGGAATTGACCCCAGCGAAACGCGGTGTGTCGCCGCGCGGCCAGGCGATCTTGGCCTTCGGCACCTCGACCGGCGCGTCGCCCAGGTCGATGGCCGGGTTCATCTCGCTGAAATGCACGCTGGGGTAGATCGTCTCGTCGCGTAGCGACAGCCCGGCCTTCAGCACGCCCAGCAGCCCGGCGCCGGCTTCGATATGGCCGAAATTGCTCTTCGACGAGCCGACATAGAGCGGCGCATCCGGCTCGCGGTCGGACCCGTAGGTGGCGGCGAGCGCGGCCATCTCGATGGGATCGCCGATCGGGGTGCCGGTACCGTGCGCCTCGACATAGCCGACCGCCTCGGGCGCGACCGCCGACTGGCGCAGCGCGGCTTCGATGACCTTGCGCTGCATCTCGCCGTTGGGCGTGGTGACCGCGGGCGTGCGGCCGTCGTGGTTGATCGCACTGGCGACCACATTGGCCGTGATATGATCGCCGCGCGCCACCGCATCGGTTTCGCGGCGCAGCACCGCGGCCACGGCGCCCTCGCTGCGGACATAACCGTCGGCCGACTGATCGAAGGCCGCGCAACGTCCAGACCGCGACATCAGACCGGTCTTGGAGAACGCGATATGCACATGCGGGGTCAGGATCAGGTTGGCGCCGGCGACGATCGCGGTGTCGCATTCGCCCGACATCAGGCTTTGGCGCGCTAGATGCAGTGCCACCATCGAGCCCGAGCACGCCGTGTCCATCGCAAAGCAGGGCCCGTGCAGATCAAGGAAATGCGCGATCCGGCCGGCGGCGATGCTGGCGGCGTCGCCCATCGTGTCGTAGCCGCCGACGCCCTTGACGCCCTCGTAGAGCGATTTCAGCGTGAAATAGGTGTTGGTGTTCATCAACGCGACGAAAACACCGGTGTTGGAGCCGCGCAGCTCGTCGGGGGACTGTCCGGCATCCTCCAGCGCATGCCAGACGGTTTCCAGAAGCAGCCGCTGCTGCGGGTCGATGCGGACCGCCTCGACCTCGGAGATGCCGAAGAACGCAGCATCGAACAGCTTGAGGTCGGACACGAAGCCGCCGCGGCGCACGTAGGTCTTGCCCGGAACCAGGGCGTCGTCGTCGCTAAGCGCGCCCACATCCCAACGGTCGGGCGGAATGTCGCCGATGCAACTGCGGCCGCCGCTCAGAACCTCGATCAGGGATGCTTCGTCGGCCACGCGGCCAGGCAGGCGCATCGCCGCGCCAACTATCGAAATGGGTTCCAAATAGGACGACGCAGTTTCGCGCAACATGCTTATGTATCCCTTCGTCAAAATCCAATACGGGGCTCAAACGGTGCCAGTTAGCACGCAAGGAACGGTTGTTCTGGGGTCGAAAACGCGACCCCGGCCGTCCCTCTGCCATCGCCAACAAGCATTTATGCTATCACAACCATCCGTTGCGTGCTACGCTTCATTTCAGTGTTAGGGTGATCAAATCAATTTCTGCGACTGCGCAAGGGCAGGGCAAATGCATGATGGATCAGGGCAGGCGCCGTTTGGCGGGACCGTATCGATACGCGATGTCAGCGTCGCGAAACCCAGCCGGATAGAGACCGACGCAGAGTTCGCCGACGCCCTCGGCCCAGTGCGCCACAAGCTGTTGCAGCGCCATGTCGGCGTCGAGGCCCGCCATATCGCCGACGAGGACGAAACCGCACTGGATCTGTCGGTAGACGCGGCCGAAACGCTCCTGGATCGCCACGCGGGTCTGCGCGAGCGGCTGGACGTGCTGATCGTCTGCACCCAGTCGCCGGACTACGTGCTGCCGCCGAATTCCTGCCTGCTGCACGGGCGGCTGGGCCTGGCGCCCCGTGTCGCGGCCTTCGACGTGCCGCATGCCTGCTCGGCCTATATCTACGCGCTGCTAATCGCCCGGGGTCTGGCGGCGTCGGGGTCGGCCCGAGAGATCCTGATCGTCACGGCAGACACCTATTCCCGCTACCTGCACCCCCAGGACCGGTCCACCCGCGCGGTCTTTGGCGACGGCGCGGCGGCCACCTGGGTCAGCGTCGCCGATGGCGGCCGCGGCGTGCTCGACGTCGTCTGCGGCACCGATGGCACCGGCTTCGACAAATTCTACATCCCCGCCGGCGGCACCCGCCAGCCAGTCACCGACGCGCTGCGCGCCGCCGATGCCGAAACCCGCCAGGGCAATGTCCGCTCACCCGACACCATCCATATGGCCGGCGGCGAGATGTTGGCCTTCGTCCGCGACAGCATCCCCGATCACATCGCCGAGGTGCTGGACCGCAACGGCGTGACGCTTCAGGACCTCAGCCAGATCTTCCTGCACCAGGCCAGCAGCGTGGTCCTGGACACCATCGTCTCGTGTCTGGGCGTCGCCGAGGACCGGGTACCGCGCAACCTCGCGCGTCACGGCAACTTGGTCTCGACCTCGATCCCGGCCCTGCTGGATGACGCGCTGCGCGCCGAGCGCCTGGCCGAGGGCGATCTGGTCCTGCTCTGCGGGTTCGGCGCCGGGCTGTCCTGGGGCTCGGCCCTGGTGCGATGGTAGCGGCGGCGACCATAGAGCCCTACACGGGCGATTTCGAGGACGTGGCCGAGCTGACGGCGCGCGCCTGGGCCGAGGCCTATGGCGGCACGCATCGTTATCTCTTGTGGGACGCGGCGTTTCTGCGCTGGCAATTCGGCCGAGACCCTGCGCGGCTGAGCGTCGCCGCCTATCGCGACGGCGCCCTGGTGGGCGCCTACCTCGCCACGCCCCACGACGTCAGGGTCCATGGCACAAACCACCGTTCGGCGCTGTGCAGTTGGTGCGTGGTGGCGCCGGAGCACCGCGACCCGGGCCTCGCCATCGGGCTGATCAACGCCCTGGGCGCGCGGCTGAAGGCGCATGGCTGCGCGTTCGGCATCGGCTTTGTCAGCGGCGACGAGGGCTCTCTGGCCGACCGGTTCTGGCGCGCCTACAGCCGGACCTATCCCGACAAGCTGCGCTTTGCCGGCGCGCTGGCGGCCTGGGTGCGGGTTTTGAACCCGCGCCGGTTCTCCGCCGCCATGCTGGCCGGGTGGGAGCGGATCAGTGCCAGGCTCTTGGGTCCGGCGGCGAATGCCCTTCCCCTGGGCGCGGGTCTTACGCTTCGGCCCTATCGCGACGACGATCTCGAGGCCTGTGCATCGGCCCTGAAAGCCCGCAGCGCGGGCGCCGACTGGACGCTCGACTGGTCGACCGCGGCGCTCTCCGAACAGTTGCAGGGGCCGGTGACGAACACGGTCGTGCTGGACCGCGACGGCCGTCCGCAGGCCTTCGCCAACTACCACGGGCTGGCGCTTTTCGGTCGAAGCCGGCTGTCGGCGGCGATGGTCGACCTGATCGCCGATGCCGGGCTGGGGCTGGTCCGGCGCACGCGGTTTCTGGCCGCGCTTTGCCGGCATTTGCGGCGGCAGGGCTACGATCTGGTGATGGCCGTGCGTGGCTGCCTGACCGCGGCGCCGGCATTCTTGGCCAACATGTTCGTGCCGATGCCGGGGGTCGGCCGGATCGCCACGATCTTTCCGCAAACCGAGATTCCGGCACCGGCGCCGAACCGGCTGGTGCTGCCACTAAGATAGCTGCGATTGCAATTTGGGATTTGAAACTCATGGAAAACCAAAGCGTTACAAATGGTCAACCGAGCCACTGGCTGCGCGACAAGCTGCAGGCGGCCGGGGCTGCCGAGCGCCAGGTCATTTTGGTGCGCTTCATCAACGACCAGCTGCTGGAGATCCTCGAATGGGACGCCTCCGAGCGCCCCAAGCTCGACCGCGGGTTCCTCGAGGTCGGGCTCGATTCCCTGATGGCGGTGGAGCTGCAGTTCCGGCTGCAAAAGGCGCTTGGCTACGGCGCCGAGGCCTCCGAAGAGCAGCGCGAGTTCGAGATGACCAGCGCCGAGGACCTCGCGCAATTCCTCCTCGACCACCGGCTGGATCTGTCCGCGCCGAGCCATGCCGACGCGGCGGGGGCCTAGGCGATGGCGTCCGTCACCACCCACCAGCCGCCGGCCGGGACCGAGCCGGGGGCCCGTGCCGACGCCGCGGAGCGGCTGCGCCAGAAGCTCGAGCGCCGGCAGGTCAACCGCATCCTGCACGGTTTCCCCTCGCCGCGGCTCTGGACGCAGGAGCCCTTCGATGTCGACGCGGCCCTGGCCCGGCGCGCGCCCGGCGCGCCGATGACGCTTTATGTCGGGCTGCCCTATTGCATCCGCACGAATCCCGGGCGCTGCGGCTATTGCCTGTTTCCGGTCGAGGTGTTCCGCGGCGCCGACACGATCGACGCCTATCTCGACCTTCTGGAGGCGGAGGGCGCGCTCTACCGCGAGGCCTTCGCTGGCGAGGCGCCGCAAAGCATCTACGTCGGCGGCGGCACGCCCAACCTAATGCGCCCGGCCCAGTACCTGCGGTTTATGGACATCGTGCGCGACCTCTTTCCCGCGATCTCGTCCGAGACCACGATCACCATGGAGGGCATCCCGCAGCTCTTCACCGCCGAAAAGCTGGCGGCGATGCGCGACGGCGGGGTCAATCGGATCAGCATCGGGGTGCAGCAGCTCAACTATGACCTCAACCGACTGTCGGGCCGCAAGCAGACCGAAAAGCACGTCATCGACAGCATCCGCTGGGCGCAGGATCTGGGCTTGCAGATCAACGCCGACCTGATCTTCGGCTGGCCGCAGCAGACCCTGAAGACGATGCGCAGCGATATGCAGCGGCTGATCGATACCGGCATCGACCACATCACGCATTACGAGCTGAACGTGGGCGGTGCGACCGATTTCGCGCTGAACCGGCGTGGCGAACTGCCGAGCCGGGCCGAGACGCTCGAGATGTACCGGGTCGCGCGCGACATGCTCGGCGCGGCGGGGTTCCAGCAGCTGACCTCCTACGACTTCCAGCGCCGCGACGACCGCTACAATTACGAGGAATGCCGCCGCGACTTCGCGCCGACCGCGGCTCTGGGTTGGGGTTTTGCTGCGGTGTCGGATTATGTCGGCGCCGACGGGCAAAGCTGGTCGATGATCAACCACCGGACCGTTGCCGCCTATGGAGAGGCGGTGCAAAGCGGTGCGCGGCCGATGGAGCGCGCGTTTCTGCGCAGCCCCGAGGAGCGCCGGATGCACGAGCTCTTCCGCCACCTTCAGGGCCTGCGCATTGACCGGGGCGCGTACCGCGCGGCTTTCGGTCTGGACGTGGTGGCCGAGCACGCGGCACTTTGGGACGCCTTTGCCGAGGCCGGCTGGTGCGACATTGGCGATGACGCGATCACGCTGGTCGGAGACGGCGGCTATTACGTGCCGACGATGCAGGCGCTTCTGTCGGAGGGCCTCGTCGCGACGATCCGCGACCGCCGCGACACCGTGCATCTGGCGGTCTGAGGGCGGCGCGCGATGCACGATCCTCTCGACAAGGTCAAGGCGAGCTCCGGCGGCGCGGCGGTGGTGGGCGAGGTCTTCGGCAGCCCCCGCCACGCGCCGTTTCCCCTGACGGATGTCCAGCGCGCCTATCTCGCCGGTCGCAGCGAATACTTCGCCCTCGGCAACGTTGCCTGCCACGTCTATTTCGAGTTCACCAACCCGCATTTCTCGCATCACGAAATCGAAGCCGCCTGGCAGCGGCTGGTCGACCGCCACGATATGCTGCGAGCCGTGGTCAGGCCCGACGGCCGCCAGCAGGTCCTGCCCCAGGTGCCGCAGCTGGCGATCCCGCACACCGATCTGGCGCGCGCCTCCGAGGCCGAAGTGGCGGCGCATCTCAATGCGCTCAGGGGCGAGCTGTCGCACCAGATCTTGCCCGCCGACGGCTGGCCGCCGCTCGATCTGCGCACCACGGCGCTACCGGACCGCAACGTCTTTCATTTCAGCCTCGACCTGCTCTTCGTCGATCTCTGGAGCATGCAGATCCTGTTCGACGAACTGACGCTGCTCTTGGTCGACGACAGCACCTATTTCGAGCCATTTTCGATCAACTTCCGCGACTACGTCCTGCATATGGAATCCCACCGCGGGTCGGAACGATATGCCCGCGCCAAGGCCTATTGGCAGGACCGGATCCCGCAAATGGATCCGGGCCCGGTGCTGCCGCTGGCCAAGCGGCCGTCGCAGGTCACCCGCCCGCATTTCGTGCGCTACCAGCACAGCTTCGACGCCGCGGCCTACCGCCGGCTGAAGAAACGCGCGCGCGAAGAGGGGATCAGCGTCTCGGCATTGCTGATGGCGGCGTTCTCGAAATGCCTCGCCGAATGGACCGGGCAGGACGGGTTCACCATCAACGTAACGGTCTTTCAGCGCGAGATGTTCAACCCCGACGTCGCGCGCATGGTCGGCGATTTCACCTCGATCGTGCTGCTTGGCGTCGAACACCGGCCGACCGAGCCGTTCCGCGATTTCGCCCGGCGGCTCAGCGCCGGCTTCCGCAAGGACCTCGAACACCGCGACTACAGCGGGATCGACGTCATGGGCGCCCTGCGCGACCGGCTGCCGCCGCAGGAGTTTCTGACGATCCCGGTGGTCTTCACCAGCGCGCTGACCCAGGCGATGCCCGGCTGGCGCCACGCGGACGACTGGGGCGATCTGACCTATGGCATCACCCAGACGCCCCAGGTCGCGCTGGACCACCAGGTCTACGAACGCGGCGGGGTGCTGCACCTGACCTGGGACGTGGTCGAAGAGCTGTTCGACAAGGACGAGCTTGGCGACGTCTTCGCCGGCTACGGCGAGTTCGTCCGGGGGCTGGCGGATCGCGACGCGGCCTGGACCGCGCTTGACGAGACCTGTTTTCCCAAGGCGCCGCCCGCGCCGGAGCCCGTCGCCGAGACCGACCCCGGAGCTGCCCAGGCGCTTGCTATCCTGCGCGATCACCCGATGGTGGCCAGCGCCAAGGCTCACGGCACCTCGGTCGATCTCCGGCTGCGCGGCTCCAGCGCGCCGGCGCCGGGCGGCGCGGCGCCATTCGCGGATCGGACGGCGGGGTTCCCGGACGATGCAGGCGACTCCGCCGAGCTGACCGCCTTCGGCGCCACCCTGGACCGGCTCGACCGCATCGCCGTCGCAGCGATGGCCGAGACGCTGGTCGGACTGGGATGCAATGACCTCGCCATGCCCCTGAGCGCCGAGGGACTGGTACATGGCCTGAACCTCGATGCCGAGTATGAGACGCAACTTGGCAAATGGCTGACCCATCTGGCGGCGGCCGGTCTCTGCGAGAAGACTGGCGACGGATACGGGCCGATCTCCGCCGCCGACCCCGCGGTAAACGAGGCCGATATCGCCGCCGTCCGGCGCGAGCATCCGGAGCTCTTGACCGCTGTCACGTCGTTCTTCGAGGCGTTGCCGGACATCTTGACCGGCCGGCAATCGGCGTTGGAGGTGATGTATCGCGCCGGCACGACCGGCACAGCAGAGCTGATCTATGCCGATAACCCCTTGTCGCGGCGCATCAATTTCGACCTGACCCAGGCATTGGAAAGGTTGGTGGCGGGCGGCGACGGCCCGATCCGCGTGCTCGAGATCGGCGCCGGCACCGGGTCCTTAACCCGCCAAATGGTGAGTGCGCTGCCGCCCGGCCGAACCGACTATGCCTTCACCGACGTCAGTGCGTTCTTCTTCGACGCCGCGGCGACGATCGCCCAGGACCACCCCTTCGTTACCGCCCGGCAACTCGATGCCTTCGCCAACCTGGCGACCCAAGGCCTGGTGCCGGGCAGCTTCGATCTGATCCTTGCCTCGAACGTCCTACACATCGCGCCGAACCTTCCTGCCGCGCTGACCAACATCCGCCGGCTCCTGCGCCACGGTGGTGCCATCGGCATCGTCGAGGCGACCCGGAATACCGCGCTGCAGGCCGCGACGGTGGGCTTCATCGAGGGGCTGCATGGCGGAGCAGGGGAGGTCGAGGGGCCGTTTCTGCCCAAAGCGGCGTGGCTGGCGGGCCTCGAAGACGCGGGGTTCCGCGACGTGGCCGCGACCGGGGCCGGCGACGCCCTAGGGCTGGCCGCCTTCCTTGGCCGTGCCTCCGGTCCTACGCCGGAGGACCACGCAAGCTTTTTCTCCGGCTGGTCGGCGGCCCCTGGACTGCACGCCTATCTCGGCTGGCACCTGCCCGAGGCGTCGATCCCCGACATTCGCATCGCCGGGGCAGAGCGGCCGCGAGCGGCGCCAGCAGCGGCTGCGCCGCTCGAAATCCCCGCCGATGAAGTCGAGGCGCGTGTGGCCGCGATCTGGGGCGAGATCCTCGGCCACGCGGTCGGCCTCGACGACGACTTTCTATCCTCTGGCGGCGACTCGCTCTTGGCGGTGCGTCTGATCGCTCGGATCCGTGATGAGTTCGGCGTCGAGCTTCGCGCCCAGGATCTGTTTCACGCTCCGACACCGCGCACGCTTGCGCAGCGGATCGGCCATCTAGGACAGCGCGCCGCTGGCCCGGCCGCAGGCGAGACAAAGCTCGTTCCGGACTGGGCAAACCGCAGCGCGCCGTTTCCGCTGACTGACATTCAAACCGCCTATTGGGTCGGCTCGCAGGGCGGCTTCGCCCTAAGCGGTGTCGGCGCGCATTTCTACGTCGAGATCGACGCCAAGGACATCGACCTGCCCCGGTTCGAAGCGGCCTGGCAGACGCTGACCGCACGGCACGGAATGCTGCGCACTGTCGTGCGCAAGGACGGTCTGCAGGCGGAACTCGACCATGTGCCGCGCTACACCATCGAGGAAACCGACCTGACGCATGCAGGCCCGGACGCCGTCGACCGGGCGCTCGCGTTCGAGCGCCGTAGAATGTCGCATCAGGTTTTTGACGGACAAAGCTGGCCGCCATTCGAAATCCGGGCGGTTCGGACATCGAAGACCGGGCACCGGCTGTTGTTCAGCTTCGATCTGATCTTCGTCGACCTGTGGAGCCTGCGGGTCCTGCTTGGCGAATTGATGGCGCTCTACCACGCGCCGGCCCTGGAGCTTCCAGAAATCGGGTTGAGCTTCCGCGATTATGTGCTTGGTGTTCGCGACCAGAGAAACGGCCCGGACTACCAGGACAGTTGGGATTACTGGCAGGCACGGATCCCCGACCTTCCCGCCGCACCGAACCTGCCGCTCGCCGTGCCGCCGGAGACGCTGGATGCGCCGGTCTTCACGCGCCGCGAGACGATGCTGGACGCCGAGGCCTGGAGCGCGATCAAGTCCATCGCGACGGACCATCAGTTGACCGCCTCCTGCGTTCTGCTTGCGGCCTTTTCCGAGGTCCTGGCGTCCTGGTCGAAGTCGACGGCCTTCACCGTGAATCTCACTGTGTTCCAGCGCCTTCCGATCCATGACGACGTCGACC
Organism: Rhodobacter sp.; assembly: GCA_030066215.1. Classification (GTDB taxonomy): domain Bacteria; phylum Pseudomonadota; class Alphaproteobacteria; order Rhodobacterales; family Rhodobacteraceae; genus JASJCA01. The sequence continues at coordinate 4,972 of JASJCA010000042.1, read as the reverse complement.
GGCTGGTGGGCGACTTCACCACGACACTGCCGCTGGCCGTCGATCACGGCGCCGCCGCGTCCTTCCTCCACCGAGCGAAAGGATTGCAGGCGCAGCTTCTCAGCGATCTCGACCACACCGCCGTCAGCGGCGTAGAAATCCTGCGCGAATTGGCCGTGCAACGCGGCCTGCGCGGCTTTCCGGTGGTATTCACCAGCGGTCTGGCCGAAGGCATGCCGGAGCTCAGCCGCCTGGAGCAGGGCAGCCTGCGCCAGTTCGGCGAGGTGGCCTATTCGATCACTCAGACGCCGCAGGTCTGGCTCGACCACCAGGTCTACGAGGAAGACGGCGCGCTGCGGTTCAATTGGGATGTCGTGGACGCTCTGTTTCCGCCGGGATTGATTGACGCGATGTTCGACGCCTACCGAGCGGGGCTCGACCGCCTCGCGCGGGACGCCGAGATTTGGCGGCGGCCCGGTTGGCACTGGCACGACCCGCCGGAGATTTCACCTATGAACCCGCAGCTGCCGGCGGCGGGCCTGCATGACGATGTCTACAAGAATGCGGTGGCGCATCCCGACCGCGTGGCGGTCATCGATGCTGAAGGCGAGTTCGGCTACGGCGAGATCACCAAACGGGCCGATCACGTAGCCGCCCTGTTGCAGGCGGCCGGGGTCACACCGGGGGATCGCGTCGTGGTCACCCTGCCAAAGGGCTGGGCCCAGGTGGTCGGTGTCCTGGCGGTGCTGCGCGCCGGTGCCGCCTTCGTCCCGGTCGATCCCGACTGGCCGCAGGCGCGGCAAGACCGCATTTTGGCCAATACCGGCGCCGCGGCCGTCCTGTCCCGCAAAGGCGTCGCGGCTGTTGTGCCCGACGGCGCCCCGCGTATCGACGTCCCCGAGACCGCGCCGAAGACACCGCAACGCCCGGCCCCGGTGCCGACTGGGCCGGACGACCTGGCCTACGTCATCTACACCTCCGGCTCGTCGGGCGAGCCCAAGGGCGTCGCCATCGACCACGGTGCCGCCCTGAATACAGTGCGCGACATCAACGACCGCTTCGGCATCGGCCCAGAGGACCGGGTGCTGGCGCTGTCCGCGCTCACCTTCGACCTGGCGATCTATGACATTTTCGGACTGCTTGGCGTCGGCGGGACGATCGTGATGCCGCCGCCCGAAAGCGCCCGCGAACCCGCGGACTGGGCTGATCTAATCGCCCGCCACCGGGTGACGGTGTGGAATTCGGTGCCGGCGTTGATGCAGATGCTCGCCGATCACCGCCGCGATGGGCACTATCCGCTGAAATGCGTGATGCTCAGCGGTGATTGGATCCCGACAAGCCTGCCGGACGCCGTGCGCAGAATTGCGCCGGGCGCAACGGTGGTTGGTCTCGGCGGCGCGACCGAAGCCTCGATCTGGTCGATCTACCATATCATCGGCACCGTCGATCCTGGGCTGCAAAGCATCCCTTACGGCCGGGCGCTTCACCGGCAACAGATGTGGGTTCTCGACGACACGCTGCGTCCGTGCCCGATCTGGGCGGTGGGGCAGATTGCGATCGGCGGCGTCGGGCTGGCGCGCGGTTATTGGAACGACCCGGAGCGGTCGGCCCGGCAATTCGTCACCCATCCCAGCGGCGCGCGGTTGTATCTGACTGGAGATCTTGGCCGGTCATTGCCCAATGGCGAGATCGAGTTTCTGGGCCGCGATGATGGTCAGACCAAGGTGCAGGGCTACCGGATCGAGCTCGGCGAAGTCGAGGCCGCCCTGACGCGCATCGAGGGCGTCCGCCAGGCGGTGGCCTTCGCCACCGGCACGTCCGGCGCCGGCCGGATGCTTGTAGCCTGCTGCGTCGCGCCGGGCCTGACGACCGAGGACATCCGCGCGCAGGTGGCGCGCGAGGTTCCGGCTTATATGGTGCCCGCGAAGCTTACCCTGATCGACGCCCTTCCGCTGACCGGCAACGGGAAAGTCGATCGCAAGGCGCTCGCCGATCTGCATCTGACGCCGAAGGACGAACCCGGCGCTGCCCCGGACGCCAACGCGGCGCCCGCCGCCCCGCAAGAGGCGCTGGCACAGGTCTTGGCCTTGATTGAGGCCGAAGTCGGCGTGGCGGTCGGGCCCGAGGACAATCTGCTCAACCTGGGCGCCAGCTCATTGGAACTGGTGCGCATTGTCGCCCGGTTCGAAGAGGAATTCGGCTTCCGGCCCTCGATGGAAAGCTTCTTCAATGATCCTCGCGCCTTGGCGCTCGCCAAAGCGGTCGAAGCGCAGCGCGAGCCGCGGGCAACACAGACAAGCGCGCCGCAGTCACGGGCGATTCCGGTCCTGTCCGAGCCCTTCGAACGCGACGCGTTCCGCGCCGCCCGGAATTCGATCCGGACGTTCGGCGAAGGCTGGTCCGGCCTGCCGCTGCCAGACCCGGCATCCGACATCCAGGCGATCTTCGACGGACGCCGGACCCCGGTGCGCTTCGATTCCGGCGTGATCGACCAAGACGCTGTCGCGCGTCTGCTGTCGGTGCTCGCCGACCGGGTCGGCGATGCCAAAAAACGGCGCGCCTATGCCTCGGCGGGCCAAAGCTATCCGGTGCAGACCTACCTGCATGTCAAGACGGGCGCCGTCGACGGCCTGCCCGGAGGCACCTACTATCACGACCCTGCCGCCCACCGGGTGGTGCCGCTCGCGACCGGGGTCGATCTCGATCCGACGATCCACGAGCCCTTCACCAACCGGCCGCTCTTCGAGGCCGCGCTGTTTTCGCTGTTCCTGGTCGACGCGCCGCAAGCGATCGAGCCGCTCTACGGGGAATTTGCACGCGATTACAGCCTGTTGGAGGCGGGTGCGATGGCCCACAGCCTGCAGACCGCCGCCGCCCGGACCGAGCTGGCGCTGTGCCCGATCGGCTGGATCGACTTTGCAAGTGTCGCGCCGCACCTGCACCTGCAGCCCGGCCAGCGGCTGTTGCACTCGATGCTGGGCGGGATCCGGCCCGGCGGCGACGGCGAGGCCTGGGAAGAGGTGGTTCTGTGACCGCGGCGCAGGTGCTGGAGGATCTGCGCCGCCGCGGCGCGCGGGTATGGTCCGACCAGGGCGAGTTGCGGATCAGTGCGCCGAAAGGCGCAGTCGACAAATCGCTGCTCGACGCGGCCAGCGCGCAGAAGGCGACCCTGATCGAACTGCTCGCCCCAGCCAACGCTGCCGGTGCGATGCCCCCGCCCGACGCGCCCGAGGCGCCGGACCTGATCCGATTGGCGGATGTGCCCGACTACCGGCCCGACGAGACGCCCGACTTCGTCCGCCACGTCGCGCCCTACCGCGGCTTCCTCTACCATATGCTCGGGGTCGACAAGACCTTCGTGCGCGGCGCGGGCGACTGGCTTTACGAGGCCGACGGGACCGCCACGGCGGATTTCGTCGCGCAATTCGGCGCGCTGCCCTTCGGCCACGATCCGAACGACATCTGGAAGGCCGTTGCGGCCTATCGCGCCAGCGGCCAGCCGAACCTGGCGATCAGCTCGATCCAGCCCGCGGCCGGGTCGCTCGCCGCGCGGCTGGTGGACCTCGCGCCCGAGGGGCTGTGCCACGTCACCTTCGCCAACAGCGGCGCCGAGGCGGTCGAGATTGCCCTGAAACTCGCCCATTGCGCCACCGGCCGCCCGGGCATCCTGTCGTTCAAGAACGGATTTCACGGCCTGACGCTGGGGACCATGTCGGCCACGGGCGACGGGTTTTTCCAGCGTGGATTCGGCGCGCCGGTGCTGGGCTTCGACTATGTGCCGTTCGGCGATCTCGCCGCACTAGAGGCGTTGCTGGCGCAGCGCCCGCAGCATTTCGCCGCCTTCCTGGTCGAGATCATCCAGGGCGGCGGTGGCATGACCACGCTGCCTGAGGGCTTCCTGCAGGCGGCGCAGAAGCTCTGCCGCGACTATGGCGTCCTCTTGATCATCGACGAGGTCCAGACCGGGCTCGGCCGCACGGGCCGGCTTTTCGCCTGCGAGGAGGAGGGCGTCGCGCCGGACATCCTGACGCTGGCCAAAGCGCTCGGCGGCGGGCTGGTTCCAGTCGGCGCCTGCCTATTTTCGGCCGAGGTTTTCCGCGAGGATTTCGACCTGCGCCACGGCTCGACCTTTGCCGGCAACGCGCTGGCTTGCCATACCGGGCTGGCGACGCTGGAGCTGCTGACCCGCGACGACCGCGCGGTGGTGCGGTCGGCGGCGGCGATGGGCGCGCATCTGCGCGCCGGGCTCGAGGCGCTGCAGCGCAAGTACCCGCACCTGATCGCCGAGATCCGGGGCAGGGGGCTGATGCTGGGCGTCGTGCTGACGCTCGATCCGATTGTCGAGCGGCGCGCCGGCCTACTGGCCGTACTGCAGCAGCAGAACCTGCTCTTCAACATCTGCGTGAGCTACCTCTTGAACCAGCAGCACATGCGGGTCGCACCCTCGATTTCGGGCGGCACCGTCTTGCGCATCGAGCCGCCGCTGACCGTCGCGCCCGAGACCTGCGACGCGCTGCTCTCTGCGCTGGAGACGCTGCTGGGCGTGCTCGATCGCGCCGATGCTGGCGCCCTGCTGGCACATTTCATGCCAGAGGCGCAGCCCGGTGCGACGCGCACCGCGCACCCGGCCGTCGCGGCAACGCCGAGGCCCGCGGTTCAGGCCGAAGAGGCGGAACGCTTCGCCTTCGTCGCGCATCTTCTGTCGATCGATGACTTGGGGCGGTTCGACGCCAGCCTCGCAGGCGTGGGCGCCGCCGGGCTGCAGGGCCTGCGCGACCGGATCAAGCCGTTCCTGCGCCCGTTTCCCATGGGCCAATTGCAGATCGACGCGACGACCGGCCGGACCGCGCGCGGCGAGACCATCATCCTGCCGCATCTGCCCGACGAGCTGATGGCGATGTCGGGAGACGCCGCGGTGGCGCTGGTGGACGACGCGGTGCGGCTGGCGGCGTCGCGCGGGGCCAAGGTGGTGGGCCTGGGCGGTTTCAGCTCC
>JASJCA010000117.1 GCA_030066215.1 Rhodobacter sp. | reverse complement strand
ACCGTGTTCGAGCCCGAGGACAACATCGCCTCGCTGATGGAAGTGATGGGCGCGATGATCGTCGGGCGCTTCGGCGCGCCTGCCTCGCTCGAAGACCAGCGAACCTTTTTCAACAAACACATCGCCCCCTGGGCGCGCCATTTCTTTGCGGATCTGGAAGGCGCGAAGAACTCGGTGCTTTATGCCGCTGTCGGCAAGCTCGGGCGGATTTTCATGGAGATCGAAACCGAGGCGTTCCGCCTCAGCGCGGCCTGAACCCGCGCACAACCCATGCGGCGGGACACCGCCGGCATAACAATAAGAGAGAAAGGAGGAAGCTCTCACATGACCCAGAAACCCGAAGACGGCACCAATCGCCGCGACTTTCTCAAGCTCGCCGCAACCGGTGCGCCCGTCGCCGCGGTTGCCCTAAGCTCCGGCACATCCGCCGAGGCGGCCGAGCCCGACCTGACGTCGGACAAGCTCCAGGACACGGCACATACCCGCGCCTATTACGACAGCGCCCGCTTCTAACAGCGCGTGTTAACGCTCTGGCCACCGGTTGCGTGACGCCCACCGGCCAAGAGTGAGACCGAAACCCAGCGAGCAGACGGAAAACCCGCTGCCAGCAAGGGAGAACAGAATGCTCAGGAAAAAGACCAACGGGGTTGCGCGACGCTCCCAGCGGACAAGTATCCTCACCCAGGCCGCCGAAACCGCGATGGACCGGCGCGCCTTTCTCAGAAATTCAGGCCTCGCCATCGGTGGCCTGACCGCGATCGCCGCGACCGGCGGCACGGTCACCAAGGCCGAGGCACAGGCCGGCGCCATCGCGCCCGTCGAACTTCGCAAATCCGTCTGCACCCACTGCTCGGTGGGCTGCTCGGTGATCGCCGAAGTCTCGAACGGCGTCTGGACCGGGCAAGAGCCCGGCTGGGACTCGCCCTTCAACCTCGGCGCCCATTGCGCCAAGGGTTCGGCGGTGCGCGAACACGCCCATGGCGAACGGCGCCTGAAATACCCGATGAAGCTGGAAGGCGGCGAGTGGAAGCGCCTCAGCTGGGACGACGCGATCAACGAGATCGGCGACAAGATGATGGAGATCCGCGATTCGTCGGGTCCCGACAGCGTCTACTGGCTCGGCTCGGCCAAGCATAACAACGAACAGGCCTATCTGTTCCGCAAGTTCGCCGGCTACTGGGGCACCAACAACGTCGACCACCAGGCGCGGATTTGCCATTCGACGACCGTTGCGGGTGTTGCCAACACATGGGGCTACGGCGCCATGACCAACTCCTACAACGACATCCACAATAGCCGCGCGATCTTCATCATTGGCGGCAACCCGGCCGAGGCGCACCCTGTTTCGCTGCTGCACGTGCTGCGTGCCAAGGAACAGAACAACGCGCCGCTGATCGTCTGCGACCCGCGGTTCACCCGCACGGCCGCGCACGCTGATGAGTATGTTCGCTTCCGTCCCGGCACCGACGTGGCGCTGGTTTGGGGCATCCTCTGGCACATCTTCGAGAACGGCTGGGAGGACAAGGAATTCATCCGCACCCGCGTCTGGGGCATGGACCAGATCAAGGAAGAGGTTGCCAAGTGGACGCCTGAAGAGGTTGAACGTGTCACAGGCACGCCGGGCAGCCAGCTCGAGCGCGTCGCGCGCACCATGGCCAACAACCGCCCCGGCACCGTGATCTGGTGCATGGGCGGCACCCAGCACACCAACGGCAACAACAACACGCGCGCCTACTGCGTACTGCAACTTGCCTTGGGCAACATGGGTACCTCCGGCGGCGGCACCAACATCTTCCGCGGCCACGACAACGTGCAAGGCGCCACCGACCTCGGCGTTCTGTCGCACACGCTGCCCGGCTACTACGGCCTCTCCGCCGGCTCCTGGGCGCATTGGGCCCGGGTCTGGGAAGAGGACCTGGATTGGCTCAAGGGCCAGTTCGCCACCGCGGGCGACAAGAGCCTCATGAACTCCACCGGCATCCCGGTGTCGCGCTGGATCGACGGCGTCCTGGAAGACAAGGACAACATCGACCAGCCCGACAACGTCCGTGCCATGGTGCTCTGGGGTCACGCGCCCAACTCGCAGACCCGCATGGTCGAGATGAAGGCGGCGATGGAAAAGCTCGACATGCTGGTCGTGGTCGATCCGTACCCGACCGTGTCGGCGGTGCTGCACGATCGCCAGGACGGCTGCTACCTGCTGCCGGCCTGCACCCAGTTCGAGACCCGCGGGTCCGTCACCGCCTCGAACCGGTCGATTCAGTGGCGCGAAACCGTGGTCGAGCCCCTGTTCGAAGGCCTTCCCGACGAGGTCATCATGGCCAAGTTTGCGAAGAAATTCGGATTTGCGGACCGGATCTTCCGCAACATCGCGATGGAGGGCGACGTTCCGAACGTCGAGGACATCACTCGCGAGTTCAACCGCGGCATGTGGACCATCGGTTATACCGGGCAGAGCCCCGAGCGGATCAAGAGCCACATGGCCAACCAGCACACGTTCGACAGAACCACGCTGCAGGCGATCGGCGGCCCGAACGACGGCGAGTATTACGGCATGCCCTGGCCCTGCTGGGGCACGGCCGAGATGGGCCACCCCGGCACGCCGAACCTCTATGACATGTCGAAGCCTGTCTCGAAGGGCGGCCTGACCTTCCGCGCCCGGTTCGGCGTGGAGCGGGACGGCGAAAACCTTTTGGCCGAGGGCGTCTACAGCCAGGGCTCGGAAATCCAGGACGGCTATCCCGAATTCACCATGCAGATGCTGATGGATCTCGGATGGGACGCCGACCTGACCGCCGATGAGCGCGCGGTGATCGACGGCATTGCCGCCGAGAAGACGAACTGGAAGACCGACCTTTCCGGCGGCATCCAGCGCGTCGCCATCGCCCATGAATGCGCGCCCTTCGGCAACGCCAAGGCGCGGGCCGTGGTCTGGACCTTCCCGGATCCGATCCCGCTGCACCGCGAGCCGCTCTACACCAACCGGCGCGACCTGGTGGCCGACTACCCGACCTACGAAGACCGTCAGTTCTACCGGCTTCCGACGCTTTACGCCTCGATCCAGAAGAACGACTTCTCGAAAGACTATCCGATCATCCTCACCTCCGGCCGCCTGGTCGAATACGAGGGCGGCGGCGACGAGACCCGGTCGAACCCGTGGCTCGCCGAGCTGCAGCAGGATATGTTCGTCGAAATCAACCCCCGCGACGCCAACAACATCGGCGTGCGCGACGGGGCGCAGGTCTGGGTCGAGGGGCCGGAGGGGGGCCGCGTCAAGGTGATGGCCATGCTCACAAACCGCGTGGGCGAGGGCGTGGCCTTCATGCCCTTCCACTTCGGCGGCCACTTCCAGGGCGAGGACAGACGGTCGAAATATCCACCAGGGGCCGATCCATATGTCCTTGGGGAATCCACCAACACCGCGCAGACCTACGGCTACGACTCGGTCACTCAGATGCAAGAGACCAAGGCGACGCTGTGCAAGATCACCGCGGCTTGAACAGGGAGGAATGAAAAATGGCTAGAGCGAAATTCCTCTGCGACGCGGAACGCTGCATCGAATGCAACGCCTGCGTGACCGCGTGCAAGAACGAGCACGAGGTGCCCTGGGGCATCAACCGCCGCCGGGTCGTCACCATCAATGACGGCAACCCCGGTGAACGGTCGATCTCGGTCGCCTGCATGCACTGTTCCGACGCGCCCTGCATGGCCGTCTGCCCGGTGGACTGCTTCTACCAGGACGAAGAGGGCGTGGTCCTGCACTCCAAGGACCTCTGCATTGGCTGCGGCTATTGCTTCTACGCGTGCCCCTTCGGCGCGCCGCAATTCCCCGCCGCCGGCAACTTCGGCTCACGTGGCAAGATGGACAAGTGCACCTTCTGCAAGGGCGGGCCCGAAGAGACCCACTCGACCGCCGAGTTCGCCAAATACGGCCGCAACCGGATCGCCGAAGGCAAACTGCCGATCTGCGCCGAGATGTGCTCGACCAAGGCGCTTCTCGCCGGCGACGGAGACGACGTCAGCGACATCTACCGCGAACGCGTCGTCGCCCGAGGCTTCGGCTCCGGCGCCTGGGGCTGGGGCACGGCCTACGATCAGAAGGGCGGGTAGGGCGGTCTGACCGACCCTTAGGGTGGGCATTCATTGCCCACCGTCCGAGCCAACCCAAAAGCGCCCCGGCACACCCCCGGGGCGCTTTTCTTGTAGCTGGCCTTTGACAAAAGGTGCTACGAAAACTCAGGTTTCGATTCTAAGCGCTGGCACGATACTGGGGGATTGATGATGCGATACACGGCCCGAGCGTTTACCGGCGCTCTACTCCTAAGTGTTGTTGGCGGCTGTTCTAGTCAAGTGGGTGTCACCGAGAGCGAAATCACGGCAAAAAACGATGTATACAAGGACTTCCGTGTTAGCAGCAACGCGACCTACAATCAGCTCATCGAATACGGAAACAACCTGGCAACCCAATACCTGAAGAGGGCAGAAAAGACATCGACGAACCAGGATATCGCGTTCTTTTCATTGCTCGGCCTCACGCTGCTGAGCACCAACCGCGCCATCGAGGGGGCCAATGCGGTCGAACAGGCGAAATATGCAGCCGGCATTCTGGGCGCCAACGAGGCTGCAAGCTACGTTTCGCCCGGAACCGCTACGCAAGCCCTCATCCGCGCGGCCATTCGTGCGAATTGCGTTGCCTCTCTGGCGGCATCCTTCAAGGGCGATTTCATCGGTGATCCCACAGGTGAATTTGCGGGTGTAGAAGATCCTCTTGGGTCTTTTCGAGAACAAGCTAAAACAAGTATGGTGGTCACCTACGAGACTATACGAATTAGTTTGAGAAAAGATTTGGCTAGGGAGCTGCCAGATTTTTCGGATATTGCTGATCGTCTTGAGAATGCGATTAAAGAGGACGAGAAAAATCAAGATGAAGTGGAAAATCTGATTGCTCAGGGAGCACGTGAAAATAAGAGTTTGGCACTAAGACAGAAAGCCGCGTTGGCCGATGTCAAAAAAAGACTGTCGAAGTTTAAGGTCGACCTGGCAAAGTGCCCAACGCGGCAATAGCCGGCATCCAGCAAATGGGGGCAAGGAGCCAAGCAGCGCGCACCTGCGCGCTGGTCAAAGTCGGGTATTGCCTGATCCAATCGCGACGAATGCCGACAGTTCCGATGCCTTAATCCCGCGTTCTGGCCGGGACACCTGCCGCATCCCGCCCAGACTCACCCCCTTTTCTTCCCCCAACCTCTACGAAAAAGGCCCGCCGCGTCTCCGCGGCAGGCCCTTCGGATTGCAGCCTCAGCCAGCCCGTCACGCTGCCTTGGCGAGGTTTCTCAGGACGTAGTGCAGGACGCCGCCGTTTTCGACGTATTCGATCTCGACCTCGGTATCGATCCGGCACTTCAACTCGATCTCTTTGACCGAGCCGTCGGCGTAGTCGATCCGGCAGGGGACCAGGGCTTGCGGGCTTAGGTCGCCTTCGAGGCCGATGATCGAGACGGTCTCGTCACCGGTGAGCCCCAATGACTTGCGGGTATCGCCGCCGGTGAACTCGAACGGGATGACGCCCATGCCGACCAGGTTCGAGCGGTGGATGCGCTCGAAGGATTCCGCGATCACCGCCTTGACGCCCAAAAGCGCGGTGCCCTTCGCCGCCCAGTCGCGGCTCGACCCGGCGCCGTATTGTTCGCCCGCGATCACCACCAGCGGCACGCCGGCCTCCTGATAGGCCATCGAGGCGTCGAAGATCGAGGTCTGGGCGCCGTCGGGCCCCTTGGTGTAGCCGCCCTCGACCCCGTCCAGCATCTCGTTTTTGACCCGGATATTGGCGAAGGTGCCGCGCATCATCACCTCGTGGTTGCCCCGCCGCGAGCCGTAGGAGTTGAACTCGCGCGGCGCGACCTGGCGGTCGACCAGATAGCGGCCGGCGGGCGTGGTGTCCTTGAACGACCCCGCAGGCGAGATGTGGTCGGTGGTGATCATGTCGCCCAACAGCGCCAGGATGCGGGCGCCTTCGACATTGCTGATCTCGCCTGGCTCGGCGCCCATATCCTGGAAGTAGGGCGGGTTCTGCACATAGGTCGACACGCCGGGCCAGTCATAGGTCAGCGAGTCCGTGGTCTCGACCGAGCGCCATTTCTCGTCGCCGGTGAAGACCTCGGCGTATTTCTTCTGGAACGCCTCGCGGGTCACCGTCTTTTCGACGAGATCGGCGATCTCTTTCTGCGACGGCCAGACGTCTTTGAGGAACACATCGTTGCCGTCCTTGTCCTGTCCGATCGGCTCGGTGGTCAGGTCGATATCCATCGTGCCGGCCAGCGCGTAGACGACCACCAGCGGCGGCGAGGCGAGGTAGTTGGCGCGCACATCCGGGCTGATCCGGCCTTCGAAGTTGCGGTTGCCCGACAGCACCGCCGTGGCGACCAGATCGCCCTCTTGGATCGCCGCCGAGATCTCGGGCTGCAGGGGCCCCGAGTTGCCGATGCAGGTGGTGCAGCCGTAGCCCACGAGGTTGAAGCCGATGGCGTCGAGGTCGTCCTGCAGGCCGGCAGCCTCGAGATACTCCGACACGACCTGGCTGCCCGGGGCCAGAGAGGTCTTGACCCAGGGCTTGCGGTTCAATCCCAGCTCGTGCGCCTTGCGCGCCACCAGCCCGGCGCCGATCATCACGTAAGGGTTCGAGGTGTTGGTGCAGGATGTGATCGAGGCGATCACGACCTTGCCCGAGGACATCGCGTAGTCCTCGCCATCGACCGCGACTTTCTTGTCCATCGGCCGTTTGAAGGTCTCGGCCATCTCGCGGGTGAATGCCGCCTGGGCGTCGGTCAGAGCGACGAAATCCTGCGGCCGCTTGGGGCCCGAGATCGCCGGTACGATGGTGCCCATATCGAGCTCTAGCGTGTCGGTGTAGACTGGGTCGTAGTCGGGCCCGCGCCACATGCCGTTTTCCTTGGCATAGGCCTCGACCAGCGCGATGCGGGCCTCATCGCGGCCCGACACGCGCATGTAGCGCAGGGTCTCATCGTCGATGGGGAAGAAGCCGCAGGTGGCACCGTACTCGGGCGCCATGTTTCCGATGGTGGCGCGGTCGGCGAGCGGCAGGTGGTCGAGCCCCGGCCCGTAGAATTCCACGAATTTCCCGACGACGCCCTTTTCGCGCAGCATCTGTACGACCTTCAGGACGAGGTCGGTGGCGGTGGTGCCCTCGACCATCTCGCCGGTCAGCTTGAAGCCGATGACTTCAGGGATCAGCATCGAGATCGGCTGGCCCAACATCGCCGCCTCGGCCTCGATCCCGCCGACGCCCCAGCCCAGAACGGCCATGCCGTTGACCATGGTGGTGTGCGAGTCCGTGCCGACGAGCGTGTCCGGATAGGCGACCTCTTCGCCGTTCTGGTCCTTGTCGGTCCAGACGGTTTGGGCCAAATACTCCAGGTTCACCTGGTGGCAGATGCCGGTGCCGGGGGGCACGACGCGGAAATTGTCGAACGCGCTTTGGCCCCATTTCAGGAAGGTGTAGCGTTCGAGGTTGCGTTCGTATTCGCGGTCGACGTTCATCTGGAATGCGCGCGGGTTGCCGAATTCGTCGATCATTACCGAGTGGTCGATGACGAGGTCCACTGGGTTCAGTGGGTTGATCTTTTCGGCGTCGCCGCCCAAGGCCACGATCCCGTCGCGCATCGCCGCCAGGTCGACGACCGCGGGCACGCCAGTGAAATCCTGCATCAGAACGCGGGCGGGGCGGTAGGCAATCTCGCGCGGATTCTGGCCGCCGTTCGCAGCCCAGTCGGAAAACGCCCTGATGTCGTCGACCGACACGGTGCGGCCGCCATCCTCGAACCGCAACATGTTCTCGAGCACCACTTTCAACGCCGCGGGAAGCTTCGAGAAATCGCCAAGACCCGCCGCTTCGGCGGCCGGGATCGAGTAGTAGGCGACCGTCGCGCCACCGGCGGACAACGTTTTGCGGGTCTTGGATGCATCTTGGCCAACAGTGATGGTCATCGGGTCTCCTCCAGGGTGGCGGGGGTGTCAGAATTCAGTCCGGCTGAGCACCGCAATGGGTCAAATCCGGGCTTTGCAGCGATTGTATACCATTGTGCACCAAGGCGCAATCTCTCTTCTTCGAAACCGCCTGTTACGGCTCGCTCGCTAAACCTTGATTGGCCGGTGCAGTTTGGCGCGGTTAGGTATGCCAAGCGAGAGGAAAAGGGGATCTACATGCGCGGCATCTTGGCAGCGGCGTTTTTGGCGCTGACGGCTTTGACACATCAGGCGCAGGGGCAGGGCGGTCCCGTGGTCGTCGAGCTCTACACCAGTCAAGGCTGTTCGTCTTGCCCACCAGCCGATGCGCTACTGGCCGAACTGGCAGACCGCGATGACGTCATCCCTCTGGCGCTGCATGTCGATTACTGGGACTACATCGGTTGGAAGGACAGCCACGCCAATCCCGCTTTCACCACCCGGCAAAAGGCCTATGCCCGCGCGGCCGGGCACCGCACCATCTATACACCGCAAATGATCGTTGGCGGAAAAGACCACGTGGTGGGCTACAAGCCCATGCAATTGGCCAAACTGATCGAGGATCACGGCGATCGGACGGCGCCCGTCGAGGTCTTGGTGACACGCAACGGCGGCGCGGTCGAAATCTCCGCACCGGCGGTTGCCGGAGCAAGTGAGATGGTCGTTCAACTGGTTCGCTACAAGCCTAAGGATACGGTCGAGATTCGTCGCGGCGAAAACGCCGGACGGACGATTACATATGTCAACATCGTCACCGAATGGCGGAACCTGGGGGCGTGGGACGGGTCAGAGCCTTTGGCGATGACGGCCGAGGCAGAGGGCGAGAACCCGGTCGTGGTGCTGGTGCAGAAGTCCGGCCATGGCGCGGTACAGGCGGCGGCGCATTTGCGATAGGGCGAAACGCGCCGAACCTCACCCCAATCCGGCCCGAGTTGTCTGTAGTAGACGCGGGGCATCACCCAGATATGGTGCCATCAGGCCGACGACCGGTTCCTCGCTTTGTCGGCCGCGGATCGGTTCCAGGGCGGGCGCGGTGCGTCGCATCGCCCAACGTCCTTAAAGCCTGAGAGCATCAAAGCGGACACACCGCACTTGGAACACCACCACCCTTTGGGCTGGCCTGTCGGTCCATGCAGCACGGCTGACATCTTGCAAGGTGCCTTCGACAGCCGCCCTAGAGCAAATCCCGGTCTCGGTATTTCGGATGTTGCACGTCGCCCCGGCGGCCACGCTGAGAACTTACAAGCGCTCGCAATCCCTCCATGGAATCCGCGCCGGTTGCCTCAGGCGGCGGTCGGAAGGGCCCTTTCCTCGACGATTTGGTCGGCGATGTCAGCGGTTGGCTGGCCGGTCTTGGATGCGCGGGTGAGGATTTGGTCGAGAAGGAGTGCCATGGCGTCGAATTTTTCGGCCAGCCAGGACGCGCTGTCGGCGATTTGCAGGATTTCGGTCGACACCAGGATCACGCCGCCGGAATTGATCACGTAGTCGGGCGCGTAGATGACGCCGCGCGAGGCGAGTTGCGCGCCCACAGCCGGTGTTGCGAGCTGGTTATTTGCAGACCCTGCGATCACCTTCGCATGGATGTCCGGGATCGTCTGAGCACTCAAGATACCGCCGATCGCACATGGGGCAAACACGTCGGCGGGGGCCGCGTGGATTTTGTCGGTTGCCACGATGCCTGCGCCCCACCGCGATTTCGCCTTCTCGGTCCGCGCGGGGTCCATGTCAGCGACCATCAGATGGGCGCCCGCTCGGTGCAGCATTTCTGCCAGTGCCCAGCCGACATTGCCGAGGCCTTGGACCGCGACCTTGCGGCCCGCCAGCGCATCGGTTCCGGTGGCATGCCCAAGGGCGACGCGCATGGCGCGCAGAACGCCCTCTGCCGTGGCCGGCGAGGGGTCGCCGCTAGCAAAGGCGCCGGTCATGCGTCCGGCGACATAGGCAGTGGTTTCGGCCAGCACCTCCATGTCGGCGGGCGCCATACCCATGTCCTCGGCGGTCCAGTAGCGACCGTGGAGCGACTCGATCGCGGCGCCAAAGACGCGAAGCAACTCAGGCGTCTTGTCTTGTGCGGGATCGCCCAGGATCACCGCCTTGCCGCCGCCCAACGGCAGATCGGCGGCTGCATTCTTGTACGTCATACCGCGCGACAGATTCAGAACGTCGGCGATGGCGTCCTTCTCGGAGGGGTAGGGTTTGAAGCGCAAGCCACCGGCGGCAGGCCCGCGAGCGGTGGAATGGATGGCGATGAAGCCGATCAACCCGGTGGCGTCGTCCGCGACGCGCAGAAGCTGTTCGTGGCTGGGGCAGTCGCGTACGCTTACGATCATGGAACCCTCCATTGGCCAATCCGCCGACTTGAGATCATTTTGGCCCATATATGGTAAATATTCGGCAAAAATGAGGCGCTCCGACGATCGTGTGCGGGCGTGAGGGTGGGCGGCCGGTATGTGCCGGCGGCCCCGATCGATGTGCGGCGCTTAGCCTGCGACCGAGGTCTGGTGGATGCTGGGCTTAGCCTGCGACCGAAGCTTGATAGATGCTGTCAATGGTCGCGGCGAGGGTTGCGTTGAACTCGGCATCGGATTGGTCGGCCGAGAGACCTTCGGTCAACGCCCGGCTGAAGCTGGCGATCACGCCGGCGTTCTGGGCGAGCTTGGCGTTGGCCTCGTCGCGGCTATACCCACCCGACAGGGCCACGACGCGCATCACTCGCGGATGCTCGACGAGCGGCCGGTAAAGGTTGGGCGTGCTCGGCAGCGTCAACTTCAGCATCACGTCCTTGCCGTCGCCGAGCGCGTCGAGCTGGCCGGCGATTTCGGCCAGCAGCAGGTCCTCTGCCGCCGCCTTGTCGGAGATCGAAATCGTCACCTCGGGCTCGATGATCGGCACCAAGCCCTTGGCCAGGATCGCCTGGCCGATTTCGAATTGCTGTGCGACGTTCGCCGCGATGCCGCCGGGGTTGGCCGCGTCGATCACCGAGCGCATCTTGGTGCCGAACATGCGCTTAGCGACCGCGCGGTCGAGCAGATCGTTGAGCCCGCCGATCGGTTTCATCAGCCGCACGCCGTCGGCGGCCTCGGCCAGGCCCTTGTCGACCTTCAAAAACGGCACCACGCCGCGGTCCTCCCACAGGAAATCACCCGCGGGCTTGCCGCCGATCTCGCGGTCCATGGTCATCTCGAACAGGATCGCGCCGATCACCTTTTCGCCGCTGAAGGCCGGGGCCTGAGCGATGCGCGCGCGCATGGCGTGGATCAGGTCGAACATCTCGGCCTCGGAGGCGTAGGCGTCTTCGCCGATGCCGTAGAGCCGCAACGCTTTCGGCGTCGAGCCGCCGGATTGGTCGAGCGCGGCGATGAAGCCTGCGCCTGAACGCATCTGGTCGGCCTGTTGCTGATTGGTCATCTCGATCTCCACTGCAATCCCGTCGGCCCTCGTCTACTGCGTTGCAGCATGAAGGCCAACGGCGATTTTGTAGAGCGTCACTTGGAATAGCGGTCCGGGAGGTTTTGGCTGATCCAGACCTCGGTCGCCAACCCGCTGGCCTTGCCTTCGGCGACAGACCAGGGGCCTTGTGCGGCGGGACCCCACAGGCGGACGCGTTCGTCGATATCGGCGAGGATATCCGCGGCCTCAGGATCGCCGGCGGCCTTGGCGAGCATCGCCCACATCGCGGCGATCTCGTAGCTTCGCGCCTGGCCCCGGCCGGAGAGCCGCTGCGCGGCCTGTTCGCGGATCAGGCCGATGGAGTCCAACGCCGAACTGGGGTGGGTGTCGTTTCCGGAGACGTCATTCTGCAACTCAAGAATGCGCTGGAATGACAGCCCGCGTTCCAGGCGGTCGAGGCGGGCTGTGGCGCCCGTTTCCCCGGCGCGCCCGGCCAGCAATGCCCAGCGATAGGCGTCTTCGGGCGCACGCAGTTCCAGGGCTTCCGACATCACTGCGGCCGCCTCGCTGTCGCCGTCGCGCGCCAACGGGTTCAGTAGCTCGAAGCCACCTTCGACATTGCGCGGCGCGCCGTTGCCGGTGACCAGTGCGATGCCGACGCGTTTGCGGTCGTCTGTGGACATCGACGCGGCCTCCGGGCCCAGGGCTTGCGTCAGAAAGGTGACCGGCAGCATCTCATCGGCGCGGGTCGGCACCAGGGCGAGGCGCGGCTGCATCGCGTCGAAGGCGATGCGCAGGTCGTCCTCGATCCCCTCGAAGTCGATATAGGCGTCGCCGTCGATCTGGGTTTCCAGCACCAGGGTTTCGGGCGCGGCTAGGAAGGCGGGCCAAGCCTCGGCCACGGATTTGACGAAGGCGCGCTGGCTGTCG
>JASJCA010000118.1 GCA_030066215.1 Rhodobacter sp. | reverse complement strand
CAGGAACACGAGACTGCCAAGCATGGTGGCGATCGCTATCATCGTCCGCCCAAAAGCCCAGCTCGGACGATCGGGCGGCATAGTTCGCTCCTGGCAATCTGTTGTCGAGGGCATTTGCGCAGCAACCGGCAATGATTGTTCCAACGGCCAAAAGACCCTTATCCGCATTTGACAGCGGCTTGAAGCCGGCATTACCGCCTGCCTTGCATGTGTTCCAATAGGGGGCGATGAAGGCCTTCGCTCAGGTATTTTGACTGAGCGCCGTGATACCCTCGAGACCGCCGATACTGGAAAACGAGTCCACAACACGCAGCGCCCCGTCGAATGAGTCACCATCCGTGTAGGCCGACGGCGAAACCAGGCAATCGAGCCCGGCGCCGCGGGCAGACATCAGACCGTTGGCGCTGTCTTCCAGCGCAATGGCATTGCTTGCCGATAGACCCAACCGCTCAAGTGCAAGCACATAGACGTCCGGAGCGGGTTTCTTGGCGCGCACCTCGTCGCCGCAGGCAATCACGCCAAAGAGGTCGGGCGCCGCACACCCGAATGCCGCAAGACACAGCGCGTCCACATTCGGGCGGCTGGTGGTGGTGGCGATGGCCACGGTGACTCCGGCTGTGTGCGCCTCGTCGATCAAGGGAGCAATCCCGTCGCGCAGGGCGATTTCGCCCTGCACCATCAGGTCGGTGTAGCGTTTGGTCTTGGCCCGGTGCAGGGCCGGAATGTCGACCGCGCCGGCGTCTTTGCCGAGTTTCTGCAGATAGCGCGCGATGCGTTCCTTGCCGCCGGTGGTCTGCAGCAGGCGGCGATAGTCGTCGCGGCTCCAGTGCCAGCCCAGGCCATGGTCGGCAAAGGTCTCGTTAAAGGCGCGGCGGTGCAGCTCTTCGGTCTCGGCCAGCGTGCCGTCGACATCGAAGATCAACGCCTCAAGCACGGGTCGCCGCGTCTCTGATCGCGGCGATATTCGCGCCGTAGGGCTCCGGGGTGGCGACGGAGCCGCCCTTGAAGACGGCCGAGCCGGCGACCAGGACGTCGGCGCCGGCGGCGGCGACCAGGGGGGCGGTCTGGGGCGTGATGCCACCGTCGACCTGGATGTGCACCGGCCGGTCGCCGATCATCGCGCGGATGCGGGCGATCTTGGCGGTCATGTCGAGGAAACTCTGGCCGCCGAAGCCGGGGTTCACGGTCATCACCAGCACCATGTCGACGAGATCCAGCAGCGGCTCGACCGCCTCGGCCGGGGTGCCGGGGTTGAGCGCGATACCCGCCTTGACGCCGGTGGCGCGGATCGCCTGCAGCGTGCGGTGGATGTGCGGGCCGGCCTCGACATGGGCGGTGATGAGGTCGCTGCCGGCGTCGGCGAAGGCCTCGATGTAAGGATCCACCGGCGCGATCATCAGGTGCACGTCCATGACCGTCTTGACGTGCGGGCGGAAGGCTTTGACGGCGGGCGGGCCGAAGGTGAGGTTGGGGACGAAATGGCCGTCCATGACATCGACATGGACCCAGTCGGCGCCCTGCGCCTCGATCGCCCGGATCTCGCGGCCGAAATCGGCGAAGTCGGCAGACAGGATCGAGGGCGCGATCTTGATGGTGCGGTCGAAGGGCATGCGGGGTCCTTTGCGCGGGGTGGCGGTCGATTGACCGATTAGCGCGGAACCGCCCCGGGCGTAAAGCGCTCAGCGCTCAGGCGTGCTGTCGTGCCCCGTTGGCGGCGATGCGGGCGCTGACGGTGGCGACCACAGCGTCGATACGCGGATCGGTCATGCCGATCTGGTCGGCGATCAGCTTGACCAGCAGGTCGACGCGTTCGACATGGGCCGCGCCGCCGTCTATCGAGCGCGCGACGGAGGAGGGTTTGAGCAGGCTTTCCGCGGCGCGGGCGTATTTGTCGAACGGGACCAGATCGCCGGGATCGGCGCCGAGCCGTTCGGTGATCCGGCCGACATGGGCGTAGATCTCGCGCGATGCGTCGAGGTCGCCATGCACGGCGTCGCGGATCGGCTGCACGCCGTCGGCCAGCACGCAGCGGTAGTTGCCGGTCAGCAGCATGCTCCACTTGGCAAACGGCACGAAGAGCGAGTCGTAGACCCTGAGCTTCACCGGCACGTCCTTGCCGTCGACGCGGACCGCCTCGATCCCCGCTTCGAGGTCTTTCAGCATCGCGGTGTGGGCGGGATCGGCGAAGGGCGCGGCCTTGAAGTTGGTGGGGAGGCCGACATGCAGCACGTTCGGGCCGGCATCGGGCAGCCGGTAGGCCTGCGGGTCGGGGCTGCAGAGCGTCACCAGGCCGGGCTCGAAGGGCTGCCAGACGTCGGGGCGGGTGAAGGCACCGCGCAGGCTGTCGGCGTCGAGCCCGGGGATGCGCCGCAGATAGGGCAGGGGCGGCATGTTCATGATCGACAGGCACGGCAGGCCGGCCTCGGCGATCCGGGCCAGCAGCCCCACGATCTCGTCGCTGGCATATTGCGGCTCGGACATGGCGAGCGCGGCCAGGTCATAGCCGGCCGGGTCGACCTCGTGCGGGGCCAGGGCGTCGAGTGTGCCGGGCAGATCCGCCGAGCGGAAGGCGCGGTGGTCGTCCTCGCCGCGCAGCTTGATGCGGACCTCGGTGCCGTGGGCGTTGATCGTTTCGGCGGTCGCGGTGCGGCAGACCAGCGTCACGTCGTGCCCCGCCATCATCAGTTTGGTGCCGAGAAGCGAGCCGTAGGACGCGCCGAGAATGAGAATTTTGCGGGCCATCACCGCCTCCCTCGCAGAAGTTTTTCTATTGCCGCGCAATATAGTTTCGCGCGGGCCTTTGGCGAGCCTAGACCCCTGCGGCCCAGTGCCGCCGCCGGTCAGGCCGCGCGGCGCTGCGATTGGCGCCGACGCAGGGCGCGCTGGACCAGCGGGTATGAGATCAGCGCCAGTGCCAGCAGCACGCAGGTCAGCGAGATCGGCCGGGTGACGAAGGTGGTCACGTCGCCCTGGCTCGAGATCAGCGACTGCCGCAGCGAGCGTTCCGCCAGCGGGCCCAGCACGATGGCCAGGACGGCGGGCGCCACGGGATAGTTGAGCTTGCGCATCAGATAGCCGCCGACGCCGAGGATCAGCATGATCCAGGTGTCGAACATCCGGTCGGTGGTCGCGAAGACGCCGAGCACGCACAAAACGAAGATGATCGGAGTCAAGAGCGTGAACGGCATCGCCAGGACCCGGATGAAGATCGGGATCATCGCCAGGTTCAGGATCACGGTGGCGACGTTGGCCACATACATCGACCCGATCAGCCCCCAGACGAAATCCGGGCTTTCGGTGAAAAGCAGCGGGCCGGGCCGCAAGCCCCAGATGATCATGCCACCCAAGAGGATGGCCGTGGTGGGCGAGCCAGGGATACCCAGCGTGATCATCGGCAGCATCGAGCCGGTGGAGGCGGCGTTGTTGGCCGCCTCGGGCGCGGCGACGCCGGCGACATTGCCCTTGCCGTAGCTGTCGGGGTCCTTCGAGAAGGTCTTGGACAGCCCGTAGGACATCAGCGAGGCGGGCGTGGCCCCGGCCGCCGGCAGGGTGCCGACGAAGAAGCCCAGAAACGAGCCGAGCCAGGTCGAATTGATGTACTTTTTGACCTCGGCGAAATTCGCCTTCATCCGGGCCCAGGTGATCTGCACCTTGTGCATCGTCACCTGGCCCTTGGTGCTTTCCAGCGTCCACAGCATCTCGCCGATGCCGTAGATGCCGATGGCCAGCACCAGAAAGCCGATGCCGCGCTGGAACTCGACCATGTCGAAGAAGATCATCCGCGGCTGGCCCGAGATGATGTCGAAGCCGATGGCGGCCATCACCAGGCCGAGCAGGATCGAAAAGACGGTCTTGGGAATGTCGTCGCCGCCGAGCCCGATGAAGGTGGCAAACGCCAGCAGCATCAGGGCGAATTCCTCCTGCGGGCCGAATTTCAGCGCAAAGGCGGCCAGCGGCGGGGCGAAGAGGGTGAAGAGGATCACCGACACGGTGCCGCCGATGAACGAGGCGATGGCGGCGGCCATCAGCGCCTTGTCGGCCTTGCCCTGCTGCGCCATCGGCCGTCCGTCGAACACGGTGGCCACCGCGGTCGAGGCGCCGGGGATGCCCAGCGTGATCGAGCTGATCGCGCCGCCGTACATCGCGCCGTAGTAAAGCGCGGCGAGAAAAATGATCGCGGCGGTCGGCGGCACCAGGAAGGTCACCGGCAGCAGGATCGCCACGCCGTTCACCGACCCCAGCCCCGGCATGCAGCCGACGAACAGCCCCGCCAGGCAGCCGGCGAAGATCATGAAGAGGTTGAGCGGCTCGAAGGCCTGCATGAGCCCGGCGCCGAGGGATACGAGGATGGTCTCCATGGGGCCCGCCTCAGTAGAAGTATTCGTAGCGCAGGTTGTCGATCACCAGGAAGCCTTCCTCGAAGATCGGCCAGCCCTTGGGCAGGTATTTGGTCAGCGCCACCTCGAACAAAAGGTAGATGAAAATCGGCGTGCCGACGACGAAGGCCCAGGTCATGGCCCAACTGTGCTTGCCCAAAACGCGCACGTAGAAGAACATGAACAGCATCAGCGAGAGGTAGGTGCCGATGACGGTCATCAAGACCAGCAGCGCCAGAAGCGACACCGCCGACACCGCCACGAGAAACAGCGTCTCCGGCGCGATATAGGGTGCGTCCGAGCGCGATTCCGGGGTCTTGCGCTGGACCCACCGCACCAGCGTCGCCAGGGCCGCCAGCGCCATGCCCGCCGACAGCCAGAACGGCCACATCCCGGCACCAGGGCCGCGGCCCTCGACCCAGCCGATGGTCAGCCCGTCGGCATAGACGTTGAACATCAGCCCCAGCGACAGCGCCAGCGTCGCGATCGCCATCAAGAGTTCCGCGGTTCGGACGGTCATCGGCCCCTCATCGGTTCGGCGGACGGCGCCTGCCGGCAAACTCCGCCCGATCCCCTGCAGCATTTTTGGTGGAGGCAGAGCCGGGACCGGCTCTGCCCGTGCAGCGACTATTCGCCGGTGATCGCGCCGGCGCCGACCTGTTCGATCAGGGCGACATGCGCGTCTTTCTGGGTGGCGTGGAAGTTCGCAAGCTCCGCGCCGTTCATCATCGCGTCGCAGGTCAGGCCGTCGGACACGCAGAAGTCCTGCCATTCCTGGCTGTCGAACAGCGTCTGGAACAGGTTGGTGTACCATTCGACCGCTTCGGGATCCATGCCCGGCGGGCCGTTGACCGACCGCTGCATGTAATACTCGATATCGACGCCGAGTTCCTTGGCCGTAGGCGTGTCGGGGAAGGCGGCCATGCGCTCGCCGGTGAACTGCACCAGCGGCTTGGAATTGCCGGCGCGGTAGAACTCCATCTGCTCAGACGGGTTGTTCACGGTCGAATCGATCTGGTTGCCGATCAGGTTCTTGGCCACGGTGCCGCCGCCGGGGAACGGGATGTAGGTGACCTCGTATTCGAAAGCGGCCTCCATCATCGCGGTCAGCACGCTGTCTTCCTGGCCCGACCCGGTGCCGCCGACCTTCCAGTCGAGCCCCGCGCCCTTGACCGCCGACACATAGCTGTCGAGGTCGGTGATGTCGTTGCGGTCGGTGTTGACCCACAACAGGAACGTGTCCATCGCCATCAGCCCAATCGGGGTGAACTCGGTGACGTCGACGCCCAGGTCTTCCTGGATGATCGGCGTGGTGTAGAAGCTGTTCAGCGTCATCATCACGGTGTGGTTGTCGCCGGCCTTGTCCTGCATGTAGCGCAGCGCCTCGGCGCCCGAGCCGCCGGGTTTGTTGATCGGGATGAAGGGCCGCGGGCTAAGGTCCTTCTTCTCGATCAGGCCCTGCAACAGGCGGGCGATCTGGTCGGCGCCGCCGCCGGTGCCCGCCATGATGATGAACTCGACGGGCTTGCGTGGCGCCCAGTCGGCAAACGCCGCCGGCGCCATCACCGCCAGCGCCGCTGCACTGGCCGCAAGGGTCTTGAGATAAGTCATGTTGGTCTCCTCCAAGGGTTGCCGGCCGCGATGCGGCCGGGAGTGCCGTGATCGGCAGGTCCGCGGGTCTTTCGCCCGCGTTGAATTAATCTTTCGTCCAACAAGTCAACTTTTTGTGTTTGTTGCGTGCCGATTTCCTTCAATGCGCCAGGACCACGGGGATCGTCGCGTCGTCGACCACCGCCTGGCTGTTGCCGCCAAAGATCGTCTCGCGTTCGTAGCTGTCGTGATAGGCGCCCATGACCAGAAGATCGGCGCCGAGATCGTTGCAATGCTTCAGCAGCGTTCGGCCGACAGTGCCCTTGGCCTCGAACCGGTCGACCGTGGCCGCCACGCCGCGCAGCGCCAAGGCGGCCGCGCAGTCCTCGGCCGCCGCACCGGGCGGGGCGGTGCCGGCGGTCAGGATCGTCAAGGTCCGCGCGGCCTCGACCAGCGGCATCGCCAGCGCCAGCGCGCGCGACGCCTCGAGCGAGCCGTTCCAGCCGATCGCCACATGGGTGCCGATGGCGTCGGGCGCGGCGTCGCGCTCGGGGCACATCATCACCGGGCGGCCAGAAGAAAAGATCGCCGATTTCAACGTGTTGGCGCCCAGATCCCGGGCGCGGTCAGGCTGTGGCACGCAGATCAGATCGGCGAGCCGGCCATAGTGCTTGACGGCGTCGACCTGCTTGCCGGTGAATTCGACGAAGCTGGCCGAGGCCCGGCCCGGCGCGGCCGCCGCCTCGGGCAGGCTTAGCTTGGCGGCCTGGGCGCGGAATTCCTCGTGCAGGCTGTCCTCTTCCGAAGCCGCGTTCGCCGCCGCCGCCTCTTCGATTTGCTTGCGCAGGAACCCGGGCACCGCCACGCCGAAGGGCATCAGGTCTTCCGCCGAGAGCCGGCAATGCAGCACCCGGACATGCGCGCCGTGCTGCCGGGCTAGCGCTGCGGCATGGGCGAAGACGTTGTCGCCCTTGCCGTCGCCCCGAACCGGCAGTGTGATGGTATGAAGCCCCGCCATGGCCTAGAACAGCCCCTCGATTTGGCCCGCGTCGTTGATGTGGATCGCCTCGGCCGCCGGGGTCCGGGGCAGGCCGGGCATGGTCATGATCTCGCCGCAGATCGCCACGACGAAGCCCGCCCCGGCGCTCAGCCGCACCTCGCGCACCGGCACCGAGTGGCCGTTCGGCGCGCCGCGGCGGGTGGGATCGGTGGTGAAACTGTACTGCGTCTTGGCCATACAGACCGGCAGGTGGCCGTAGCCTTGCGCCTCCCACTCCTTGAGCTGGTTGCGGATCTTCTGGTCGGCTAGCACCTCGTCGGCGCGGTAGATGCGCTTGGCGATGGTTTCGATCTTCTCGAAAAGCCCCATGTCGTCGGGGTAGAGCGGGGCGTATTGCGTCGCCCCGCTGTCGCAGATCTCGACGACCTTGGCGGCCAGATCGCGGGTGCCGGCCGAGCCCTCGGCCCAATGCCGGCAGAGGATCGCCTCGACCCCCATCGTGGCGCAGTAATCCTTGACCGCCTGCACCTCGGCGTCGGTGTCGGTCACGAAGTGGTTGATGCCGACGACGACCGGCACGCCAAATTCCTTGAGGTTCTCGATATGGCGGCCGAGATTGGCGCAGCCGGCCTGCACCGCGTCGACGTTCTCGGCGCCCAGGTCGTCCTTCTTGACGCCGCCGTTCATCTTCATCGCGCGGATGGTGGCGACCAGCACCACCGCGTCCGGCCGCAGCCCGGCCTTGCGGCATTTGATGTTGAGGAACTTTTCGGCGCCCAGGTCGGCCCCGAACCCGGCCTCGGTGACCACGTAATCGGCGAGTTTCAGCGCGGTCTTGGTGGCGACGACCGAGTTGCAGCCATGCGCGATGTTGGCGAAGGGGCCGCCGTGGACGAAGGCGGGGTTGTTTTCCAAAGTCTGCACCAGGTTCGGCTGCATTGCGTCCTTCAGCAGCACCGTCATCGCGCCGTCGGCCTTGATGTCGCGGCAATAGACCGGCGTGCGATCGCGCCGGTAGGCCACGATCATGTCGCCCAAGCGTTGCTGCAAGTCGCTGAGATCGCTCGCTAAACAGAGGATCGCCATGACCTCGGACGCGACCGTGATGTCGAACCCGCCTTCGCGCGGGAAGCCGTTGGCGACGCCGCCGAGCGACAGGGTGATCTGCCGCAGCGCCCGGTCGTTCATGTCGACCACCCGACGCCAGGCGACGCGGCGCACGTCGATCTCTTCGGCGTTGCCCCAGTAGATGTGGTTGTCGATCATTGCCGCCAGCAGGGAATGAGCCGAGGTGATCGCATGGAAATCGCCGGTGAAGTGCAGGTTCATGTCCTCCATCGGCACCACCTGGGCATAGCCGCCGCCGGCCGCCCCGCCCTTCATCCCGAAATTCGGCCCCAGCGAGGCCTCGCGGATGCAGATCATCGCCTTCTTGCCGATCGCGTTCAGCCCGTCGCCGAGGCCCACCGTCGTCGTGGTCTTGCCCTCGCCCGCCGGCGTGGGGTTGATTGCGGTGACCAGGATCAGCTTGCCGTCGTCCTTGCCCTCCTGCGCCTTGATGAACGCGGCCGAGACTTTGGCCTTGTCGTGGCCGAAGGGCAGCAGGTGTTCGGCCGGGATATCGAGCCGCGCGCCGATCTCCTGGATCGGTTTCTTGCGGGCGGCGCGGGCGATTTCGATGTCGGACATGGGGCTCTTACTCTCGCGGTTCAGGTGCCAAGGACATCACCGACCGACAGCCCGGCCGATGCCGCCCAGTCGGCCGCGGGGATCTTGCCCGCGCCCGCGGGGCGTACCCGCTTGATAAGGATGCGCCCGCCGATCAATTGCACGGTTACGCCATCTTCCGAGACATCCACGACTTTCGACGATACCCCGTCGCCGGGGATGCGCGCGCAGTCGAAGACCTGCACCTCGGCGCCGTCGAGCGTGGTCCAGGCGCCGGGCGCCGGGTTGGTGCCGCGGATGAGGTCGTAGACTTGGCCGACCGGCTTGTTCCAGTCGATATGGGCGTGCTTTTTCAGGCAGCGCCGTTCGTAGGTCGCCTGGGCCTCGTCGGGCACAATGTGCGGCGGGTTGCCGGCGCGGAAGATGTTGCAGATTTCCAGCACGCTGTTGACGGCGGCGGGGTAGATCTTCTTGAAATAGAGGTCGATGACGGTGTCGTCGGGGCCGATTTCGCATTCCCACTGCATCAGGCTGTCGCCCTCGTCGAGCCCGTCATTGGGGTAGAACCAGGAAAAGCCCGACTTGGTGGCGCCCATGATGATCGGCCAGTTCACCGCCGAGGGGCCGCGGTGCAGCGGCAGCAGCGAGGGGTGAAAGCAGATCGAGCCCCGCCGGGGCGTGTCGCGCGCGGCCTCGGGCACGAAGAGGTTGACGAAGGCCATGATCATCAGATCGGCGTCGTGGCCGGCCAGGGTCGCCAGGGTGTCGGCGTCGGTGAAATTGGCCGGCTGATGGACGGCCAGGCCCTTTTCGAGGGCGAATTCCTTGATCGGATCGGCCGGCCTGCCATCGTGGTCGGGCTCGCAATAGACCGCGACGACCTCGTCGGTGCCGGCGTCGAGGAGCTTGGCGAGGCAGTCCTTGCCGAAGGCCTGCTGGCCCATCACGATCAGGCGCATCGGCGCGCTCTCCCTCGTCGTGCTGTCCCGGGCGTGACCCGGGACCTCTTTGCCAACGCTCGACGGGCCGGGATCATTCGGCGGCCACCTTGTCGACCTCGCCCACCGCGCCGCTGTCGATCACCGTGGCCAGGTCGTCGCCGCCGTAGCCCAGGACGTCGGTCAGCACCTCGACCGTGTGTTCGCCCAGAAGCGGCGAGCGCACCACCTCGACGGGCGAGTCCGACAGCTTGACCGGGCAGCCGACGGTGACGTAGCGGCCGCGCTCGGGGTGGTCGACGTCGACGATGGTGCCGGTCTCGCGCAGGCCGTCGTCCTCCATCAGCTCCTTCATCGACAGGATCGGGCCGACGGGGATGTTGAGCGGGTTGCAGATCTCCATCACCTCGAACTTGGTCTTGGTCATGGTCCACTGCTCGATCCGGTCGAACACCTCGTTGAGCTTGTCGAGCCGTTCGGGCGGGGTGGCGTAGCCGGGCTTGGTCTTCCACTCGGGCTCGCCGATGACGTCGCAGATCGCCTCCCACACCGCGGCCTGGGTGATGAAATAGGTGTAGGCGTCGGGGTCGGTTTCCCAGCCCTTGCATTTCAGGATGCGGCCGGGCTGGCCGCCGCCGGAATCGTTGCCGGCGCGCGGGGTAGCCTCGCCGAAGGCGATGCCCTCGCCGAATTGCGAATACTCCTTCAGCGGCCCGGCGGCGAGGCGCTGCTGATCGCGCAGCTTGACCCGGCAGAGGTTCAAGACGCCGTCCTGCATTGCGGCGCTGACCTTCTGGCCGCGCCCCGAGGTCTCGCGCTGGTAAAGCGCCGTGACGATGCCAAGCGCCAGGTGCAGCCCAGTGCCGGAATCGCCGATCTGCGCGCCGGTCACAGTCGGCACGCCGCCCAGGAACCCGGTCGTCGAGGCCGCCCCGCCGGCGCATTGCGCGACGTTTTCGTAGACCTTGCAGTCTTCGTACTTGCCCGGCCCGAAGCCCTTGATCGAGGCCAGGATCATGCGCGGGTTGATTTCCTGGATCCGCTCCCAGGTGAAGCCCATCCGGTCGAGCGCGCCGGGCGCGAAGTTCTCGACCATCACGTCGCAGGTCTCAATCAGCCGGGTCAGAACCTCTTTCCCGGTCTCGTTCTTCGAGTTCAGCTCGATCGACCGCTTGTTGTGGTTCAGCATGGTGAAATAGAGCGAGTCCGCCCCTGGCACGTCGACGAGCTGCTTGCGCGTCGCATCGCCCACGCCGGGTCGTTCGACCTTGATCACGTCGGCGCCGAACCAGGCCAGAAGCTGCGTGCAGGTCGGCCCCGACTGCACATGGGTGAAATCGAGGATCTTGACGCCGTCGAGTGCTTTCATCTGTGTCTCCGCAAAGTCTAGGTCTTCCGCGCCTGCGGATAGCGCGCCTGCGCCACCACCGACTGCGGGTTGAGGTTTCCGATATTGCCGCTTTCCTTGCCCGCAGCGGGGTCGATGGCGGCGTTGATCAGGGTGGCTTTGCCGCTGGCCAGCGCGGCGTCGACTGCCTGGCGCAGCTCGTCGGGGTTCTTCACCCAGACGCCCTTGCCGCCGAAGGCCTGCATCATCAGGTCGTACCGCGCGTCCTTGACGAAGACGGTGGTCGCGGGGTCGTCGCCGCCGCCCCAGTTCTCGCCGTCGCCGCGATAGATGCCGTTGTTGTTGAAGACCACGATGCAGACCGGCAGGTCGTAGCGGCAGACCGTCTCGATCTCCATGCCGCAGAAGCCGAAGGCGCTGTCGCCCTCGATCGCCAGGACCTGTTTGCCGGTCTCGATTGCGGCGGCGACGGCGGCGCCCATGCCGATCCCCATCACGCCCCAGGTGCCGACGTCGATCCGGTTCCGGGGCTTGTGGATGTTGACGATCGAGCGCGCCAGATCGAGCGTATTGGCGCCCTCGTTCACCACGATCGTGTCGGGCCGGTCGTTGATCGCCTGCTTCAGAACGCCGAGCGCGGCGTGATAGTCCATCGGGTCGTTGTTGTTCTGCAGCCGGGTGGCCATGCGCTCCATATTCGCCTCGGCCTTGGCGTGGACCTGGTCGAGCCAGGCCTTGGGCGGGGCGATGGCGTGGTCCTGCATCGCTTCGACCAGCGCCCGTGCGCAAGAGCCCACGTCGCCCACCAAGGGCGCGGCGATCTCGACGTTCGAATCCATCTCTTCAGGGTCGATGTCGATCTGGATGAAGCGTTTCGAGCCCGGCTCGCCCCATTGCCGGCCCTTGCCGTGGCTCAAAAGCCAGTTGATCCGCGCGCCCATCATGATCACTACGTCGCTGTCCTTCAAGACCAGCGAACGGGCGGCGGCGGCGCATTGCGGGTGGGTGTCGGGCAGGATGCCCTTGGCCATCGACATCGGCAGAAAAGGATAGCCGGATGTCTCGACCAGCGCCTTGATCACCTCGTCGGACTGGTCATAGGCCGCGCCCTTGCCGATCACGATCAGCGGCCGTTCGGCCTGTTTCATCACCTCGATGGCGCGCGCGACGGCCTCGTCCGAGGGCCGCGCCCGCGGCGCCGGGTCGATGACCTTGACCAGCGACCGCGCGCCCTGATCCGGGCCGCTGGCTGGGCTTGAGCGGTCCGCTGGCGCGGTCGCGGCCGGCCGAGT